>CAZQXS010000044.1:2596-12781 GCA_964597275.1 uncultured Pseudomonadota bacterium | reverse complement strand
CCCTTGGCTTCGACAAGGTGGTCCCGGACGAGGCCGAAGAATTCGGCAGGGGTTTTTTCCGGATTGGGGAAGCGCCATCCCAAGTGCAGGCGGCACATGGAGCAGTTGAGGATCACCCACGGGTAGCCCGGAAACCAGGTGTGTTCCCAGATTTCCTCAGAGGCGTCACAGACGGACTGGCAGTGGGAGAGGGTGAGGATGGTGAAGAGGATGCCTGCGGGATTTTGGAACACGCGGTAGGGTGAGGCACCATCCACGCTGATGAGGTGGCGGTGCTGGGCGATGGGGGTGTGGCAATCCTTGCAGAGCCAGTGGAGCGAGCCGCCGTGCTTGCGTTCCTTGAGGGGCTGTGTGGACTCGGCAGGAAGGAGGCCCAGCAGCATGGTCCCTCAGTCAATCACGATCACCACTCTGGCTTCGCGCAGGAAGTTGAGGTTCTTGGCGATTTTGCGCAGCGCGGAGGCGGTGTCATTGCCGAGAACGAGATTGGTGCGATTCGCTCCAGAGGTTCCGACCGCTTGCACCACCAGCGGCTGAGGCTGCACCCGGTCGTTGTCCTGTGCCTGCTCGATGGTTTTGACGTAGCCCGCCATGCCGTGCTTTTGCACGAACTCCTGTGCGACATACGCGGAACCGTAGAGTTCCACGCCGTCTTCGTCCACGAGCTTCGGAGACATGGCGGGTTGCACGTCCGTGCCCCGCGCGTCCACCACAAGCCCGGAGTACACGCGATTGAGGTCAATGCGGGTGTTCGGGGGAACCGTGCTAGTGGGGGCGGGGATTTCTTGTGGAGGTCCGGCTTGGGGAGTCGCGTACAATTCTGGGGGAATGGTTTCTCGGAGCGACGCCTCCATGCGGAGCCGCACACTGCCGTCCGAGAAGTAGCGCGGAGTGCCCACGACTCGCAGGCCGTACAGCACCCCTTGGATGCGAGTCCGGACGGTGTCGTCCTGGAGCATCGCATCCTTGAGGGTTGTGCTTGAGGAGAGGTTGACGCCCTTGGCCATCTCAAGGATGTTGCGGGCGGCGTCCAGCCGGGCGGCGCGTTCGGCAGTCGCGTTTTTCTGCGCGATGCTCTTCGCGGTTGCTGAGGGCACGCCAATGCCCTCGGCGATGATCAACTGGCGGTCCCAGTCAATGCAGGCCGAGTCTCCCTGCTGGGAGCAACTCTGGCTGAGGGGTTCCGCTGAGGTCACGGAGGCCATCAGCATGATGGCCGCCGCAGTCAAAAACTGCCGCATACGCCTCCTTCGGTTCTCAGTTGTCGGTTTTCGGCTTTCGGTGACGGATCACCGATCCCTGAAAACCGATCACCCAATTCTGCTTTGGGTTGTAGCGGTCAGACGTCCTTCATGCTCAAGGAAATCTTGCCGCGTCGGTCCAGTCCGGTTGCCTTGACGGTGACGATGTCGCCTTCGTTGACCACGTCGGTGACATTCTTCACGCGCTCTTGGGCGAGATTGGAGACATGCACAAGTCCTTCCGTTCCGGGGAAGATCTCGACGAATGCGCCAAACTCGACGACTTTCTTGACGGGTCCGGTGTACACTTCACCGATCTCCACCGTGCGAGTGAGGTCGCGCACCATCTCCAGTGCGACGTCCACCGCCTTGTGGTCGCGGGACGCGATGGAAACCACGCCGTCGTCATCCACGTTGATCTTGACTCCGGTTTTCTCGACGATGCCCTTGATCACCTTGCCGCCTGGGCCGATCACAGCGCCGATCTTTGCTTGCGGAATCTTGTGGGTGATGAAGCGGGGCGCGTGGCTGGAGAGTCCGACGCGGGGCTGGCCGAGGCTTTCATCCATGATTTTGAGGATGTGCTGCCGACCTTCCAGCGCCTGATCCAGCGCGTTCGTGACGATCTCCTTCGTGAGTCCCTGAATCTTGATGTCCATCTGCAAGGCCGTCACACCTTTTTCGGTGCCCACGACCTTGAAGTCCATGTCGCCCAAGTGATCCTCGTCACCAAGGATGTCCGAGAGAATCACGGAGTTTCCGGAGGCTTCGTCAAAGATCAGGCCCATCGCGATGCCTGCGGTGTTGCGGGGCAGCGGAACCCCGGCGTCCATCATGGCCAGCGAGCCGGCGCAGACGGTGGCCATCGAGGAGGAACCGTTCGACTCAAGGACTTCCGAGACGAGCCGGATGGTGTACGGGAAGGATTCCTTGCCCGGAAGCATCGGCGTGAGTCCCTTTTCCGCAAGATAGCCGTGGCCGATCTCGCGGCGTCCCGGACCTCGCGGGGGGCGGGCTTCCCCGACCGAAAAGCTGGGGAAGTTGTAGTGCAGCATGAAGTTCTTGTAGGAGAGGCCGAACAAGTTGTCGATCATCTGCTCGTCTTCGCGGGTGCCCAGCGTGGTTGCGGCCAGGGCTTGCGTTTCTCCGCGAGTGAAGATCGCCGAGCCGTGCGCACGCGGCAGTGCGCGGGTTTCGCAGGTGATGGGGCGGATGTCCTTGGGGCCGCGCCCGTCAATGCGGACGGCATCGGAAAGAATGCGCTTCCGCATTTCTTCCTTCTTGATGCTCCCGAAGCGCTCCTGAACTTCCGTCTTGTCGCCGTCTTCCGGAGTGTCTCCCAAGACCTCGGCAACGACTTCCTCCTGAAGCGCGTCCATGCGGGCGTAGCGCTCCTGCTTGTCGCTGATGCGCAGGGCGTCCTGAATGCGGCTGGTGGCGACCGAGTCCACTTTTTGCTGGAGTTCGGCGTTGACCTCCGGGGTCGGAACCACGCGCTTTTCCTTGCCGACGCGCTTGACCAGTTCCTCCTGCATCGCAATGATCGGCTGAATCTGCTCATGCCCGTACCAGATGGCCTCCTGCATCACGGCTTCCGAAACCTCGTCGGCCTCGCCCTCCACCATCAGGATGGCCTCTTTGGAGCCGGCCATGAAGATGTTGAGCTCGCTTTCCTCAAGCTGGGCCGGGGTGGGGTTGGTGACGAACTCGCCGTCCACACGACCCACACGAATGCCGCCGATGGGGTTGTGGAACGGAATGTCCGAGAGGCAGAGTGCCGCAGACGAACCGATCATCGCGGCCACGTCCGAGGGGTTCACCAGGTCGTGGCTCAGCACCGTCGCCTGCACGATGGTGTTCGCCATGTAGTTCTTCTCGAACGAGGGGCGCAACGGGCGGTCAATGACACGCGAGGTCAGCGTCTCGTAATCGGAGAGCCGGGCTTCGCGCTTGAAGAACCCTCCGGGGATGCGGCCTGCCGCATACTGTTTTTCGACGTAGAAGACGGCGAGCGGGAAAAAATCCTTTTCCCCGCCACAGCCCTTGTCTGCGGTTGCGGCGACCAGCACCATGGTGTCCCCGTACTGCACCAGCACGGAGCCGTTCGCCTGCTTGGCAAGGCGTCCGGTTTCAATTGAGAATTCGGCACCGCCGAATTGGGTCTTAACGATTTCCATGAATCTCCTTCAATGGGATATGCATTGTCTCCCGCACATCATCCAGCCCTGAAACTGTGGTCTGCGCCCGCTCGTTCTGGCATCCGGCTTGGCGTAAATTTTGGGGCAGGGCGGTTGAGGATGGTATGTGCAGGTGACGTGGGATGGCGAGGAATGCGGAAGCCTCCAGCCACGCTGGGGATTCCACGGAACCGACAAAGCCTGTCCTCGCACTCAGACTCTGCGGAGCCACTTCGTCCGGATGCCTAGCGGCGAATGGCAAGACGTTGGGTGATGGTGTCGTAACTCGACATGTTCCGGGACTTCAGGTAGTTCAGGAAGTTGCGACGCTGACCCACCAGCTTGAGCAGTCCGCGCCGGGAACTGTAGTCCTTCGGCTGCTGCTTCAGGTGCTCGGTGAGGTAGATGATCCGGGCCGAGAGCAGGGCAATCTGCACTTCGGTCGAACCGGTGTCGCCTTCGCTCTTGCCAAATTCTTTCGAGATTTCGTCTTTTTGTTCCTTGGTCAGCATGTACGGTCCTGATGAAAAACCTTGTAGGGTTGCAAATAATCCTGACCATTCTCCCACAGAACGCGGCCAAGCGCAACGAGATTTTCTCCGGAAGCCGTCCACGCACAGACAGAGACCCCCTTTTCCAAGGCTTTGGGCGGCGGGGCTTCCCCCTCCCAATGCTCCGCAGTGACGGCCACGCGCTGCCCGTTGCGGAGTTTCTGCAAAGCTGCGTCATCGAATCGCACGGAGGGGCGATCCTTGAGCAAGTTCCGGAGGTTCATCCACGGCCAGCCTTGCGGGTCGTCGCCCAACTGATCCGGGGCCACGCTTTCGGCTTCGCCAAATTCCTGTCCCACCTGCACGCGCCGCAGTTGCGCGAGACATGCGCCTGTGCCGAGTTGCTGTCCAAGCTGATGGGCAATCGAGCGGATGTAGGTTCCGGAGGTGCAGCGCAGGCCGAAGGAGACGTTGGGTGGCTCAAGGACTTCAATCTGAAATTCGTCAATCACGACCTGTTGGGTTTGCTCCGGCACCACCTCTCCTTTGCGGGCTAGTTCGTAGGCGCGGCGACCCTGCACCTTGCGGGCGGAGAAGGCCGGAATCGGCAGTTCGATGGCTCCTTGAAAGGTTTCCAGCGCGTTCCGAACCACTTCAGCCGTCAGGGAGTCCGTGGATTTTTCCGCAAGGGTTGCCCCCTCGGTGTCCCAGGTGTCGGTTTGCCGCCCCAGCAAAACAGTGGCGCGGTAGCTTTTGTGCTGCTGGTTGAAGAGCGGGATGAGCTTGGTGGCCTCTCCCAAGAAGACGGGCAGCACTCCGGTGGCCAGCGGGTCCAGCGTGCCGAGGTGCCCGGCCTTGCGGGTTTGGCAACGGCTGCGGAGGAATTTGACCGCGTCGAAGGACGTCCACCCGCTCGGTTTGTCGAGGCAGAGGATGCGCACCTGCGGTCAGTCGGAAGCGGGGTGATTCGCGGCGTCCTTGCGCAGCAGCTCGTCAATGTGGAGGGAGTGGTCAAAGCCCTCGTCAAAGACAAAGAGGAGGCGCGGCGTGAGGCGGTTGGTGAGGCGCTGGCCGAGGTGCCGGCTGAAGAATCCGGCGGCGTGGTTGAGCGATTCCACCAGTTCGGCCTTGCTTTCCGAGGGGAAGACGGAGACGAAGACTTTGGCGAAGGACATGTCCTTGGATGCTTCCACGCGGCTGACCGTGACGCGCTGGAAGCGGGGGTCGTTGCTCTCCCGGACCAGGATTTCCGAGAGGTGCCGCTGCACCTGAACGTTGCGGTGCAGCCTTGGGTTGCGTCGCATGGAGGCTAAAGCGTGGCAGCGACCTCTACGTGCTGATAGACCTCCAACGTGTCGCCGGCCTGCACTTCCGGAAAGTCCATGACCACCCCGCATTCGTAGTTGTGAGTGACCTCCCGAACATCGTCCTTGAAGCGTTTGAGGGAAAGGACCGAGCCGTTGAAGACGGTTTCGTCGTTGCGGAGGATGCGGGCCAAGCTGTTGCGGAGGATGCGCCCGTCACGGACGTAGCAGCCAAAGACGGTGCCCGTTTTTGCGATGGCAAACACCTCCCGGACTTCGCAGTGGCCGAGGACTTCTTCGACGATTTCCGGAGACAGCAGGCCTGTCATCGCCGCCCGCACGTCGTCCAGCGCCTCGTAGATCACGTTGTAGCTGCGGATGTCCGTGCCTTCGCGGGCTTGCAGTTCCTTGGCTTTGGTCTCGGTCTGGACGTTGAAGCCGATGATGATCGCGTTGGAGGCGGCGGCCAGCGTCACGTCCGATTCCGTGATGCTGCCCACTGCGCTGTGGATGATCTGCACCGAAACCGTTTCGGTGGCAAGCTGCTCCAGCGAGGACTTGATGGCTTCCACCGATCCCTGCACATCGGCTTTGAGCAGGAGCAGGAGTTCCTTCTCGTCCTCGTCCTTGACGTTCTCAAAGAAGTTCTGCAAGTTCGTGCGCTGCCGTTGCGCGATCTGGTCCTCCCGCAATTGCAGTCCGCGCTGCTCGGCAATCTGGCGGGCGGCTTTTTCATCCTCCAACACCACAAACTGCTCGCCAACCGCAGGCACCTCCGAAAGCCCGGTCAGTTCCACCGGAATCGTCGGACCCGCCTCGCGGATGGGCTGTCCCATATCGTCGTACATCGCCCGCACTCGGCCAAAGGTGGATCCGACGACAAAGGAGTCGCCCACCTTCAGGGTGCCGCGCTGCACCAGCACGGACGCGACGGCGCCTTGGCCGCGGGTGATGCGGGATTCGATGATGACGCCGCGCGCCAAGCCCTTGGCGGTGGAGGTGAGTTCCAGCACTTCGGCCTGAAGCTGGATCATTTCCAGCAGTTGATCCACGCCGTCGCCCTTGAGCGCCGAGACGTTGAGCATGATCGTGTCGCCACCAAACTCCTCTGCGACCAGTTCATGCTCCAGCAGTTCCTGCCGGATGCGATCCGGGTTGGCTTCCGGGCGGTCCACCTTGTTGACCGCGACGATGATGGGAACCTCGGCGGCCTTGGCGTGGTTGATTGCCTCGATGGTTTGGGGCTGCACCTTGTCGTCGGCGGCTACGACCAACACCACGAGGTCCGTGGCCTGTGCGCCTCGTGCCCGCATTTCCGAGAAGGCTTGGTGTCCGGGCGTGTCGAGGAAGGTGATTCTGTAGGAATCGGACTCGACATGATACGCGCCGATGTGCTGGGTGATGCCTCCGGCCTCGCCCTCCACCACCTTGGTGGCACGGATGTAGTCGAGCAAGGAGGTTTTCCCGTGGTCAACATGCCCCATGATCGTGACGATGGGGGAGCGGGACTCCAAGTCGGTCTCGGCAATCGTCTCCTCCCTCACCGCATCTTCGATCTCAAATGTTTCGTTTTCGACTTCGACGTCAAACTCGGCAGCGATCAGCGTAGCGGTTTCTCCGGGAATGGATTGCGTGATCGTCGCCATCGTCCCCAAATCCATCAGCTTCTTGAGGATGTCCGGAACGCGGATGCCGATGAGACTGGCCAGGTCGCCGACAGTGACGGAGTTGCCGATCTTGATGGTGCGGCGGCGCGGATTGAAAACGTGCTTGGAGTCGGACTTGTTTGCCGAAACCGTTCCCCGCGCCCTGCCGTGATCTCGATGCCGATCCGATTTCTTGCGGCGGCGCAGGATGTCTTCCTCCTCGCTGGAATAGTAATCCTTGAACGGCGCCTTGGATTTGCCGGGTTTCTGAGAGGCGCGCAGGGCGTCTTTGTCCTCCCAGCGTTCCGGGCGGTTCGGATGCTCAACCCGCTTTTCTTTCTTGGCACCCTTCTTGTCTGCATCGCCTGCTTTTTTCGGAGCCTTCTTGTCCTCCGGAGCCTGCTTGCGGGCTTGCGGCTCTTTGGTCTTGGCTGCTTCCTGCTTGGCGGCTGGAGTTGTTTTCGGAGCGGGCTTTTCCGCTTCTGCGGTGGGCGTGTCGTCAGACTTGGGGGATTCTGGAGTTGCTACGGGCTTCTTGGCTTCCGATTCCTTTGCAGAACCTTCCGGGGCTTCAGCTTCAGTGCTTGGCTCGGCAACAGCGGCCTCGTCCGGCTTTTCCTCGGCAGGAGCGGATGCTTCGGACTTGGTGGCCCTGCGGATGCGGCGCGGACGGTTTTCACCGTCGTCCGTGCGAGTGCGGGCCTTGATCGTGATGACCTTGTTGGTCTCCTCTTCTGCTTCCTCTTCGGGTTCGACCTCATCCTCTTCCTTGCGTGCAGAGATGACCCGACGTCGCACTCCGGTCGCCGCCCCTTTGGACGAGGCCACCCCTCCTCCGGGGGCTTTCATGATTTTCTTGACGAGTGCCGCCTGTTCTTCGGTCAACTCGTCAAAGTGCCCGTTGACATCCACTCCGCCCTGCCGAATCACTTGCAGGAACTGTCGGACTGGCGTCTTGTACTCAC
Source organism: uncultured Pseudomonadota bacterium (assembly GCA_964597275.1). Classification (GTDB taxonomy): domain Bacteria; phylum SAR324; class SAR324; order SAR324; family NAC60-12; genus UBA8110. Next base: position 4,957 of record CAZQXS010000044.1, on the reverse strand, counting down.
GGGCCAGTTCAAAAACTCGAAGGGTGGACATGGATCAATGCGCTAGGAAAAAAAACAGAAAAATGGAATTATGCGCTGGGAGCCTGTTCGGCATCCTCAGCTTGAGGAGTATCTTCGGAGGTCTCCTCAACCGCAGGTTCCTGCTCCGGAGCGGGAGCCGATTCCACGGTTGAAGCCTCGGCCCCTTCGGCAGAGGCTTCTGGAACTTCAGCCTCCTCGGCAGGAGCGCTGGCTTCGGCAACGGCCTTCTCTTCAGCAGGAGCTTCCTCTGCCGTAGGAGTTTCCTCCACGGCAACTGCCTCGGCGGCTTCTGGGGCTTCCTCTGCCGCAGGAGTCTCCTCCACGGCAACTGCCTCGGTGGCCTCTGGGGCTTCCTCTGCCGCAGGAGTTTCCTCCACGGCAACTGCCTCGGCGGCTTCTGGGGCTTCCTCTGCCGCAGGAGTCTCCTCCACGGCAACTGCCTCGGCGGCTTCTGGGGCTTCGGCGGTAGCGTCTTCAGAGGTTTTGGTTTCGGCGACTTCGGTTTCGGCAGCTTCGGTTTCGGTCGCAGGGGAGGTTTCCGCTGTTCCCGCTTCATCAGCAGCTTCCTGCTCGCGCTGGAGCCGGACTTTCTCAAGTTCGATGTCCAACTGTTCCTCGATCGAAAGCCGTTCGGGTTCGGAGGAGCGCACGTCAATTTTGTAGCCCGTCAGCTTGGAGGCGAGCCGGACGTTCACCCCTTGGCGGCCAATCGCGAGGGAGAGCTGGTCTGGCTCCACCTGCACCTTGATTTCCCGCTTGTCCTCATTGATCGTCATGGACTCGATCTCTGCCGGGGCCAAGGCGTTGCGGGCATACGTCTCGATGTCTTCGGCCCAGCGCACGATGTCAATGCGCTCTCCGCTCAGTTCGTTGACGATGGTTTGCACGCGACTGCCCCGGATGCCGACGCACGCGCCGACGGGATCAATGTCGTCATCGTTGCTGACCACCGAGATCTTTGCGCGCTTGCCGGGTTCCCGCGTAGCGTGGATGATGCTCACGATTCCGTCGAAAATCTCCGGGACTTCCATCTCGAAGAGTTTGATTAGCACACCGGGATGGGTGCGGGAGATGCTGAGCTGCGAGGCACGCTGCGGGTTGTTGTTCACGTCCATCAGGTACACCTTGACGTGATCCCCGTAGTTGTAGCGCTCTCCCGGAATCTGCTCCCGCCAGTAGAGGTAGGCTTCGGTGCGGTTCATGAAGTTGAGCGCCACCCGCCCGTTGGCCTCGGTGCGCAGCACGGTTCCGGTGATGATCTCGCCAATGCGCTTGTCGAAGGTGTCCACCACCATGTCGCGCTCGGCATCCTTGACGTTGGTGAACATGAACTGCCGGGCGGAGCGGGCGATACGGTCAATCTCGCGGTCGCTGACCTGATACTCCACCTCGTCGCCAACGGCGGCTTCCGGGTCCATCTCGTGGGCTTCGAGCAGGGAAATCTCGTTGTGGGGGTCTTCCACCACGTCCACCACCTCCTTGTAGTGGAAAAGCTCGATCTTGCCCGTCTTGGGGTGGATACGGCCCTCCACGGTGAGGTAGGGGAGTTTGCGCTGGGCGGCTTGCACCATGGAATCCGCGACCACCTTGGTCACGGTTTCCTCGTCCAGCCCCTTTTCGCGGGAGACTTCCTGGATGACTTCCAGCAGGTTGTCCTTCAAATCTGCCTTTGTTTGCTAAAGTTTTGGCTCTAGGTTGGCCTTGGAAATGTCTTCGTAACTCAGGTCGAGCCGCAGGTCCTGTTTTTCCGGGCGAAACTGAATCCCTTGCTCGGTCGCGGCTTCCAGCAAGCCCACTCCGCTAGAAAACGACTCGCCTTTCTGACGAAGCTTGAGGCGGATGCGGTGTCCGGTGTACTGCTGGAAATGCCCCCGGGTTTTCAGCTTCCGGAAGATTCCTGGGGACGACACCTCCAGCGTGTACTTGCCGGGGATCACCTCGACCTCATCCAGCAGCGGATCGAGCGTGCGCGTCACCTTCACGCAGTCGTCCAGCCCCACGCCCTCCGGAGCATCGATCATCACGCACAACACTTGGGCCTGCCCTTCCGAGCGAAGCTCCAAGTCATAAAGGTGGTAGCCTGCGTCGTGCAGGCTGGGTTCTACCAGCCGTGCAACGTCCGCTAAATTGACGTGCATTGCACCCAAAGGTCGATTGCGACTGAACAACAACCAATCTTTATATCAGGTTTTTGCGGGAATGTCGAAAGGTATTTGTTCAGGCGGAGGAGGGTTCGAGGGATTCGAGCATGAGTTCGGAGACATCCTTGGCCTCCATCCGCTCGGCGTGGTCGGAGGTGGCGATGCCGTCCGAGATCATGGTCATGCAGAAGGGGCAGCC
>CAZQXS010000044.1:0-2496 GCA_964597275.1 uncultured Pseudomonadota bacterium | reverse complement strand
TCGTGGTAGGTGATCTTGCGCTTGGACGAGGCTTGCGGCTGGGGCAGCCGGCCCTCGGCGGAGAGTTGGTTGAGGTATTGTGTGTGGTGGTACACCTCGTAGTTCCCGCCAAGCTGCGAGTACTCGTTCTTGAGGGAGTTGAGGCAGTGCGGGCAGTTGGTGACGACCTTCTTGACCTTGTAGCCGTTGAGCGTTTCCACGTTCTCCCCAGCAAGCATCTGGTAGAGCATTTCGTTTCCGGAACGCCGGGCGAGGTCGCCCGTGCATTTTTCCTCGCTCCCAAGGATGGCAAAGCGCACTCCGGCCTTTTTCATCAGGGTTGCGGTCGCCTTGGCGATCTTCTGGTTGCGGCTGTCGAACGATCCGGCGCAACCCACCCACATCAGCACGTCCAACTCATCCGGATTGCTCTCGGACATGAGGGGGATGTCGAGATCCTTGGCCCAATCCGCCCGCTGGTCGAAGCCGATGCCCCACGGATTGAAGTTACGTTCCAGCCCTTTGTAAGCGGAGTTGAGTTCCTGCGGCTGGGCCTCCTTCATCATGGTCTCGCCCTGACGCATGGCAAGGATGCGGGGCACATGTTCGATGGTGACGGGGCAGGCGTCCTCGCAGGCGCGGCAGGTGGTGCAGGCCCAGAGCGTATCCTCCGAAATCACGTCGCCGACGAGGGTTTTGCGGTCGCTGGTCTTGCCCGTCCGGAACAGGCTGCCCTGTTCCTCGCGCATGTAGTGGAGCAGGGAGACGTTGAAGTCCTTGAGCGTGAGCGGCTTGTTGGTGACATAGGTGGGACAGACATCAAAGCAGCGCCCGCATTCGGTGCAGGAATAGAGGTCAAGCCCCTGCTTCCAAGTGAGTTGCTCCAAGCGCGTCATGCCGATGCGCTCCTCCTCCCATGCGGCCTCGTCTTCCAAGTCCAGCAGCGGGACTGGGGTGTGCGGACGGTCGAGCGAACTCAGGAAGACGTTGGGCAGGGCGGTGATTTCGTGAAACTGCTTGGTGTTGATGAGGACGTTCACAAAGGTGAGCATCACCAGAACGTGCCCCCAGAAGCCGAAGTGGTAGAGGAAGGCGTTGGCGGTCTCTCCCAGCGGCGCGAAGATTCCGGCGAGGAAGGCCGCAAAGGGCGCCCATTCCATCTCGGTGCCGTACACGGAGCTGTGGAAGTAGTGGAGGTCGTGGTTCCAGTGCTGAATGAGGTTGAAGCGGCCAGCGTCAAAGAGCAGGTCCGTGAGCATGATCGTGCCGATGTAGAGCAGCACATAGATGCCCTCCCAGTTGAGCGAGAGCCGCTTGGGCTGGGGGACGATGCGGCGGTAGAGCATGATCAGCACCCCGGCCAACACCACCACTTCCGCAAGGTTGTACACGAAAATGTAGGCGAATCCGGCAAGGTGGTTGGACCCCAACAACGGCAGGTACTCCTGAAAGCCCTCGACAAAGCCCTCGCCCATCAGCGTGAGTTCGCGGGCACCAATGAGGACCGCGCCCCAGAAGATGAAGGCGTGGATGATTCCGGGACCACGCTCGCGGCTGCGGTCCAGAAATTTCTTCTGGCCCAAGCCGATGCCGATCAGCGCACCCAGACGCCGCAAGGGCTGGTCCAGCCGCTCTTCCGGTGCCAAGCGCCGCAGCACTCCGAATTTGACGACGAGGTGGAACGCAAGCACCCCCCATGCGATCAGCATGACGAGCAACATCAGCCAGGGATTCATGGTGGCTCCTTGATTAGGTTATGAGCAGAAAGAATATTTGGATGAAAATTCCCACCGCAAGCAGTGGGGGTTATTTGAAATTATTGATGATTTTCGCATTCAGACAACTTCGTGCAAACTCATTCATCGCGGACATTGCTCCAGTCGAATAATAATCCAGCATTAACTGATTGAACTCTTGTTTTCTCTTAACAGGAACATTGATGACTGGATAGCCACTGGATAAAAGAATTCCATTCATCATAAACCGACCCATCCGTTTATTGACATCCCAGAAAAACTGCGCTCTTGCCATTTTCAGAAAAACTGCAATTGCTCGATTGTAAATGTCCGTCATTTTGGAAACTTCGGATTCGACCTCCAGCCAGAGGTCATCAAGCCTTTCCGGATCAGGAGGTTCATAATCGGTGCCGCCGATCATGACGTTTCCTGTTCGAAATGTACCCCAATTCAGAGCCTCGTCTTTACCTGCAATTGAGTGTAGCTCCAAAGCAATCGCTTTTGAAAAGGTGAAATTTTCATTTTCAATCAAGGCAAGTAGGTGCCTCCATGTGTCAGCCTGATTGATGGCCATATTTTGATCACTGATTTTATGACCGCCAACCGTGATGCCGTCAAGAAGGGCTTGCACCTCGGGCAGGCTCATAGCCACCCCCTCCAGATTGACAGCGTCATAAACCAAAGAGGGAATATCGCGGACAGCAAGCTGCTTTGCCAATGCCCGATTTGGAGTCATTCCCCAAATGGAGTCTTTCGCAGGCTTCATGAGTATCTACTTATT
>CAZQXS010000043.1:18176-27926 GCA_964597275.1 uncultured Pseudomonadota bacterium | reverse complement strand
GGCTCCACGCAGGGACGGGGGCACGGGCACCCCACTCAGGGAACGGATGCGCGGCGCAGGGAAATGGGGTAGGATGGGGGTGAACCCTTTTTGATGGAGCACCATGACGACTGCGACCCTCACCCCTGCCGACCAACTGAGCTTCCCGAAGGCCATTTGCGACCAACTCCAACTGAAGGACGGCCAGCGACACTCCACCACACAACAAACGAGGTGAGAATGAACATCAAGGAAAACATCTATCGGTCAATCAGTACAATGAACAGCAATGAATTGATCTTGCTGTATGATCAGATCTTGGTTCTGGAAAGTTTAAAAAAAGAAGCTCCCAAGAAAAAACCGAACTTTTCAATAGAAGACCTTCATGAACTGACGGCTACTTCTGAAGGCAACTGGTCCGATGACGTGATTGAGGCCCGTGAGGATCGGGTATGAATTATTTCTTGGACACTTCCTCTCTTGTGAAAATCTACCATCGTGAAGTTGGAACACCGGAAGTCCTTGCGCTGTATCAAAACTCTGAATGCAACCTCATCATTTCAGAGTTGTGCCGCATTGAATTCACTTCAACTGTTTATAGAAAACACCGGGAAAACAGGCTGAATTTCAAAGCATTCAAGGCCCTGCTCAACAAGTTTCAAGAGGATCTTGACTCACGTTACGAAGTCCTCCGTTTTTCATCATTAGTGACGGTTGAGGCGGAAACCCTGCTGCACCGCTATGCCGAAAAGCATTCGCTTGAAATCGCTCGACAGCCTCCAGTTTGCCTTTTTCAAGGCCTATGGCGAGGCAACGGACCTGTTTGTTTGTTCGGACTCCAAACTCAGCGATCTGGTCAAACGCGAGGGTTTTCAGGTGATGATCCCGTGAATGCAAGAGGCAGGGCGGCCGCCTTCGGCTCCACGCAAGGACGGAGGCGCGGGAACCCCGCTCAGGGAACGGATGCGCGGCGCAGGGAAATGGGGTTGGATGGGAGAGTGTGTGCTGGATCAACAACCCAAGATACAAGAAACCGTGCTTCTCTGAAGCACACGCCTCTTTGCTCCACAACCACAGGGGGAGTGTCGGCTCAAGGCCGAGCGCCTCAAGTACGCCCCTCTTGCGTTCCGGAGTCCCGCACGACCTGAAGCGTCCTGAGAGCGGGCCATGCCCGTGATTCGCTTCCAGGGGACACCCCACAACGAGATGTTCAAAAGTTAATCAAAAGTTTGATGCTGTTCCTCGCCCTTGCGATCTTCGGATCCGTTTTCAACGCTGCCTTTGTCAAGTGGTGCGAGTCCCGGAAGATTGACACCGTTGGGGTGATCGCGTCGAATTACCTCTCTGCGTCGTTGGTGGGCTGGGCATTCGTGGGTTGGGACGGCTGGCCGGGCCTGAGTGTGGAAACCGTGGGCTTGGGGATCGGCGGCGGCCTCCTCTGGCCCGGAGCCTTCCTCATGCTCCGGTGGGGCATCCAGCGCTACGGCCTTTCCCTTAGCCTCTCCGCCTCCCGTCTCTCGCTGGGAATTCCGGTCACGTTTGGAGTTTTCTTCTTGGATGAGCCGCTGACGCAATGGATCGTGGTCGGCCTTGGCTGCACCCTGCTGGCACTTTGGGGGCTGCGTCCCACCTCGAACCCCTCCATAATCGGACTGGACTGGAGGGCGTTGGGCTACTTCCCTGTGCTGATGGTCACCATGGGAACGGTGAGCCTCTGGACCAACCTCTTCAACACATGGGGTCCGAAACCCGAACACTTCCTCTACGTCACCCTCGTCTTCAGCTTTTCCCTCGTGTTTTCCCTGCTCACGCTCGCCGTCTGGAAGCGCCCCGTGCCCCTGAGTTCCTTCCTGTGGGGGCAGTTGCTCGGCTTGACGAATTTCATGGTGATCGGAGGGCTGCTGGGGGCGTTGCGAAGTGAACTCTTCATCGGCCACTCGGCGGTTGCCTACACCCTGCACTCGGTTTCCGTGGTGTTGCTGGGAACCTTGGTGGGGGTGGGGATCTGGCGCGAGCGGATGTCGCGCCGCAACTGGGTGGGGATCGGCTTTGCCGTGGCAGCAGTGGTGGCGCTGAACTTCAGATGACGGTGGATCTCTGAATCCGATCAGCCCTCGGAGGCTGGCATCGGTTGCAAACCGGGGGCTTCAGATGATGGCGTGCCGCACCTTCGCGGAGACCCACTCGCTGAGGATGACCGTGAAGATGATAGCGATCAGGATCAGTGACACCTGACTCCACGAGAGCATCATGATCGAGGCGTTCAATTGGATCCCAATGCCCCCCGCTCCGACCAGTCCCAGCACGGTGGATTCGCGGATGTTGATGTCCCAGCGGTAAACGGAGATTCCCGCGAAGGCGGGCAGGATTTGCGGGACGATGCCGAAGACGAGGACTTGCAGGCCTCCGGCCCCTGTGGCCTGAATGGCCTCGACCTGCCGATGGTCAATCTCCTCGATGGCCTCGTAGAGCAGCTTGGCGACAAAGCCGATGGAGCGCAATCCGATGGCGATGATGCCGGCAAAGATTCCGGGACCGACGATGGCGACCAGCAGCAAGGCCCAGATGATGGAGTTGATCGAGCGGGACGACACGATCACCAGCAACGCGATGGGACGGATGAAGGTGGGGCTGGGCGATGTGTTGCTTGCCGCGAAGAACGCGACCGGAACCGCAATCAGAACCGCCAACACAGTGCCCAGCGTGGCAATGTTGATCGTGTCCCAAAGCGGCATCCAGATTTTATCAGCATAGCCCCACTTGGGCGGGACCATCCGGTAAACCAAGTCACCCACCTGGTTCGGCGCGTCCCAGACGAACATCCAGAACGTCTTCTCCGAGATGAACTGAAAGCAGACCACGAAGATCGCGATGCCAGTCAGCCAACCCGCCCAGTTCTGAAACTGCCGCTTGCGGTCGTAACGCTGCCACGTCTTGAGGGTGCCTTGCTGGGAAACCGCCATCACTGCACCCGTTTGCGAATGATTCCGGAGGAGTATTCCACGCAGAAGACGATGGCGATGATCACCACGAGAATCGCCGCTGCCGAATCGAACTCGTAGCGCTCAAACGCCGTGTTCAAGGTGGCACCGATGCCCCCGCCGCCCACCACCCCGACGATGGCCGACTCCCGGAAGTTGATGTCGAGTCGGTAGATCGCCAGTCCGATCATGCGCGGCATCACCTGCGGCTGGATGCCGTAGTTGATCCACTGCCACCAGCTTGCTCCCGTGGCCTGAATCGCTTCCGACTGGCTCACGCTGGTGTCCTCGATGTCCTCGGTGAGCAGTTTTGCGAAAAAGCCGATGGTCGCAAAACTGAGCGTGACGAAGCCCGCAAAGGGGCCGAACCCGAAGAACTTGACGAAGAAGATCGCCAGCAGGATTTCGTGAAAGCTCCGGGAGAGGGCAATGATGCCCCGGCAGAAGTAGTAAACGAGCGGGTGCGCGATGTTGCGGGCTGCGCCCAAGGCCACAGGAATGGACAACAACACCCCGACCACGGTGGAGGCAACCGTCATCCACAGGCTTTCCAGCACGCCCTCGACGATTTCCTCCCAGCGCGAGGCGAAATCCGGAGGAAAGAACCCGGCCAGAAACGCCTGTCCACGCGGCAAGCCCTCCCAAGCCCGGATCCAGTTCACCTCCAGCGTGCCGAACGCCAGCACGAGGTACACGAGGGCAACGAAATAAAGTCCTCGGCGGACGAGGAGGTTCTGGATGAGCGGCTGGCGACGCCAAGTTCTCAAGGCCACACTGGCACTACTCATGTTCCGGGTTCAGCTTGCCAGCACTGCGGGTTCGGACTCCTCCCCGTCCCAATCGTTGGCTTCGGCGGCAGGCGGAGGGTCGTACTTGTTGATGTGCCAGTCCTCCTCGCCGTAGATTTCATTGAGGGTGTCGTCGGTGAGTCCCTCCGGAGAACCGTCGTAAACGATCTCGCCCAGCCGCAACCCGACCACACGCTGCGCGAACATTTTTGCGAGTGGAACGTCGTGGATGTTGATGATGCAGGCGAGGTTGCGCTCATGCGCGAGTTCGCAAATCAGCCGCATGATCTGCCGGGAGGTCTTGGGGTCCAAACTCGCGGTGGGTTCATCCACGAGCAGCAGTTGCGGATCCTGAATCAGCGCCCGTGCGATGCCCACGCGCTGACGCTGCCCTCCGGAAAGCTCGTCGGCCCGCTTGTCCACCATGTGGTCCAAGCCGAGGCGTTCGAGCAGCCGGAAGGCTTCGTCAATGTCCTGCTGGGGGAATCTGCGGAGGAAGCTGCGAAAAAAACCAACGTAGCCGAGTCGTCCAGACAGCACGTTTTCCATCACCGTGAGGCGCTCCACCAGCGCGTACTCCTGAAAGATCATCCCCATCTTCCGGCGCATGCGGCGCAGTCCCCAACTGTTCAGGTGCGTGACATCCTGGCCATCGAGGAAAATCTGTCCCGCCGTGGGGGGCACCAAGCGGTTCACGCAACGGATCAAGGTGCTTTTGCCTGCTCCGGAGGGGCCGATCAGGGTCATCACCTGACCCTTGGGCACCTCCAGGTTGACTTGTTGCAAGGCAACCTCGCCTGTGGCATAACGCTTGTGCAGAGCCTCAAGACGCAGCATCGCAGCTTCCTCCGCTTCCACTAACGGCAGTCGTACTTCACGCCATTCGCCTTGTCAATCTTGCGAATGATGTCCCAGTCGGACTTGTGGTGGATGGAGATGAAGCGGTCCTCCTTCTTGAACTCCTTCTTCAGGTCGGACCCGGCCCACTCGAAGGTGAAGAACGCCTGCTTGATCTTGGCGACCAGTTCCGGGTGGAGGTTGTGCGCATGGCCGTAGCCCGTGGTCGGGAAGGTCTGCGAGCGGTAGATGGTGCGGATTTTTGAAGCATCCACCACCTTGCGGTCAATCATGCGCTTGAGAACGGAGTTCGCAACCGCCGCCGCCTCATAGTCGTTGTTCGCCACGCCCATGATCGAGTTGTCGTGCTTTCCGGAATAGCTCGGCTCGAAATCCTGCTCGGCCACCATCCCGAACTCGGACTTCAAAATCGCGGACGGCGCCTTGAACCCGGAGTTCGAGGTCGGCGACGTGAACGCCAGCGAACGGCCCTTGATGTCACTCACTGACTTGATGTTGCTGTCGGCAGGTGTGATGATTTCCATCTCGTAGCCGAAGGAGCCGTCGGCGGAGGCCATCATTGCAAAAGGGACAAAACCTGCGCAGTTCACGGCCACGGGATTCCCGCCCGTGTTCACGCCCGCCACATGCAGGCGTCCGGAGCGCATCGCCTCATACTGTGCAGCGTAGGCCTGCACCGGGAAGAACATCACACGCCTGCCCGTGACCTCGCTCATGTGCTTGGTGAAGCCGTCCCACACCTTGGCGTACACCGCAGGATCTTCCACCGGAGTGTACGAGAAAATGATCGTGCTGGGATCCACCCAATCCCCCGGATCGAGCGGCAGGTCTGCGACCAAATCAATATCCCGGTCGCAGTAGGCTTTGTCCAGCGTTCCGCGTGGACACTCCCCGGCAAAAGTCGCCGAGGGCAGAGCCAGCAATCCCAGCAGGGATGCGGCCAAAAGGGTTTTTTGGAAAATGGCTTTCAACGTCATGATTTCACCTTGGCTTGAGGATGAGATGGCCGCAAGGTCAACGGCAGGAGACAGACCGAAAACCTTGCGGTTGCTCCCAAGTGGAGCGTGAAGGCAATATCTTTATCCCATTCATGCGGCAAGTGTCAAATTGTTTTTCATAAGTTTCCAGATGGAGACTTCAAAATTTGGCAGACCCCGCAAATTCCAGACAATCGAAAATGATTCACCCTATCGAAAGAAACCACGCATGAAAATCGGCTTCATCGGACTCGGCAACGTCGGCGGCAAGCTGGCGGGCAGCGTTTTGCGCAACGGCTTTGACCTCACGGTGCGGGACCTGGACCGTGACATCGCCCAGCCCTTCTTGGAGCAAGGGGCCAAGTGGGCGGACTCGCCCAAGGCGATGGCGGAGGCCGTGGACCTGATCATCACCTGCCTGCCCAGCCCGGCGGCCAGTGCCGCCGTGATGGAGGCCGAAGACGGCATCCTCGCCGGACTCGCCCCCGGAAAAATCTGGGCGGAGATGAGCACGACCGATGAAGCCGAGGTCAAGCGGCTGGGAGCCTTGGTGCAGGAAAAGGGGGGCGAACCCGTGGACTGTCCGGTGTCCGGAGGCTGCCACCGCGCCGCGACCGGAAACATCTCGATCTTCGCGGGTTGCGAACGGGCCACCTTTGAGCGGATGCTTCCGGCCCTGACCGTGATGGGGCGTCGCATCCTTCACACGGGACCGCTGGGGTCCGCCTCGATCCTCAAGGTCGTCACCAACTACCTTGCCACGGCAAACCTCGTCACGCTCTGCGAGGCACTGGCCACGTCACAGCAGGCGGGCATGGACCTCAACACGACTTACGAGGCGATCCGCATTTCCTCCGGAAATTCCTTTGTCCATGAAACCGAGAGTCAGGTGATCCTCAACGGAAGCCGCGACATCAACTTCACGATGGATTTGGTGGTCAAGGACATCAGTTTGTTTCAAGCTGTGGCCGACCGCGCCGGGGTGCCGCTGGAAATCTCCCCAAAACTGATCGAAATCTTCAAGGACGGCGAGCGACGCTACGGTTCCCGTGAGTGGTCTCCCAACATCATCAAGCGCTTGGAAGAGGCTTGCGGTGCCGACATTCTCGCGCCGGGCTTTCCTGCCGAGATGGTGGACGACGAGCCGGAGGTTCCCGGCGCGGAAGTGATCCCCAAACGCTGATTCCGCGAAGGCTCCAGCACGCCCCCATTCTGCACACGCTCCTCGTCGGTCTTGACTTTGGGGGGCGCAATCCGGAAACTTGTTGCACCGCTTGGGGCTTGCCTTCCAAGGCAAGCCCGTTCCCCATCCGTTCCTGCGAGTTTGCCGATGAACCACCACGAGACCTCCTGCGATGTCCTGATCATGGGAGGCGGGCTTTCCGGATTGACGCTCGCGATTCAGCTCAAGCAGAACCTCGGCAACCTCCGGATCGTCGTTGTTGAGAAAGCACAATTCCCCGTGCCGGAAGCCGCCCACAAAGTCGGCGAGTCCTCGGTCGAGATTGGCAGCGGCTACTTTCAGGACAGGCTGGGCCTGAAGCCCTTGCTGGAAAACGAGCTTCCCAAGTTGGGGTTGCGGTTTTTCTACACCCACGCAGGCAACCACGACCTTGCCAGCCGGGTGGAGTTGGGACCGAGCGACTTCCTCTTTGTCAAAAGCTACCAAATTGACCGGGGGCGCTTTGAAAACGCGCTGGTGCAAAAGTGCCTCGAACTCGGAGTGGAGTTCCGGGAAGGCGCGCGAGTCACGGAAATGGAGTTGGGGGAGTGCGATCACCGGATCACCGTGCGGTGCGGAAACGCCGACCAGCGCTTTCGGACCCAGTGGCTGGTGGACGCGAGCGGACGCCGCAGCCTGCTGAAGCAAAAACTCGGACTGGCCAAGCCCACCCAGCACGATGCCAACGCCGCATGGTTTCGCATCGGCAGGGAGATCAACATTGACGATTGGGCCTCCGATCCGGACTGGCGGGGGCGCAACCAGCACACGCGCCGCATCAGCACCAACCACCTGATGGGCAAGGGCTACTGGGTTTGGCTGATCCCGCTGGCCTCCGGCTCCACCAGCATCGGCATTGTCGCCGACGCCAAGCTGCACCCCTACTCAACGATCAACACCTTTGCCAAGGCACAAGCGTGGCTGAGGCAGTACGAGCCGCAGTGTGCCCGTGTGGTCGAGGATCACTTGGAGGACTTTCAGGATTTCCTTGCGCTCAAGCACTACTCCCACAGTTCCCGGCAAATCTATTCCGAAAACGGATGGTGCCTGACTGGAGACGCCGGGTTGTTCCTGGACCCGCTCTACTCTCCCGGAAGTGACTTCATCGGCATGTCCAACACCTGCATCACGGATTTGATCACACGGCATTTTTCAGGAGAAGCCGTGGCTACACGGGTGCGGGAGTACGAGCGCATCATCCGCACGATCTTTCAGGGGTTTTTGCTGATTTACGAAAACCAGTATCCCGTGATGGGCAGCGCGAAGGCCATGAGCTTCAAGATCGTTTGGGATTTTGTGATGTATTGGGGCGGCATCGCCCTGATCTTCTTTGCAGGCAAGCTATGCGACTTGGAATTCATGCAGGCGGCGCGGGTTCACCTCAACCAGTTTTTCGTCCTCAATCTCCAAATGCAGCAACGCCTGCTGGAGTGGTCGGAGCAGGAGGGAGATCGTGAAGCTCAGACAGGGGGGTTCTTGGATTACTCAAAGCTGGAGTTCCTGCGCAACCTGAACAAGGATCTGCTGCGGAAAAAAACCGAATCCGAACTGCTTGAGCAACTGTCTCTCAATGCAACCCTTGCTCAGGAAATCCACGCAGAGATGCTCTGGCTGTTGCAGCAGGATCAGCCGGACCTCATGGACGCACAAACCCTGCACCCGCCGCAAACCACCCATGTGCAGCCCTTCTTTGCGCCCCTCTTTCCATGACCTCCGGCTTTACCAAATGGCTCGCTGGGGGTGGTGTAACCTGAGTAATTCTTGGAAAAATCGGAGCCTGCCGAGCTTTCTCATCGGGCTGCTCCTTTTGCTGGCGGTGGCGGGTTGCGTCAAGAATTCCGCGAGCGTTGCCCCCGTGCGGATTGCGGACAGTCTTGACTTTGAGTTGCGTCCTCCCGAAACTTTCCGGCAAGCACTTTCCGTCCTCCAGCGCATCGAGGCCCGGCATGGGGAGCGGACTTTTGAAACACTGGTGCAACTAGAAATCACTCCGGAGTGGGTGACGTTGGTGGGCTTCACGCCAATGGGGGTTCGCACTTTCACGGTCAGGTGGTCTGGAGAGGCATTGATTGCAGAAACCCTTGCAGGCGGGGACATGCCCTTTGGCCCCGAATACATGTTGGCGGATTTGCAGGTGGCCCTCTGGCCGGAACTTTCCGCAGCAGGTGCCTTGCAAATCCGGGAAACGCAGGAGCCGCCGTATGTCCGCGAGGTGCTGCGGGCAGGAGTTCCCGTGGTCCGGGTCCACTACGAAACGACCCCCGCTTGGCAGGGACGCATTGAGTATCAGCATCTTGAGCGCGATTACCGTTTACTGATTCAACCCCTGAGAATCAACGAAACCCCATGACGATGAGAGGTTGCCGGATTTCTGCGCTGGGCATGGTTTCGGCGTTGGGTGGCGAACACGCCCAAACTCTGGCGCGACTGTTCCTAACGGAACCCCAAAAACTGACGCGGGGGGAGGAACTGGTGAGTGACCAAGCTCCCTTTGTGGGCAAGGTCACGGCACCGCTGGCCACGATCCCGGAGCCGTGGAGCAAGTACGATTGCCGGAACAACGCGCTGGCGCTGACCGCATATTTGCAGATTGAGGCGGAGGTTCAAGAACGCATCCGGCGTTTCGGCGCTTTTCGTGTGGGTGTGGTGCTGGGAACCAGTACGTCCGGTGTGGCTGCCACCGAACAGGGCTTGCGGGTTTACCGGGCGAACGGAGCCTTCCCGGATGAGTACGATTACGCCCAGCACGAGATGAACAGCGTGGCGGACTTCATTGCTGCGTATGCTGGAATCACGGGACCGACGTACACGATCTCCACCGCTTGCTCTTCCAGCGGCAAGGTGTTTGCGTCCGGGCAAGCCCTCTTGGAAATGGGGCTGTGTGATGCGGTCGTGGTGGGCGGATCCGATTCGTTGTGCGGACTCACCCTCAACGGCTTCTCCGC
>CAZQXS010000043.1:0-18076 GCA_964597275.1 uncultured Pseudomonadota bacterium | reverse complement strand
CCGGAGGCCATCCGGTATGTGAACCTGCATGGCACCGGGACGCGCCTGAACGATGAGACCGAAGCGCAGGCGATGCAGACCGTTTTTGCGAAGCTGCCGCCCTGCTCGTCCACCAAACCCGTGACCGGACACTGCCTTGGAGCCTCGGGAGCGATTGAGGCCGGAATCTGCTGGCTGGCCTTGTCAAAAACTCACGAAACGGAGGGCCGCATCCCATTGCCTCCGCACTGGTGGGATGGCGAAGTGGACGAGTCTTTTCCAGAGCTTCCGCTCACTCAATCCGGACAGTCCATTTCGGCGCAAGGGGAGGTTTGCATGATGAGCAGTTCCTTCGCGTTTGGCGGCAACAACGTCGCCTTGATCATGGGCCGTGATTTTGAATAAGCGAACCATGTCCGATCCCACACCGGAATTTCCGCCCATCGCCGACCTGATTCCGCATTCCGGAACCATGTGCCTGCTGGATCGGGTGGTGGCGTGGGATTCGGGGCAAACGCAATGTGCCCTGACCGTGTCCGAAAACGATCCCTTTGCGGATTCGTCCGGCAGGATTCCGGCCTATGTGGGCATCGAGTATCTGTCTCAGTGTGCGGCGGCGCATGCGTGTTTGAAGGCGAGCAATGAAGAGGGGGATTCAACCCCCAAAGTCGCGCTACTGTTGGGTTCCCGCAAAGTGGAATTGTTTGCGGATCATTTCGCGGTTGGACAGTCCTTGCTGATTCAGGCGGCTCGGGTTGCGGCCACAGAGGACACCGCGATTTTTGCAGGAGAAATCCGTGATGCCGGGAGCAATGACGCTTTGCTGAAGGCGCAGCTGACGTATTTTCAGCCAGAAATTTTGGACGAGAGCAGGGCATGACAAAGCGGGTGCTGGTCACAGGAGCCAGTCGCGGGATTGGCCGGGCGGTTGCGTTGGACCTGGCCCAAGCCGGGTTTGAGGTGGTGCTGAACTACAAGAGCAGCCACGCACAGGCGGAGGAAGTCCGTGACCAAATTGCGGCTTCTGGAGGCACAGCCAGCCTGCTGCCCTTCGACGTGTCTGACCGTGATGCCACGAAAGCCGCCATCGAACAGGACGCGGCAGCCTCTGGAGTGTTTTACGGAGTGGTCAGCAACGCCGGAATTGCCGCCGATGCTCCCTTTCCAGCCCTGTCCGGGGAGGCGTGGGACGCGGTGGTTCACACCAATCTTGATGGTTTCTACAATGTCTTGCATCCGGTGGTCATGCCCATGATTCTGGAAAAACAGGGAGGGCGCATTGTCACCCTGTCCTCGCTGAGTGGGCTTGCGGGAAATCCGGGACAGGTGAACTATGGCGCGGCTAAGGCCGGCATCATCGGAGCCACCCGCGCCCTTGCCCAAGAACTGGCCAAGCGCAAGATCACGGTGAATTGCGTTGCCCCCGGACTGATCGAGACGGACATGGTGGCCGAGCTGCCCTTGGACGAAGCCAAAAAGCGTATCCCCATGCGGCGGCTGGGCAAGCCCGAAGAGGTGGCCGCACTGGTGAGGTTTCTCTTCTCGGAAGACGCAGGTTACATCACCGGGCAGGTGATCTCCATCAACGGAGGGATGCTGTGACTCGTCGGGTCGTGGTCACCGGAATGGCCGGGCTTTCGCCAATTGGCATGGAGTGGCCAACTGTGCTTGCCGCCCTGAAAGCCGGAAAATCGGCGGTGCAGGTCATGGCCGACTGGCAGACCGTGGAAGGACTGCGCACCCATCTGGGGGCACCGATCACGGATTTTGTGGTTCCGGACCACTACACCCGCAAGGAGATTCGCTCGATGGGCCGCGTGTCCCTGCTGGCCACGCGAGCGAGTGAGTTGGCGTTGGAAGATGCGGGGTTGCTCAACCAGCCCGAACAGACGGACGGACGCATGGGCGCGGCCTTTGGCTCTGGAACCGGAAGCCCTCCCGCAAGTCAGGTGTTCTTCAACAGCCTGCACGTCAACCAGCAGTTGAAGGGAATTTCCGCGACGACCTACATCAAGATGATGAGCAACACCTGCGTGGCCAACCTTGGCCAGTTCTTCAAGCTCAAGGGTCGACTCATCCCCACATGCAGTGCTTGCACCTCCGGCAGTCAGGCGTTAGGCTTTGCCTACGAAGCCGTCAAGTACGGCCAGCAGGATTTCATGCTCGCAGGCGGAGCCGAGGAGCTTTCTGTTTCGGAAGCCGCCATGTTCGACGTGCTGTATGCGACCTCCACCCGCAACGACACGCCAAGCCAAACCCCAGCGCCGTTCGACCACAACCGCGACGGACTCGTGATTGGCGAAGGCGCGGCTTCCTTTGTGCTGGAAACCCTAGACTCTGCAACCGCGCGAGGGGCGACGGTTCACGCCGAACTGGTGGGGCACGGCGCGAACTCGGATGGCGAACACATGACCGCCCCGGCTGTCTCCGGAATGCAGCGGGTGATGGAGTTGGCGCTGGAAGATGCCGGACTTGCCCCGCAAGCCATCGGCTACGTCAACGCGCACGGCACTGCCACCGAGGTGGGTGACATTGCCGAATCCGAAGCCACGCAGCGCGTGTTTGGAGAGTCCCTGCCCATCAGTTCCCTCAAAGGGCACATCGGGCATACGATGGGAGCGTGCGGTGCCCTGGAAACGTGGATGACCCTGCACATGGCCCGCGAGGGCTGGTTTGCGCCAACCCGGAACCTCCGTGAAGTGGATTCCCGCTGCGCTCCGCTGGACTACCTCATGGGGACGGGCCGCAAGCTGGACGTGGAGCATGTCATGTGCAACAACTTTGCGTTTGGGGGCATCAACACCTCGCTAATCTTTCAAAAGAAATGAAGAGATGTTAATATGAAAAATTCATATAAAATAAGACATTTAAGTGTCATTCTAATGCTTCTCCTCGCCTTGTCGCTTTCCGGGTGCAGAACCAAAAACCTGATCTCCCCCGTTGTCTTCAAAATCCCAAGCACAATACCGGATGAAAAGATAGCCAAGGCAGTCAAGAAAGCTTCGATTAAGCGGAATTGGATTCCGTTTGATGAGAAGGACGGAGTGATCTCTGTGAGGTTAGAGGTTCGTCAGCACATTGTTGAAGTCGATATTGAGTATCGGGACCATGAGATACAAATCGTTTATCGTGACTCAGAGAACATGCGGTATAAAAAAAGGATGATGGAACTATTTTGATTCACAAAAAATACAATGCTTGGATCAACAATCTTCGTCAGGACATCCGGTTAAGCTTAGCGCAAATTGATGAGTGATGCTGATCACCACCTTGAAACGATGGTCTGCGTGGGCACCGGAGGTGACATCCCAAGCGGACTGGCGGGCTTGGTTCGCAAGTCCGGTGGACTTGCCGGAGCAGGGGGTTCCGGCCCTTCCGGAGATTCCGGCCATCCGTCGCCGCCGCCTGAGCAATTTGAGCCGCATGGCGCTCAAAGTGGCCTTTGACTGCCTACAAGGCGAGGACGGCGCTTGCGTGAATTCCGTGTTCGCCTCGCACCACGGAGAAATGCCGATCATGCTGGAACTCACCGACGCAGTGATTGACCGGGAACTGCTTTCTCCCAAGAAATTCAGCCACTCTGTTCACAACACCACCGCAGGGCACTTCTCCATCGAAACCACCAACCACCACCCCTCGGCTTCCCTGTGTGGGGGGCGGGCCTCCTTTGGTTACGGGTTCCTTGAAGCGTTGACCGTGTTGCACCGCAATCCGGACAACCCCACACTGCTGGTGCTGGCGGATGTGCCCCTGCCGGATTTTTTTGCTCCGTACTCCCGACCCCCTGCGTTTCCGTATGCCTTCGCAGTCTTGCTGACCCACGACTCGGCTGCGGAAGGCACGAGGCTTCAGTTGGAATTGGCTCCGGACCAAGACGGTGCGGACGAACTGGAACTTCCGCAAGCCCTTGTGTTTCTCCAGTGGCTGCTCTCGGAAGACACGCAACTGTCGCTCCACCATCACCACCAACGCTGGACATGGCAAAAGCAACCGAACTGATTCGGTACCTCCGGATGGCTGGAGGGACGGGCTTTGCCTTTGTGCTGTTCGGCGTGGGCGGGCTGGTGCTGAACGGCATCATCCTCTTAGTCGGCTGGGTTCCCGTGCCCTCTCTGGAGAAAAAGGAGTGGGCGATGCAGAAGGTCGTGCATTATGCGTTTCGCGGGTTCATGCTGTACTTGCGGAGTTTCGACCTGATCCACAGCAAAGCGGTGGGCTTGGAAAAACTCCCCAAGTCCGGAGGCTACATTTTGGTGGCGAACCACCCCACGCTGCTCGACGTGGTGCTGATTCTTGCCCACCTGCCCCGCGCCTGCTGCATCGTGAAGCCCGAAATTCTCAATTCCATCTACATGCGAGGCGTGTCCCGTTTGGCAGGGTACATCCCCAATACTGAAGGGGAGCAACTGATTAGCGACTGTGTGGAAAAGCTGAATCAGGGCATCCCCTTGGTGATCTTCCCGGAGGGTACCCGGTCGTTGCCGAATGAACTTGGGAAATTCAAGCGTTCGGCGGCGTGGATTGCCCTGAAAAGCGGCTGTCCGATCGTGCGGGCGGTGGTGCGGTGCAGTGCGCCAATTTTGATGAAACAGTGGAAATGGTACAACGTTCCCCCGCATTTAATCGAGCTAAGTTTCACGATTTGTGATATAATTCAACCCGCTGAATTTCTAGCGGGCCAGCCCTGCGGACCCATCCCCGCACGGCGGCTCACCGACCAATTGAGACATTTTTACGAAGGAGCCGTGAATGGAGCCAGCTTCGCCGGAACTTGAGCTTGAAGTCAAACACCTGATCATTGACTCCCTCTCGCTGGAAGACCTCGCGCCGGAGGACATTGACAGTGAAGAACCGCTGTTTGGCGACGGCTTGGGGCTGGATTCGATTGACGCTCTGGAGTTGGGGATCGCCCTCCAAAAATCCTATGGCATCAAGCTCATGGAAGGTGCGGAAGAGAACAAGGAGCACTTCGCGTCCGTCCGCTCGCTCGCCACCTTCATTCAGGAAGCAAGGAACTGCTAGTGCAAACGAAATTAACTCAAGAAGAGCTTCTTTCAAAAGTCACCGAAGTGCTGGTGGAGCACTTTGAGCTGGAACGCAACCTCATCACACCCGAGGCGCGACTGCTGGAGGACTTGGATCTGGACAGCATTGACGGCATCGAACTGATCCTCAAACTGGAGGAACAGTACGGCGAAAAAATCTCGGCAGAGCGCCTGAAGGCCGCACGGACGATCCAGGATGTCGTGGAGGCACTTGATGACCTGATGCACACCGAAGACGAGCCGAGTTCGGATTCGGGCTAACGGCAATGGGGAACGCGCATGTCTCTGCTTAAACCCTCGGTCAGCAAGACGCTGCTCACGTTGGCCTATCCGGGGCTGGTGTACCTAGGGTTGACATGGTTTGAGGTGCGAGAGCAGTTTTTTGCGAATGTCTTTTTATTCATTCCGGCCCTCATCAACCTCGGCTTGCTCGGCGTTTTTGCCAGTTCCCTCATTTCCCCGCCTCCGCTTGTCGAGAAATTTGCCCGCCTCTGGGTGCAAACCCTCAGTGAGGACGAAATCCGCTACTGTCGCAACGTAACGCGGGTATGGTGCGTTTTTTTTGTCGGCAACGGCAGTTTGTCGGCAGGCTTGGCGGTGTACGGTAGCCTTGAAGCCTGGACCGCCTACAACGGGGGCATCGCCTATTTGTTGATGGGGGCGTTGTTCACCTCCGAGTTCCTTTACCGTCACTGGCGTTTCCGCCGCTACGTCGGAACTCCCCTCGACCCGATTTTACGACGACTGTTCCCACCCGCCCCTTCCGATGGCTGCTGAGTATCGACCCTTATCCCAACTCCTCTCCAGTCAGCGGGAACCAGCAAGTCCAGTCGCGCATTCGGCGGAGCAGGTGTTCTCGTGGCGGCAATTCTCCCGACAGGTCACTGCCCTTGCGCAGCAAATCCGGACGACGGGTGCAGGCCGCTGGCTGCTACACACGGAAAACAGCTACGCCTTCGCGGTGGGCTTGTTCGGACTGTGGCACGCGGATTCGGTGGCAATCCTGCCCCCCAACGCAGGCAAGCAAACTCTGGAGGAATTGGGCACGGAAACGCAGGGCTTGCTTTCCGATCACCTGTCCAGCGTGGGAGAGCTTTGTGTGCGGCACCCCTTGGAAGCACCCCCTGCTCCGGAAGCACCGCTCGCCGCTCTGAACCGGGATTCCTTCAAGCTCGAACTCTTCACCTCCGGTTCGACGGGCAGCCGCAAGGTTCTCAAAAAGACCCTTGGCAATTTGGAGGATGAGTTGGAGGGGCTGGAGTGGCTCTGGAGCGAAATGCTCGGCGATTCAGAAATGTTCAGCACGGTTTCGCACCAGCACATCTACGGACTGCTGTTCCGGGTGTTGTGGCCGTTGAGCGCAAATCGTGTTTTCCGGGCAGAAACCCACGTCTCGCCAAGCCAATTGCTTGCCGATCTGGACACAGGCCGCCCCGCCTGCCTAGTGTCCGGCCCTGCCCATTTGAAGCGGATGCCGGAATTGATTGCCTTGGCGGAACTGGGGGAACGGTGCCAGGTGATTTTTTCCTCCGGTGGGCCGTTGAGCGCCGAAATCTCGCAAACCTTCACGCAAAACGCCAAGCTCACGCTCTTCGAGTTGTTCGGCTCCACCGAAACCGGAGGCATCGCGTGGCGGCAGCAAAACCCTGAGCGTAACGCCGTTTGGAAGCCCTTCCGGAACGTCGAAGTCCGTGCCCAGCCTGCGGAGGGATTCCTGCAAGTGCGTTCCCCTTTTTTGGGCGAGTCCGATGCCGAAGGCTGGTTCACGACTGGGGATCTGGTTGAAATGCAACCCTCCAGAGGATTCTTGCATCGCGGGCGCGGGGATCGGGTGGTCAAGATCGAGGAAAAGCGTCTGTCGCTCCCGGACATGGAGGCCAAGCTGGAAGCGCATCCTTGGGTGGAAACGGCAAAGGTTTTCCTCAAGGAAACCGTGCCTGCTTTGCAACGCCGACCTCCGCTGACCACCGTGCTGCTGCTGAACGAGGCGGGACGTGACGCGCAGGCAGAAACGGATGACCGGAAGCTGATTCGCCAACTCAAGCAATCCCTCTCCGAAGCCTTTGATCTGGTACTGTTGCCTCGATCATGGAAGTTTGTCGAGACCCTCCCCACCGACCCCCAGGGCAAGGTCACGATTGAGATTCTGCGCTCCTTGGTGAACTCGCCCGAACCAGTGACGCAGCCTCGGATTCTCGAACAAACGAAAGTGGAGGAAGGCGGAGCAGCCGTGCTTTCGCTCAAGCTTCACGTTCCCGAAGATTTGATCTACTGCGACGGGCATTTTGAGGAATACCCCGTGGTTCCCGGAGTGGCCCAAGTCCACTGGGCGGCGGGACAAATTGGCAATCTGGTGCCGCATTCGTTCACGTTGACCACAATTGAGGCATTAAAATTT
Source organism: uncultured Pseudomonadota bacterium (assembly GCA_964597275.1). Lineage (GTDB taxonomy): Bacteria > SAR324 > SAR324 > SAR324 > NAC60-12 > UBA8110. The sequence continues at coordinate 10,654 of CAZQXS010000043.1, read as the reverse complement.
CACAACCCCCTCCTGCCGGGACAAAACTGCCTGCTGGAACTTCAGCACACCCCCGGAACGGAGAAGATTGCCTTTCACTTCCATGTCGAGCAACGCAAAACCACTTCGGGCCGCTTCGTCATCAGCCCCGGTCCTGCCGCCTCACCGGGATAGCCCGGAGTTTCGGCCTTGTGTGGTGATTCCTATTTACAATCACAAGGACACCATCGCACAAGTGGTGGAAGCCTTAGAGGAATTGGCCCTGCCCTGCTTCATCGTGGACGACGGCAGTGAGGCCCCGACCAAACAGGTGCTTTCAACCTTGTCGGAAGAAAAACCGCACGTTGAGGTGATCACCAGAACCGAAAACGGCGGAAAGGGAGCGGCGGTCGCCACGGGATTGCTGGCGGCGTTTGAAAAAGGGCACACCCACGCTCTGCAAGTGGATGCCGATGGCCAGCATCGGACTGCGGACGCCCAAGCGTTTTTGGAACAGGCCGCTTCCCGCCCGGAGGCTCTGGTGCTGGGCAGGCCGACCTTTGATGACAGCGCCCCGAAATCGCGGGTGTACGGACGCAGGATCACGCATTTTTTCGTCTGGCTGGAAACCCTTTCGCTGGAGATCAAGGACACCTTGTGCGGCTTCCGGGTTTACCCGCTGGTCGCCTTCAAGGGCATCGCGGACAAAACCCGCCTGCGGGAGCGCATGGACTTTGATCCGGAAATCGCAGTGCGGATGCACTGGGCGGGGGTTCCGGTGGTGAACTTGGACACCCCCGTGAAGTACGACCCGCAGGGTCTTTCGCATTTTGACTTCAAGCGGGACAACCTGCGGATGATCTCGTTGCACACGCGGCTGCTGCTGGAAATGGTCGTGCGGCTGCCGGTCCTCCTGATCCGGAGGCTTGGATAGCGTGCCGAAACCAACTGATCGGTGGCACCTCAAGCCGGAGCGGGGGAGCGAGTTGGGGCTGCGCTTCATGCTGTGGTTCTACAGGCTTTTCGGCAGGCCGCTCACCCGGCTTTTGCTCTATCCGGTCGTGGTCTATTTTTACCTGACCGACCGCACGGCCCGGAAGGAGTCCCGCGTGTACCTCGAGCGGGTTTACCAAAAGTCGGACGAGCATTCCGCCCTGAGCCAACCACCCAGCGAGTGGGACAGCTTCAAACGGTTTTATCATTTTGGTTGTTCACTGGTGGACAGCATCGAGATTTGGAGTGGCACGCAATGGTTTGCAAACGTGAAGTGGCATGGCCTGGAAAGCATCGAATGGCTGAACGGACAAAAAAAAGGAGCCGTGATCGTGGGTGCCCACCTTGGCAACGTGAACGCCATGCGAGTGGCCGCCAAATCCAAAACGAGCAAGCAGATCAAGGTGCTGATGTACACCGATCATGCTCAACGCTTCAAAAAACTGCTGGAGCATTTGAACCCGGATGCTTCCAAAGACATCATTCCTCTGGAAACCCTTGACGCACTGACCGTGTTGGAGATGCAGAAATTGGTGGAGCAGGGAGACACGCTGGGGGTTCTGGCGGATCGTGTTACAGTGGAATCGCGTGAACGGACCCTTGAGGTGCCGTTTCTGGGAACCCCCGCTCCCTTTCCCCAAGGCCCGTGGATTCTGGCCAGCCTGCTGAAATGTCCGGTGTTTCTGCTGTTTTGCGTCCGCACGGATCACTCGCATTACGAGGTGTTCATCGAACCCTTTGCCGATCAAATCCTCCTGCCGAGAAAACAGCGGGAGGAAGAGCTGCGCCGCTGGGTTGGCGAGTATGCGGATCGCCTAGAAGTGTTCTGCCTCAAGTACCCCCACCACTGGTTCAACTTTTACAACTTTTGGGCGGAAGATGTCTGAAGCCAAAACCATCCGCGCCGAGGTGGAACTGGAGGTGCCCTTTCACGATGTGGACGCCTTGCAAATCGCATGGCACGGGCATTACTACAAGTACTTTGAGGTGGCTCGCACCAAGCTGCTCCGGCAGATTGACTACGACGTGGAGCAAATGGCGACTTCCGGATACAGTTGGCCTATCATCGAAACGCACTGCAAGTACGTCCGCCCCCTGCGGTACGGGCAGGCCATCCGCGTTTTGGCGACTATCCGGGAGTACGAGAACCGTCTGAAAATCCGCTATCGGATTGAGGACGCCGCCACGCGGGAAAAACACGCCTCCGGAGAAACGGTTCAAGTTGCCGTCAACACGCAAACCAACGAAATGTGCTTGGTCTCCCCGCAAGCCCTGCGGGAGCGGTTGGAAACGTGATGGCTTTTGCAAAAGCCTGCTTGGCCCATCGGAAACCCGTCCGGAGGCTGCTGCATTTCGGGGGGTTGCTTTTGGGGTTCCTGCCGATGGTCGCTGGGGCGCAGTCGGTGTTTGACCATCCGGTTCCAGCGGGAGCGTTTCCTCCCGCGCTCAAGCAGTTGAGCAAGTCCCTGCAAGATCATCGCACGCTCCGCTCGCAGTTCACCCAAACCAAGCAAATCCGCATCCTCCAGCATCCTCTGGTCACCACGGGTAACCTGCTGTTTTCCCCGGATCATGGAGTTTATTGGAAAACCGCCACTCCCTTTGAAGCGGAGGTGGTGATCACCCCGGAAGGCTACTTTCAGCGCAAAAACGGCCAACTGGTTTCGCAAATCCCGGCGGGGGCCGGAGCCGGGGTGCAGGAATACTTGAATGCGTTTCTCCTCGTGTTCTCCGGGGATTTTGCAAAACTGGACCGCCTGTTTGCGCTTTCCTTTCTGCAAGCACCCCCGTCTTGGACGGTAGGCTTGACTTCCAAGGGTTCGCTGGCCAAAGCTGTGAAGAGCATTGAAATCTCTGGAAAATTTCCTGCGAACCTGAAACGGATCGTCATCCGGGAGGCCAACGGCGACCTCACCCGAATCGAACTCCATGACACCGAGTCTTCCACCTTACGGCTCTCCTCTGCGGAACTCCGGCTTTTTGAGTAAGCCCGTCCTGCAAACGATGCTGCCCCGTGCGTGGTTTGCGCTGGTGGTCGGGCTGCTGATCGCGCTGGGCTGGCAAATCCCGCACGGGATCGGCGTGGAAACCAACCTGTTGAGCCTCCTTCCCTCTTTTGAAAAAGACGCCATCCTGAAAAAATCCGTTGAACGATTCACGAAGCAGGTCAACCCCCGCCTCGTGTTTCTGGTGGGGCATGAAAACCCCGTGCAGGCGCAGGAGGCGGCAACGGGACTTTCCACGGCCCTGCGGAATTCCGGGCACTTTGCATCCGTCGAGGCGAAGTTCCAGCAGGACTCATTAGCGGCATGGCATCGCTTCTACTTTCCCCACCGCTACCGCATCCTGTCGCCAGAAATCCAGAGGCTGTTGAGCCAGCCGGACCCGGTTGCGGCCACGCTGCATCGCCTGCAACAACAGTTGTATGCGCCGCTCCCAGCCTTTTCGGGTCAAATGCTCGCGCAGGATCCGCTGCTGTTCTTTCCGTCCTTTCTGCAACACCTGCCCAAGCCGCCGGGCCGGGTAACGCTGGAGGACGGCTGGCTGACGGTGCGGGACCACGGAACGACGTTTCGCTTGGTCACCGGAATGCTCCAGCACGATCCCTTCAACATCGGACGGCAAGGGGCCGTGCAGGACTGGATGACGGAAACTCTCCAGCAGGTCGCCCTGCACACCCCCGGCACGGAAGTGTTGCACACTGGAGTCTTTCGCTTTGCGGCAACGGCATCGGAAGAGGCCCAGCGCGAGGTTTCCACGATTGGGCTGGGTTCCGTGTTGGGCATCCTCCTGCTGATCATCACCACCTTCAGAGGAGGGCGTCCGCTTGCGGTGGTCGCGCTCCCCCTTGCGGTTGGCTTACTGGCGGCGGTCACGATCTGTTCCGCCCTGTACGGCAAGCTCCACCTGTTCACCTTGGTTTTCGGAGCAAGTTTGGTTGGGGTGAGTGTGGATTACGCCTTTCACTACTTGGCGAAGCACCGCTTGTCCGCCACGCAGTGGGATGCGTGGAGTGGGATCTGGAAAATTTTTCCTGCCATCACGATGGGAGTGATCACCAGCATTTTGGGCTACACAGCCTTTTCCCTCACGCCCTTTCCTGCCCTTCAGCAAATCGCCGTGTTTTCTGCGGTCGGACTGCTCGGTGCCTACGGGACGGTGGTGTGCTGGTTCCCGCTCCTGCTGAAATCCGCACCAAAGCTGTCCACGCCTCCAGTCGCCCTTGTGGCCGTCCGGGGGTTTGTCCGGCTTTGGGAAAAACTTCTGTCGCAACGCGCAACACCGCTCGTGCTGGTTGGGGTTGCCCTTGGGAGTTTGGCGACCTTCAGTTTTCTGCGGTTTGACGATGACATCCGGGCGCTTGAGCATCGGTCTCCTGCCTTGCAAGCGGAAGACACGCGCATCCGTGAACTGATTGGTGGACTGGAGGTGAGCCGCTTCATCGTGGTGCGTGGCGCGACGGTGGAAGCAGTGTTGCAGCGTCAGGAGGAGGCAACCCGACGTTTGGAACGCCTCGCCCAAACCGATCCGGACTTCCGCTTCCAGTCACTGGCTTCGCTACTGCCCTCGCAGAAAACCCTTTCCGAAAATCAGGCACTGTTCCAAGACCGCCTGCTGAACCCACCCGACTCCCTCAAGCAAGGGCTGTTGAGTTTGGGCTTTGCTCCCGGAGTTGTGGAATCGTTCATTCAGCAACTCCTTGCCCCGGAGCCTCCAGTTTTGGCGATGAACAAGTGGCTGGCCAGCCCCGTCTCCATACCGTTCCGGCACTTGTGGCTGGGAAAAATCGAGCAGGAACACGTTTCGCTGATTCTGCTGGGAAGCCGGCATGACGCCCAGCAAATCGCAGCCGCACTGGCAGGAGTTCCGGGAGTGACTTACCACAATCAGGTCGAGCGGATTTCCAACCTGTTTCAGCAGTACCGGGAAACCATGATCCAAGTGGCCGTGTTGGCCTACCTGCTGGTTTTTGTGTTCCTGATGGGGAAGTATCGGTTTTGGAAAGCGTTGAAGATCATCGGCAGCCCCGCCCTGGCGACGCTGTTGACCTTCGCCCTGTTTGCGCTCACCGACCAGCCCGTGAACCTGCTGCACGTGGTCTCGTCCTTCCTGATCCTGGGAATTGGGGTGGACTACACGATTTTCTTCACAGAAGGGCATCAGGCCGCATCCGAAACCGGGCTGGCCGTGTTGTTGTCCGCCCTCACGACCCTCTTGTCCTTTGGTCTCTTGTTTCTGAGCGAAACCCCGGCGCTGGAAGCGGTGGGGCTGACGGTGATGCTGGGGATTGGCTTGGCGCTGCTGCTCAGTCCGTTGGCCCTGCCCAAGGCCAGCAACGGACAGAAAACCGAAAGCTAAGAAGCGGTTTCGATAAAGAATGTTTCGATTTTCCGGAGCCCGTGAGGCAGGGCGGGTTCCTCAGAGAGCCAAATCAGGCAATCATCTTCCACATTGGGCCTTTGTTGCCCTTGGCCCGCAAGCGTTCGAACAGCATCGGGAAGTGCATTTTCTTGTTGAAGCCCGGAAGGATCCAGTTGTGGTGCTGGCGGCTTTCCTCCTGAAGTCGCGCAAACAAATACTCCCGGAGGCTGTCTTCCACATAAAACACGGGATCCAAGCCGATGTCCACCTCCTTGATCCAGCCTTGCTTCACCAGCCGCCGCGCCAGCGGAGTGTGTGGGTAAATCCGCACCCCGACCATGGCAATCACGACATCCGGAGCGCATTCGTGGACATTGGCAATGGTTTCCTCCACGCTTTCCCGCGTTTCTCCCGGAGGGCCGAAGATCAGTGAGTGGCTGACCTGGATTTCCTGCTCCCGGCACCAGCGGGTGGCCTCCTTGATTTTTGTGACCGTGAACCACTTGGACATGGAGGAAAGCCCGGTCTGGCTCATGGAGTCGGAGCCGAAATCGAGCGCGTCGCAGCCCGCTTGCTTGTAAACCGCAAACAGTTCCTCGTCCACCACTCCGGGCGAGGTGTACGCGGTCCAGCGCACGTTCAGCCGCCGCTTGAGGATTTCCCGGCAGATGGCGAGACCATGCTCCCTTGGGTAGTTGAAGACATTGTCCACAAAGAAAAAGTAGTCAATGCCGTACTGGTCGTGGCAAAGCTCCATCTCGTCCACCACCTTGACCGGATCACGCTGTCGCACCGCACTGCCTTCCAAAAGGGGATACGAGCAGTAGGCGCACTTGTAGCGGCAGCCCCGCTTGGTTTGCAGGTTGAGGCTGCCGCCTTCCCGGAAGTACCGATCCGTCTCAAACAAATCCCACGACGGAGCCAGCGCGTTCAAGTTGACCGACCTCCCGTTTTGGGGATGGAGTATTCTGGATTCAGGAGTTTGGTCCGCCGCCATTGCATCCAGCAACTCCACAAGGGCAATCTCTCCCTCACCGGGAATGCCGTAATCCGCCCCAAGCGTTTCCAGCAACTGCTCCGGAAACAGCGAGAACGCCGGGCCTCCCAGCACGATTGGGGTCTGCGGCGCGACTTCTCGACAAATCCGCACGACTTCCTGAAAGCCCTCGATGAAGACAACCGATTTTGGATATGCGGTGTTGTCCACATTGCGCAGGGACAGCCCGATCAGTTGCGGTTGCTGGGCAAGGAACTGCGCCTTGAGGTCGGCTTCGTACTCCGTCCGGAAAGTCAGGTCGAACACCTCGCAGTCGTGCCCGGCCTCGCGCACCGCCGAGGCGAGGTAGCTCAACCCGATCGGCGGCACCGGATCGGGCATGCGGGCCTGATTGGTGTTGACGAGCAGCAGGTTCATGAGCCGAGGTTTTTTGCAGTGAAGCCCAAGCGGGCGGACGAAGGAAAGCGCAGGGCGCAAAGTTGCCCCACAAGCATACCCCAGCCCACGCCGAGAGGGAAGCCGCATTCGGCGGCAGTGCAGAAGTTGTAAACGGTCGGACATCGGGGTAGCCTGATTTGAGTTCAAACGGAACACACGCGACCTCGCTTCCCAAACCTCCGACCCGAACACTCCATGCCCGAATCCAAGCAATACGCCCCCAGCACCATCGCGGCTCAGGCACTGCACTTCACTGATTCCACCACCGGCGGGGTGGTGCCCCCGATCCACCCGTCCACCACCTTCGTCCGGGATGAGAACTACGAGTTGGTCGGAAAGTACGGTTACAGCCGCGAGCAGAACCCGACCTACGATCAGGTGGAAGCGGTACTGGCCCATCTGGAAGGCGGGGCTGAGGCGCAGGTGTATGCTTCGGGGTTGGCCGCCGCTGGAGCCGTTTTTGAAACGGTGAACGCGGGACAACACATCGTTGCGCCCGACATGATGTACTACGGGCTGAAGGAGTGGCTGGTGCGAATTTCGGAAAAGCGCAGCATCGGACTGGATTTTGTGGACATGACGCGCCCGGACGCAGTGCGCGAAAAAATCCGCCCCGGAGCCACCGCCTTGGTTTGGGTGGAGCCAATCGCCAACCCCACTTGGGAAGTCACCGACCTTGCGGCAATCGCGGAGATTGCCCACAAAGACAATGCGCTGCTGGCCGCCGATTGCACCTGCACCCCGCCCGTGACCACCAAGGCGCTGGAGCAGGGCGCGGATTTGGTGTTTCACTCCACCACCAAGTACCTCAACGGCCACAGCGACGCGGTGGGCGGCGCACTGATCACCTGCGAAGCGAATTCCGTTTGGGAGGAAATCAAGCACCTGCGCCACAAGCTGGGGGCAGTTCCGGGACCGTTTGAGGCGTGGCTGCTCCTGCGCGGCCTGCGCACCTTGTCCATTCGCTACGAGCGGGCCTCTGAAAACGCGCTGCGGATCGCCCGGCACTTTGAGGGGCACCCCAAGGTGGAGTCGGTTTTGTACCCCGGACTGGAAAGCCACCCCGGCCATGCCATCGCCTGCAAGCAAATGACCGGAGGCTTCGGCGGCATGCTGTCCCTTTGCGTGACAGGCGGAAAGGATGAAGCGCTGCGCTTTGCCACAGGACTGCGGTTGATTTTGCCCGCTACCTCGCTCGGAGGGGTGGAGAGCCTTGCCGAACATCGCAAGACCATCGAAGGCCCGGACAGCCTTGTGCCTGAAAATCTGGTGCGGTTCTCGATTGGCATTGAAAGCGCCGATGACCTGATTGACGATTTGGAACACGCCCTTCAACGCATTTGAGCAAGCCCGCAGAGGAGACACCATGACCCCACCCCTTGAGTTCAGCCACGTCGGTTTTTTTGTCACGGACATGGACAAGATGCGTGACTTTTACAACCGCGTCCTCGGTTTTCCGATCACGGACAATGGTTTGCTGGGGACTCAGCGGCTGACCTTCCTTTCCCGCGATCCGAAGGAGCATCACCAAGTCGTGCTGGTGGAGGGGCGACCCGGAACGCTGACCTTCAACGTGATCAACCAAATCTCCTTCCGGGCAAACAGCCTTGCGGATTTGCGCACGCACTACCACACGCTGGAGCAGGAGCCGGACGTGACGGAACTGGTGGCCGTCACCCACGGCATCGCTGTCAGCCTCTACTGCAAGGATCCGGAGGGCAACCGCATCGAGATTTTTGTGGACTGCCCGTGGTACGTTGAACAGCCCTTGCGCGTGGAGATTGACCTGGACCTGCCAGATCAGGAAATCATGGACGGCATCCGCACCTTGATCCAAGACCATCCCACCTACCGCCCAATGGCGGACTGGAGCGAGCAACTGGCCCAACGCCTCGACCCTGCGGATTAGACGCGATGCACCGTCCGCAAAGCCAACACACCCAATCGCTCTATTTCGATTACCCCCGCTACGCTTTTGAACGTCCTCCGGAAATGGACGGGGCGCAGCACCGCCATCCCGTCGTGATCGTGGGAGCCGGACCCGTTGGCCTCTGCTGCGCCTTGGAGCTTGCCAAGCACGGAATCCGCAGTGTGGTACTGGAGGAGGACGAAACGGTTTCGGAGGGAAGTCGCGCCCTTTCCATTTCACGGCGCAGTTTCGAGATTTTGCAGCAGCTCGACCTTTCGGAGCGTTTTCTGGAAAAGGCGCTGCCGTGGACCAGCGGCAAGTCGTTCTACCGGGACAAGGTCGTTTTCGAGTTGGAAATGCCGCACACGGACGATGAGCGTTTTTTTCCGATGGTCAACCTCCAGCAGTGCTACGTCGAGCGCTTCATGGTCGAGCAGATCATGGAGCAGGATGCCGCCGAGTTGCGCTGGCAGTCGAAGGTGGTGACCGTCTCCCAAACTGAAGAGGCCGTGGAACTGCGGGTGGACACGCCGGAGGGGGAGTACACGCTGGCAGCCGAATATGTGATTGCCGGCGATGGCGCCCGCAGCGTCCTGCGTGACCTGCTGGGCTTGCGCATGTCCGGGACTTCCTTCAGGGGCGAATACCTGATTGCTGACATCAAGCTCCCCACGGACCGCCCCACCGAGCGGCTGGCGTGGTTTGATCCGGTGTCCAATCCCGAATCCACTGTGCTGATGCACAAGCAACCGGACGACATGTGGCGCGTGGATTACCAGCTTCCGCCGGGCTACGATCCGGGGGTGGAGCTTGACGAGGCAAACATCCGCAAACGCATTCAGCAGCAATTGGACCTCCTTGGCGAAACCGGGCCGTGGGAACTCGACTGGTTCAGCCTTTACAAAGCGCACTGCCTCTGTCTGGACGACTACCGCACCGGACGGGTTTTCTTTGTCGGCGATGCGGCCCACCTCGTACCGATCTTCGGGGTGCGCGGTCTCAACTCCGGGCTGGCCGATGCCAACAACCTCGGCTGGAAACTTGCGTGGGTGATGCAGGGGTTGGCTGATGCAACGCTGTTGGACAGCTACAGCACCGAGCGGCGGGCGGACACGCAGGAAACCTTTCAGCAGGCCAGCAAAAGCACTGCCTTCATGACTCCGCCCAGCCGGGGCTTTCGGTTGCTGCGCGATGCGGTGCTGTCGCTCTCGCTCTCCGAATCCTTCGCCCAAGGGCTGATCAATCCCCGCCAGTCCTCTGCGTTTGCCTACACGGACAGCCCGCTCAACGGCGAGGATGACGATGCTGCTTTTGAGCAGGGGCCACGCACAGGCGCACCGCTGCAAAACGTCTGGATTCGTGCAAGGGTTCAAGCGGAGCCGGACACGTTCCTGCTCGATCATCTTGGCGTGGGGTTCACGCTGCTCTACTTCACCGAGGATGGGCAGTTCCCAGACTTCATCCGGGACGTGAAACCCGCCGAGAAAACCTCGGCACTCCGCCCGCTGGTGATTTCCCAAAAGGCGGCTTCCGGCCAAACCATCACCTGGCTGCATGATCCAGAGAGGCGAGTGCATGAGCAATACGGGGCTTCGCACGGCACTGGCTACTTGGTTCGTCCGGATGGGCATGTTGCCGCCCGCTGGAAGTCGCTTTCTGAGCAGAAACTGCGCACGGCCCTGTCCCGCACCGTCCGGATCTCGCCCTAACTCAAAACCTGCGATGGAAAAAAACACCCTGCCCTTTGATGATTTGGAGCGCACCTTCGAGTTGGTGGCAAAGGCCATTGATGAAGTGGGACCGAAGCAGGAATCGCTGTTTCTTGCAAAGCTCGCTCTAACGCTTGCGCATCAGCTTGGCGATTACGAAGCCGTGGCGCAGTCGGTCGAAATTGCAAAGCGAGATCTCGCCCAGCCGGAGTGATCCCTGATGGCAGGCGGAACTTCGATTTTCTCGTGCAACGCGGGGTCTATGCTGGATTGCAACTTGCGGTGTTC
>CAZQXS010000042.1:12426-28076 GCA_964597275.1 uncultured Pseudomonadota bacterium | reverse complement strand
AAGGAACGAAACATTTCCTTTGAAAGGGTGATTTTTCATTTGTCACAAGGAGACGTCTGGAAAACCACAGACCATCCCAATCAAGATCAATACCCCGGCCAGCGGCTGTACTTTGTTCAGATTAACCAGTACATCTACATCGTCCCGCATGTTGTGAAGGACGACTGTGTATTCCTGAAAACGATCATTCCCAGCAGGAAAGCCACGAAACTCTTCAAACAGGAGCAGGAGCAAAATGGGATTCGATAAAGAAGAATCGGAGATTCTGGAGGCATTGGAAAAGGATGCCTTGGTTTTGGAAAGTCCGTCAGAGGCAGAGTTGAAGTCCATCAAAGCGACGGCGGAAAACACGTTCCGGAAGGACCGGAGAGTGACCCTGCGTCTGTACGAGCATGACTATCGGGGGATTCAGAAAAAGGCCCTAGAACTTGGAATTCCCTACCAAACGCTCATCTCCGGATTGATCCACCAGTATGTTGAAGGGGATTTGGGAAAGCCGCCCTTAAAGTGAGAAGCATCGGATTTCTCGCAGAAGGCCACGGCAAACTCACAAGGTGCGGGGTCCTGTCACCTGCGGGGGGCACTTAGGGTTTCCTGATGGTGGAATTCTTGCTAGGCTGAAAACACTGCACAAAAGGCGCAGGCCGCGTCTTGGGCCAGTGCAGTGTTTCAGGGACTTCCAATGCTTCTGCCATTCCATCCATGACCACGCTCCACGCCACGCCACGCGCCGAGTTGCAAACCGTCACCGTCCGCTTCGCCGGGGATTCCGGCGACGGCATGCAGCTCACGGGCACCCAATTCACCAGCACCGCCGCCTTCATCGGCAACGACATCAGCACCTTCCCGGACTTTCCTGCCGAAATCCGCGCACCCGCCGGAACGCTGGCGGGGGTGTCGGGCTTCATGCTGGGCTTCTCCAGCCGGGACATCCACACCACCGGGGACTTTGCGAACGTGCTGGTGGCGATGAACCCCGCCGCGCTCAAGGTCAGCCTCGTGGACCTGGAGGAGGGCGGCATCATCATCGTCAACTCCGACAACTTTTCCAAGAACGACCTGCGCAAGGCGGAGTATGCCGAGAATCCGCTGGAGGACGGTTCGCTGGAGAGCTACCGCGTGGTGCCGATCCCGATTTCCTCGCTGACGATCAAGGCGACCGAGGACTCCGGGCTGTCGCACAAGGAGGCGGGGCGCTGCAAGAATTTCTTCGCGCTCGGCGTGCTGTGCTGGCTGTTTGACCGTCCGCTGGACTACACGCTGGAATGGATCGAGTCGAAGTTCAGCAAGCGCCCAGAGGTCTGCAAGGCAAACACGCAGGCACTCAACGCGGGCTTCAACTTCGGACTCAACACCGAGGTGTTTCAGGAGAGCTACCGGGTGCGCCCTGCCAAGATGCCCGCCGGGGAGTACCGTCAGATCACCGGAAATCAGGCGCTCTCCTACGGCGTGGTCGCCGCCGCCAAGCAGTCCGGGCAGTCGGTGGTGTACGCGAGTTACCCGATCACTCCGGCCTCGGACGTGCTGCACGAACTTGCGCGGCACAAACACTTTGGCGTGCGCGTCTTGCAGGCGGAGGACGAGATTGCCGCAATGTCCGCTGCGATTGGCGCCTCCTTTGGCGGAGCATTGGGAGTTTCCGGCACCAGCGGACCCGGACTCGATCTCAAATCCGAGGCGCTGGGCTACGCGGTGATGACCGAACTTCCGGTCGTGCTGCTCAACATCCAGCGCGGCGGCCCCTCCACCGGACTTCCGACCAAGACCGAGCAGTCCGATTTGCTGGCCGCGCTTTACGGACGGCATGGCGAATGCCCCATTCCCATCGTCGCGCCCTGCACGCCGGGCGACTGCTTTTTGATGGCGCTGGAGGCGTTCCGGATTGCGATTCGCTACATGACCCCCGTGATCCTGCTGAGTGACAACTCGCTGGCGAACGGAGCGGAACCGTGGCGGCTCCCCGATTTGTCCGCGCTCCCGGACCTCACTCCCGACTTCCACACCGAAGCCGAGGGCTTCCACCCCTACCTGCGCGATCCCCAAACGCATACGCGCCCGTGGGCGATTCCCGGAACCCCCGGACTCGAACACCGCCTCGGCGGCTTGGAGAAGGATCACGATTCGGGCAACGTCAACTACGAGCCGGAAAACCACGAGCGCATGGTGCGTGTGCGTGAGGCGAAAATCCGGGCGATTGCCAAGACCCTGCCGCCGCTGGAGGTGATGGGTCCGAAGCAGAACGAGGTGTTGGTCGTCACCTGGGGCAGTTCCTACGGCCCCTCGCGCAGCGCGGTCGAGAAGCTTCAGGCGGAAGGCCAGCCCGTCTCGCTGCTCGTGCTGCGGCACCTGAATCCGCTCCCGGAAGACCTCGGCGCCGTGCTGTCGAACTTCCAGCACATCTTTGTCCCGGAAATGAACCGGGGGCAACTGGCGCGTGTCCTGCGAGCCGAATTCCTCGTGGAGGCCATCCCCTTCCACAAGGTGCAGGGCCGCCCCTTCCAGATTTCCGAAATCGAACACCGCATCCGTGCGCTGCTCCGCAAATACCATCCCAAGGCGGAAGCCGCCGACTGAACCCTCAACCTGCGAAACCCATGAACGCTCCTGTCCCACGCAACCTCACCAAGGCGGATTTCACCTCCGACCAAACCGTGCGCTGGTGCCCCGGCTGCGGCGATTACTCCATCCTCAGCAACGTCCAGAAGGTCTTCCCCGAGTTGGGCGTGCCCCGCGAGGACATCGTCTTCATCTCCGGCATCGGCTGCTCCAGCCGCTTTCCGTACTACATGAACACCTACGGGCTGCACACCATCCATGGACGCGCCCCGGCCTTTGCGACCGGACTCAAAATCGCCCGCCCGGAGCTTTCGGTGTGGCTGGTGACGGGAGATGGCGACGGCCTCAGCATTGGCGGCAACCACCTCTTCCACATCCTGCGCCGCAACGTGGATGTCAACATCCTGCTCTTCAACAACCGCGTGTACGGACTCACCAAGGGGCAGTCCTCGCCCACCTCCGAGTTTGGGATGGTGACGAAAAGCACCCCCGGCGGAGCGCTGGACCAGCCCGTGCGCCCGGTGAGCTTCGCGCTCTCCTCCGGGGCGACCTTCGTGGGCCGTGCGCTGGACACCGACCCCAAGGGCTTGCAGGTTCTCCTCAAGGCCGCCGCCGCGCACCACGGCACCGCCTTCGTGGAAATCCTCCAGAACTGCCCGATCTTCAACGAAGGCACCTGGGACTCGATCAGCGAACGCTCGATCCGGCAGGATCGGCTCGTCTGGCTGGAAACCGGAAAGCCCCTCGTCTTCGGCAAGGACCGCAACAAGGGCATCCGCCTGCGCGGATTGAAGCCCGTGGTCGTGGAGTTCGATCCGGAGCAGGTGCCCACCGATTTGCTTTACCACGATCCGGGGGACGAGATGTACTCGCACATCATCAGCCAGTTCGACTTCCCGGACTACCCCGTCCCGCTCGGCGTGATCCATCAGGAGGAACGCGCCACCCACGAGGACACCATCCTCGAACGCGAACGCCTCCAGCGCGAGCAAAAAGGCACAGGCGACCTCGAAGTCCTCATCCGGGGACAGCAGGTCTGGACGGTTGGTTAGGCGGTAGGCTGAAGGCTGCTAGGCGGTAGGGGTTTAGGCTGAAGGCGGTCGGAGCGGGCCATGTCCGCGAAAAATCGCTATCGCTCTCGTAATCGCTATCGCCATCGAACCCGAACCCAATAACGATTCTGGATTCCCACCTGCGCGGGAATGACGAACGGGTGCGATCGTGGCACCACACACTTCCCGTTCGTGCTGAGCTTGTCGAAGCATGGACGGGATTCGCCCCCTTCGACAAGCTCAGGACAGGCTTCGACAGGCTCAGGACGAACGGAGAACACAAGCAGGAAATGCTGCGGCAGGGGCGGGTTTGAAACCCGCCCCTGCAACATCCTGAAAAGAGAGACATTTTTTAACAGCAGAGCGCACAGAGAAAAAAGAAACGCATGGACCAAGGATCCCCCGCTCCCCTGGAACAGGAGGAGGTGCAGCATCACAGGAGCGAGTCGCGGCTGCACAAGCGGCGGCCCTCGAAGCAGGAGGACGAGCAACTGCTGGCCGGAATGTCCAGTCCTCTGGATGCGGCCCGCCTGCGCCGCGCCGTCCCGGAGGAGCAGCACCACACCCTGCACACCCCCGTCGAGTTCTCGTGGAAGCAGTTCTGGATCACCCTGCTCTACGAAGTCCTGCCTCCGGGGCTGGTCGCTCCCCTCGCGGTGCTACTGGTCGAGCGTTCGCGCACGAGGGCGTGGCACGTGGTGAACCACCGCTTCCTGTTCGTGTGGTCGCTCAAGCACAATCCACGAGGCAATCATATTCTTTTCTGGTGCTTCTTCTGTCCCCTCAACTGGCTGGTCTTGGGTGCCCTGCTGCTGAGGCTCCTTGGCCCGGAACACTTGGTCCAGAACGTGGACCTGTTCCAGATCGTGCTGGCCAACCTACTGCTCTTCCTGCGCGTCCTGATCGTCTCGGTCAAGTACGGCTACTTCCGTCCGGAGGAAATCGAGCAGCTCAGCCGCCCTGCTCCTGACTGGGATGCAGATCAGACAGAAAGACGCCTGGTGGGGAATGGCTGGACCAACCCCGGCAAGTATCCGGGCCTGATCGAGGACGAACTGACCTGTGCAATGGACGAGAGCGATGTCGCCTTGCAGGGGGTCTCCTTTCAACTGGACGAGTCGGCCAGCGACCGCCTCCGCAAGCATCCGACGGACGAGCGGTTCACGGCGGCAACCGCCCGCAACACCAAGGACGAAGTCACCACGGGCTTTGTCCTCCACCAACTGCTGAGCAGGGCGTACCACCCGGACTTCCCGTCGCGTTACATGCTCTGCGTCTTGGTGTCCTTCCTGATGATTACGGCAAGCACGTTCCTGATCCGCTGGGGCTACGGCCTCAGCGCCTTTGGGGAGACCATCTGGGAAATCCTCATCTTTGTCGGTTGTGTGTTGGGATTTTTGTTGGGCGGCTTTTCGAACTTTAGTTTTGGAATGATCAGCGCCCACGACTTTCAGCGGCGAGCCACGGTGTTGGAGAAGCTAGGACAGTTGGCGGCCTATCCGGGCCTGCGCCTGGGCGAGTTCTTGTTCCACAAGCCCGAACCGCAGGACGGCTCCAAAACCGAGGCGCAGGAACCCAGCACGAACGATTCCGAAGACGCGCAGGTGTTCGTGGACCTCAAGCGTTCCGCCAACGTCTTCGCGTGGATGCTCTGCCGCAAGGTGCTGCGCTCCTTCGGCGAGGCGTACTACCAGCGCATCCAGGCGTACACCTCCATCCTGCTGGGCTACGCGATCTGCTGTGTGCTATTCCTCAACCTGATCGGCTGGACGCAGATGCGGCACCACGTCTCCACGATCTGGCTGCTGCTGCTCATCATCGGCATCATCTCCTCGATCTGCGTCTTCGCCATCTCCAAGGCGACGAAGCTGCAAGGGCTGGCCGCCGACCAGCGCAGTCAGGTGCAGGCCGAACTGCTCTTTCTGGAAAAGGAGCTGGCGGACCTGCCGACGGGCACCCCGGAGGCGAAACGCGAGGAACTGCTCAGCGCCAAGGCGCTCCTGCGTCAGGTGGACGAGTCCATCCACTACGAGGAACTGATCCATCGTCCGGTGCGGGTGATGGGGCATCCGGCCACGCACAACGTGATCGGCTCCGCGCTGGGGATCATCCTCACAGGCTTCGTGCTGGCGGCGGAGGGCTTTGCCGGGTCCGGCATCGCCTATGACGCGCAGGGGTGGTTCAATTATTAGGGGGTTAGGCGGTAGGCTTTAGGGGTTTAGGCGATAGGCTGAAGGCGGTAGGAGCGGGCCATGCCCGCGAAAAATCGTAATCGCTATCACCATCGAATTCTTAAAAGGGATTGCCCCGAAAGTGCGCAGTCGTGTACACTAGCTAGGGAACGGATCAAACCGCATCTGACAGAAGCAACCACACCATGCTCAGCATCCCGTTTACTGAGTTTCGCAAAAACGCCTCGGCTTTGATTTCAGCAGTGGAGCGCGGCGAAAATATTGAACTCACCCGTCACGGCAAACCCGTGGCTGAAATCTCTCCAGTGTCTCCTGAAAAAACGAGTCCGCCCGCTTGGAAGCAACCGGGGTTGCGGTTGGCCACGAAGGGAGACGGCCTCTCGCAGGCCATCCTGCAAGACCGCGAGTTTTCCGGAAAATGAAAGTCTTCTTCGACTCGTCCTCCTTTGCCAAACGTTTTCTTGAGGAGTCCGGGAGTCAGTAGGTCGAAAACCTTTGCCAGCAAGCTGACGCTTTGGGATTGAGCATCCTGTGCTACCCTGAAATCCTCTCTGCCCTCAACCGCCGTTTGAGGGAAGGGAGCATCACTGCGGAAGATTATCACTTTGCAAAAAACCGACTAGCGGAGGAATTGGCGGATGTTGAAATCATTCACATCACGCCAGAGGTAACAGAGCAGGCAGGACAGCTTTTGGAAACCAATGTGCTCCGGGCAATGGATGCCTTGCAAATCGCCTGCGCCCTGAAATGGAAACCCGACCTTTTTGCAACTGCCGATCTCCGGCAAGCCAAGGCTGCCGACAAAGCTGGGCTTTCTACAAAAACGCAGTGAGTGCCGTCTGTCTCCATGAACCCCAATCAAGAACGTCCCTCTTTGCTGAGGGTGGCCGCTTCAGCAACCCAACACTTCCTGTGTGGCGGCAAGGGCGCGTTCGGCGTACCATGCCTTGCGCTGGGCCTTGGGCATTTTGCGGTTGGGGGGATCGAGCAGGCCGAAGTTGGCGTTCATCGGCTGAAAAGTTTTGGGTTCGGTTTCCGTGAGGTAGCGCAGCAGGCCGCCGAACATGGTGGTGGGCGGCGGAATCGGCACCTCGCGTCCGGACAGCCTTCCCAAAATCTGCTCGGCGGCGTGCAGGCCCATCGCGGTGGATTCCATGTAGCCCTCGACCCCGGTGAGTTGTCCGGCGCAAAACAGGCGCGGTTCGCTTTGAAAATTCAGCCGGGGTGTGAGCAACCGGGGGCTGTTGAGAAAGGTGTTGCGGTGGATTGAGCCGAGCCGCACGAACTCCGCCTCCTCCAGTCCCGGAATCCTCCGGAAGACCTGCTGCTGCGCGGTCCACGTCATCTTCGTCTGGAAGCCGACGAGATTGTAGAGTGTGCCGATCACGTTTTCCTGCCGAAGCTGAACGACCGCATGAAAGCTCTCTCCAGTCGCCGGATGCCGCAGGCCCACGGGCTTCATCGGACCAAAGCGCAGGGTGTCCGGCCCCCGCTCCACCATCACCTCAATCGGCAGGCAGCCCTCGAACGGGCGCACGTCCTCAAACTCGTGCATGGGCACGGTGTCCGCCTCCCGGATGGCCGCGATGAACGCCTCGTACTGCTCGCGGTGCATCGGGCAGTTGAGGTAGTCCGCCTCGCCCTTGTCGTAGCGCGAGGCCCGGAAGGTCTTCACCGGATCAATGGATTCGGCCAGCACGACGGGCGCGATGGCGTCGTAGAAGGAAAGGTAGTCGAAGCCGCAAAACTCGCCGAGCGACTGCGCCAGTGCCTCCGAGGTCAGCGGCCCCGTGGCGACCAGCACGGCGGAGTGTGCCTGCAACAACTTCCGGAGATCGCTCGCCTCATCCCGCACCAGCGTGATGTCCGGGTGCTGCTCCAGCCGCGCCGTGATTTCTTGGGAAAACGGCTCGCGGTCAATCGCCAAGGCCTGTCCGGCAGGCACGGCATGGCGTTCGGCGATTTCCAGAATCAGCGAGCCGCGCAGGCCCATCTCAGCCTTGAGCAGCCCGTGGGCGTTTTCCACAGAGCGGCTTTTGAAGGAGTTGCTGCACACCAGTTCCGCACAGCCGTCCGTCTTGTGCGCCGGAGTCATGCGCTGGGGGCGCATCTCAAACAGCGTGACCGCCTGTCCGGCCTGCGCCAACTGCCATGCCGCCTCCGATCCGGCCAGCCCGGCTCCGACGATGGCGATGCCTTGTTTTGAGTTCCCAAAATCCGTCATTGTTTCAACCGACTTGCAAGCCACTGCCAAGATGCGCTACGATTCCCCATCTTAGCGGAATCGGCTTTCGGACTGCAAGACGGACTGGGGCGTGGCAAGCTTTGTGAACCTTCTCTGCACAGCAACATGCACAAACTTGCGCCCTCGCTTCATGACCTTGCAAACCATCCGAATCTGCGGGAAGCCCGGCCTTTCCGAACCTGAAAGACGATCACACGCGCCCAAGAGCGTTGTCTTCGGCGTGGAGCATTTTTTGGCAACTCACCAAGGAACCGAACATGGACGGCAGCATCATTGCCATGATCTTTGCGGTGCTACACATCCTTTGGGTGTTGCCCTCCCTGTACTTCCTGACGCTCATCGTCCTCAACCGCTGAGTCCGGAAACGCTCCGGCGGCGGCGGCGCTCCGCAGAACGGGGCTGAGGCCGATGCACCTTTACTACGAGCGGCAGGGACGCAAGGGGCGGCACTTCTACTGGCTGGGATGGCGTGAGGTCATTCCCGAACTGGGACGGGTGCGCTGGCAGGTGCTGCTGCGCTGGGGGCACATCGGCGGCGCTCCTCAATCCCACTCCCTCTGGTTTCGGAATCAGGAGGACGCGCTCGGCAAGGTGCGGCAGCTCCACCAACTGCGCCTGCGGCACGCCTACGTCCGCAAGGTCAACCCCAGCCTCCTCCAGCAAACCTTCGAGTTCCTTCAGCTTCACGACCTCCAGCAGCTCGAACTCTTTCCTGAACTTGACGCGGCCTGAACTTTGGTGGTTGTGACACTACCCAATCCCGTCATTCCGGGCGGAGCGGAGCGCAGACCCGGAATCCAGAGCAAACGGCCGTGAGGACTGGATTCCCGCCTATGCGGGAATGACGAGGAGGATAAATCAACCAAAAATGTTCGTGATTCCGAAATCACGAATTGGGATTCGCCCTACCTTTGAGAGCCGAGTTGCCTAGTCCTGATAAGGTGGCAGGCACTCCACGAGGGCGTAGTCGGAGCCTTGCTCCACAATCGCGTAGTGCTGCCCGCATTTTCCGTAGGCGTCCGACTTGAACTGGTAGGGGTCGTTGTACTTGAGCCGATGGATCGGCTGGGGCGCTTGGCAGGCCAGCAGTCCGCAGAGGCAGGCCAGCAGCAGTGGGATCAGGAATCGTGGAGTCATGGCATCGGCACCGTTTCCGCCAAGGCCATCCAAGAATCCTGCCAGCCCCGAAACTCACGAACTCTCGCCCAATCCGGACAAGGCCGTTGACCCTCTGCGGCGGGTGGGGTACACTGTGCCAACGCTGGATTTCTTTGGAACCCAATCCCAAAACGAGAGGCCGCGCCCGCCATGAGTGCCGTTCCCGACACCACAGACCACCGCTGGGAGAGTGTCGAGCTGGAAAACCCCAGCCCGCACATCGGCTTGCTCTGTCGAGAACTGGGCATCTCGCCGCTGCTGGCCCGCCTGCTGGTGATCCGGAACCTCCACGATCCTTTTGCCGCCGAGCAATTCCTCAACCCACGCCCGGAACACTGCCACGACCCCTTCCTGATGCGGGACATGCACCGGGCGGTGGAGCGCTTGCAGCACGCCTTGCGGCGACAGGAACAGGTGGTGGTCTTCGGGGATTACGACGTGGACGGCACCGCCGGGGCCGTGTTGGTGTACCGCTACCTCAAGCGCATCGGCATGAGGGCGCATTACCTGATTCCGGAGCGCCTGAGCAACGGCTACGGGCTGACCAAGCCCGCCCTGCTGGAAATGGCCCGGCGCCGCACCCGCGTGGTGGTCACGGTGGACAACGGCTCCACGGCGGTGGAGGAGGCACAGACAGCGCAGGACTGCGGCATTGACCTGCTGATCACGGACCACCACCAGCTTGGAGACGTGCGCCCTCCGGCGTATGCCTTGGTGAACCCCGGCCAGCCCGGTTGCGCGTATCCCTTCAAGGGGCTGTGCGGCACCGCAGTCGCCTACAAGCTGATCCAAGCCTTGGATCAGAGCCTCACGCAACAAGGCCACTGGGAGCAAACCAGCTACCTGCGCCCAGAAGTGGTCCGCGATCTTGACTTGGTGGCCCTCGCCACGCTGGCCGACCGCATGCCCCTGCTCGGCGAGAACCGCATCCTCGTCCGGGCCGGGCTGGAACGGCTCAACCCTTGCGAGCGTCCCGGACTTCAGGTGCTGATGAGCGCCTGCGGGATTCGCGGAACCGCCACCGCCAGCCTGATCAGCCACCGCCTCATCCCCAAACTCAACTCGGTGGGGCGCATGAACGAGCCGCAGCTTGCCGCACGGCTGCTGCTCGCGCACTCGCTGATGGAGGCCCGCCCGCTCGTCAAGAAGCTGATGGCGATGAACGACAAACGCCGCCGAGTGGAGCAGGAGGTGTTCCGCAGCGCCCTCGCCCAAGCCGCCGACCAAATGCACCTGCCCGCGCTGATCCTCACGCAGACCGACTGGCATCCCGGCGTGATGGGCAGTGTCGCCTCCCGCGTGGCCAGCCACTTGGGCAAAACCACCTTCATGCTCACCCGCGCTCCCAACACGGCGGAGCAGCAGTCGTCTCCGCAGGAACTCACCGTCGGGTCCGCACGGGTGGTGGGCGACCTCAACCTTTGCGTGCTGCTCTCCGAGTTCACCGACCTGCTGGAGCGGTTTGGCGGACATCCGGCGGCAGTGGGCATGAGCCTCGAATCCCGGAATTTGGAACGCTTCCGCAAGCGCTTTCAAGAAACGGTGCGGGAGGCCTCGACTCCGACGATGGCTTCTGCTCCCGCGCTGCCTGCGGTCGAGGCGTGGCTGCAACCCCGTGAGCTGCACCCGAAAACCACGCAGGACTTGCTGCGCATGTCGCCCTTTGGCACCGAAAACCCGGAACCGATCCTCGGCATCCGACACGCCAGCCCGCAACGTCCCACGGTGTTTGGGCAACAGCACCTCAAGTTTGAACTGGAGGATTCTGGCGCGCCACTGGAAGTGATCGCGTGGAACCACGCCGAGTGGTTTCCCCAACCCCAACACGCCTACGATCTGGTGGTCACGCCCCAGTTGCACATCCGGCACTCCGGCGCTTCCAAGGTGCAGCTTCGTGCGCTGGACATGTACCCCTCCGTCGTCCCCCGCCGCTCGCCGCAATCCCGCCACTGATGGACGCTTGGGTTCAAGCAGGGGGCTGGGGCACTTTGGTCCTCTACTTCCTCGGTTGGGGAGCCGCGCTGACCCGCCATTCTCAACCCCAGCCGCACTGGCTGGACCGCCACGGCCTGCGCATGGGCTGGGTGCTGCACACAGTGGTGCTGGCCCTCATGCTGCCCCTGTTTTCCACTTGGCCGGCCAGCTTGGCGGAAGATCTGCTCAACGTGATCGCGTGGGTTTGCGTCACCCTCGTGCTGACCTTCCCACAACGGCTGGAAGCGTTGCTCAATCTGGTGGCGGTGCGGGTGTTTGCGATCCTGCTGCTGGGCATTGCGGTGGTCCTTTCCGGCAACCAAATCCCCGGACTGCAACTGCTGAAACACGAACACTGGCTCTACCACGCCCTGCTCAGCCTGCACATCATCGGCTTTGTCGCAGGCTATGTGCTGTTTGGCTGGGCGTGTCTGGCCAGCGTCCTCTTTCTTTACGAGGAACGCCAACTGAAAGCGAAGCTCGTGCAACCCGTCCTCAAGCGCATTCCGGCGTTGGGGACGCTGGACCGCATCTCCACCCACGCCATCCGGCTGGGGTTCCTGATGCTCACGCTGGGGCTGGTGCTGGGCGCGATGCTGGCCGATGGCTTTTCGGAAGGCAATGTTTCCGAACGCTTGGGACTGTCGGTTGCCATCTGGTTTGTCTATGCGGTGCTGCTGATCCATCGGCAACTCCAACCACCACCGGGACGCTGGACCGCCGTTTGGCCGATTCTTGGCTTCCTCTTTTTTTTGACCGCACTGGTGATGGAAACCTACCACCTCAGCCTGCCGGACGCTCCGGAGTGACCTGCTTTGCCTGACATGCCTTTCGATTCCCTGCCCCTGCCCGAAGACGACCACCGCTTGGTCCGGGAGGCGATTTCCGCCAACGTGGACCAAACGCTGGCGATGCTGCCGGAAGTCGCTGAGGAGACGCTGGCGCGGCATGTGCCGTTGCGCAGTGCAGTGGTGCTGGAAACCTGCCGGAGTTTGGGCGGCACCACTCAGGAGTTGCACACGGTCGCCGCCGTGCTGGAATACCTCCACGTCGCGGCCCTGCTGCACCGCGACCTCGACATTGCCGAAAACGCCCGCCGCCAGCAACACGAGGTCCAGCAGCTTTGGGGAAGCGAGGCCAGCATCCTGCTGGGCGATTACCTGCTTTCGATCTCTTTCCAGACACTCACGCGCCTCGGCAATCTTGAGGTACTGGAGGCCGTGGCCCGGCTCACCAAGGACATCGCCCGTGGGCAAATCCTCGAAATCTCCGGAGATTGCTGGAGCGTCACCCCTGCGCAGTGGGAGGTGATGATCCAGCAAAAACGCGCCAGCCTGATGGCCACTGGAGCGAAGTGCGGGGCACTTTGGGCTGGGGCCGATGAAAATCAGCAGGCGGCGCTTTACGAATACGGGCTGCAACTTGGCGTGGCGGTGCAAGCGTGGGAGGACTGGCAAACCGTCCGTGATCCGGAAGCCTTCCGGGCCGCGCTTGGCGAGAGCCGTCCGCTCCTGCCCGTGTGCCTGCGGCTTCACGATCCCGATGCTTCCGAAATCCAAGCAGCCGACGTTGCCGACTTGCCGGAATCCGAAAAAACCGAGTGGCTGCTGGAGCAGGTCACTTCCAACGCAATGACCGAGCGCATGGAAGCGTGGGTGCAGGCCCGGCTGGATGCGGCGTGTGCGGCCCTCGATCAAATTTCCGAATCTCCGCTGGCCCCCCTGCGGGACTTCGCCACTCTCAACACTTTGAGCGCAACACCATGACTCTTGAAGAAGCCGGACTGCAACTCAACCACGACGGCCCCATTGCCGAACTGGTCCTCAACCGCCCTGAAAAGGCGAACGCGCTGGATGGCGACCTCTGGTCCGCGATTGGCGATGCCTTCCGGGAGTTGGACGAAACTGCCTCGGCCCGCGTGGTGATCCTGCGTGGCGCGGGAAAGCACTTTTGCGCCGGGATTGACCTCTCGTTTCTCGGAAAAACTCAGCAGGGAACCGTTCCGGAAACCTGCGAGGCCCGCAAGCGTGAGCAGCTTCGGCGGCACATCCTTGAGCTTCAGGACTGGTTCACGGCCATCGAACGTTGCCGCAAGCCCGTGCTAGCGGCAATTCACGGAGCGTGTGTGGGGGCCGGAGTGGACTTGGTGACCGCCTGCGATTTGCGCTACAGCACCGCCGATGCGTTTTTTCAGGTCAAGGAGGTGGACTTGGCGATCACCGCCGACGTGGGCACCCTCCAGCGGCTTCCGCACCTCGTCACCCACGGGGTCGCCCAGGAACTCGCCCTCACCGCCCGCAAGGTTCCCGGAAGCGAGGCGCAGTCGCTCGGCTTGGTGAACCGCTGCTTCGAGACCTCGGAAGTGCTGCTGGAAGGCGTGCGCCAAATTGCACAAGGGATCGCGGAAAAATCCCCGCTTGCCGTGCAGGGCACCAAGGAAATCCTGCTCCACGCCCGCGACCACACGGTGGCGGAGGGCTTGCGCTATGTGGCGGCGTGGAACGCGGCGGCCCTGCTCTCCGACGACCTCACGGAGGCCACCAGCGCCTTCCTGCAAAAACGCCCCGCGCAGTTCCGGGACTGACCGCCGAGCCACCGCTGAGATGATTCCGCGACTCGCACACGGCGAGCCAGCCCCCGCGCTTTGCCGTGACTTTCTGGACACGCTCGCCGCCCAAGGCTTTTCCGGAGAACTGCGCCACGACCTCGGCACCCGTCTCGTCACTGCCACCGACAACAGCGTGTATCAAGTCACCCCGCAGGCCGTGGTGTATCCTCGCACTGCCGAGGACATTCAGCGAGTGTTGAAACTCGCCGCCGAACCGCGTTTTCAAGAAATCAAGATCACGGCTCGTGGCGGCGGCACCGGCACCAACGGGCAGTCGCTCTCGCCCGGAATCACGCTCGATGTCTCCCGGCACCTCAACCGCATCCTCGAAGTCAATTTGGAGGACGGCTGGGTGCGGGTGCAGCCCGGCGTGGTGCTGGACCAGCTCAACGACCACCTTGCGCCCCACGGGGTTTTCTTCGCGCCCAACCTCTCGCCGAGCAGCCGCGCCACACTTGGCGGCATGATCAACACCGACGCCTGCGGCAAAGGCTCCCGGATTTACGGACGCACCAGCGACCATGTGCTGGAACTCACCTGCGTGCTGTCGGACGGCTCCACGCTGGAGGTTGAGCCTTGGCAGGCTGAGGCGTTGGCGGCGGTGAAAGCCGGAGACGGACTGGCAGGTTCAGCGATCCGGAAGGTGGATGAGATTGTCACCGAAAAAGCGGAGGCGATTGAGCGGGTCTTTCCCAAGTTGAGCCGCTTCCTGACGGGCTACAACTTGGCCAAGGTTTATGACAACGCCGACGGCTATTTCAACCTCAACTACCTGCTCGCCGGGTCCGAGGGCACCCTTGCGGTGGTCACCGAGGCGAAGCTGCGACTCACGCCGCTTCCGAAATTCAAGGAATTGCTGGTCGTCAAGTACGAGCGTTTTGACGATGCGCTCGCGGCGGCGGAACTGCTGGTCGAGTCCGATCCGGCGGCGATTGAGACGATTGACGAAAAAATCCTCGAACTTGCCAAGGAGGACGAGATTTATCCGAAGGTCCGGGATTTCCTCACCGACGAGGGCGACCGCCCCACCCGCACCATCAACCTCGTCGAGTTCATCGGCGACACACCGGAGCAGCTTTCGCAGAAAATCACGGAACTCTGCGCACAACTGGACGCGAACCGGAGTGCCCCCGGACAGGCAACGGGCTACTACCGCACGACCACGCCGGGCGAGATGGGCGATTTGTGGAATTTGCGCAAGAAGGGCGTGGGGCTGCTCGGAAACACCAAGGGGACGCGCAAGCCGATTCCGTTTGTGGAGGACACCTGCGTGCCGCCCAAAAACCTGGCCGCCTACATCCGCGAGTTCCGTGCCCTGCTGGAAAGCTACGGCCTCGACTACGCGATGTTCGGGCATGTGGACGTGGGCTGCCTGCACGTCCGGCCTGCGCTCGACCTCCAGAATCCGGAACACGAACGCTGGTTCCGAGAGGTTTCGGACGGCGTGATGCAGCTCGTCCGCAAGCACGGCGGCGTGATGTGGGGCGAACACGGACGCGGCTTCCGCAGCGAGTACACCCCGGAATTTTTCGGAGAACTCTATCCCGATCTGCGGCGCGTCAAGGAAGCCTTCGACCCGTGCAACCGCCTCAACCCCGGCAAGATCGTCACCCCGCTTTCCTCGCCTGACCAACCCATCGGCGTGGACAGCCCCCTGCGCGGACAGCAGGATCGGCAGATTCGCCCGGAGTTGCGCAGCGAGTTTGACGCCGCCGTCAGTTGCAACGGCAACGGCGCGTGCTTCAACTACCAGCCGCACGACGTGATGTGTCCCTCCTCACGCGCCACACGGGATCGTCGGCACTCTCCCAAGGGACGGGCGGGACTGTTACGGGAGTGGCTGCGGCAACTTTCGCTTGCAGAGG
>CAZQXS010000042.1:9870-12326 GCA_964597275.1 uncultured Pseudomonadota bacterium | reverse complement strand
TGGCGCAAGCGCAACGGCGAATACGATTTCTCGCACGAGGTCTATGAGGCGATGTCCGGCTGTCTCGCCTGCAAGGCTTGCGCGACGCAATGCCCGATCCATGTGGACGTGCCGGAGTTCCGCGCCAAGTTTCTCGACCGCTACCACACCCGCTACCTGCGGCCTTTGCGGGACTACTTTGTCGGCAGCACCGAATGGAGCGGACGCTGGATGTCCCGGATTCCCGCACTTGCCAACATGCTACTTGGCCTTTCCGCTTCACAGGCGCTGCTCCGGAGCTTCGGCTTGGTGGACGTGCCGCACTTCAGCCCCGAATCCACTTGGTCACGACTGCGCGGACACGGGGTGCCGCTGGCCAATCCGGATCACCTCCAGTCGCTCACGCCTCACCAAAAGTCCGAGAGCGTGGTGCTGACGCTCGACGCCTTCACCGCCTTCTACGAATCCCCGGTGGTGCTGGACCTGCACGACGTGTTGCACGAGCTTGGCTTCCGGGTGTACCTTGCGCCGTTCCTGCCCAACGGCAAACCCCTGCACGTCAAGGGCTTCCTGCACTCCTTCCGCAAAACCGCCGAAACCAACGCAAATCTCCTGCGGAAAATCGCCGACACCGGAGTGCCGCTCGTGGGCATTGACCCCAGCGTGGTGCTGACCTACCGGGACGAGTACCCGAAAATTCTCGACCGACCGGATTTGGGCTTTGCCGTGCGGCTCCCCCAAGAATTCCTGCTCCAGCATCCAGAACGCCTTGCGGCCCGAAAATCGGAAAACCGGATGGCTGCGCAACCCTACCAGCTTTTTGGGCACTGCATGGAAAAAACCGGGGCGTTGCTTTCGCAAAAGCAGTGGCAGGAGGTGTTCGGGAAACTGGGACTGGACCTCACTCCTGTGGCGGTGGGGTGCTGCGGCATGGCCGGAACCTACGGCCACGAGCGCGAGCATCAGACGGAATCGCGGGGCATCTTCGAGATGAGTTGGCAACAGCGTCTTCCGCAGGACGCCCTTGACCGTCAGCAGGTGCTGGCCACCGGCTACTCCTGTCGCTCGCAAACCAAACGCTTCGCGGGCTTCGTACCTCGACACCCCATGCAAGCCCTGCTCGCCGAACTGCGACACGCCAAACTCCCTCACGGGGCGTAGCTCGCAGCGATCCGGATGGTGGGATTTCGCGCTCCCAAGGTTTGGGCGGATTGGAGCAGCAGGGCTTCCTTGAGGGCGAGTCCAGAAAGCCGCAGGTGTTCCGGCTGGAAGGTTTTTCCGAGCAGGCCGAACATGCGCAACGCCGGACCGAAGGTTTCGGTCTGCTGGGGTCGCATGCCCCAGCGCGTTCGCCACGTTTCTGGTCCTGCCCCGGCAAGCTCTTGCAGGCGGGACTGTACCGCCGCCCACGGAACCTCCAGCCCGGAAATCGGCACGAATTCCTGCTCGGTTGCTTCCGCAAGGATGCGCCCCAGCCACTTGGCGTTGCCGCCGGACAGCACCAGCCGTTGTGCCGCAACCCGATTTTTGGGCGAAAGCGTCTGCACGGAAGCTTGAAAGCTCGCCTCCAATTCTGCCGGGCGGGTCGCCCGCTTCCAGCGCAGGGTGCCGAAATTCAGGCTTTCCTGCCGTTGCACTTCGCCGTTGTGCAGCACGGACACTTCCAAGCTGCCGCCGCCCAAATCGCCCAACACCACCGTCCCGGACTCCAAGGGGTGGACCTGAAGCAGTCCTTCCCGAATGCGAACCGCTTCCTCGGCCCCCGACAGCACCGTGAGTTCCAGCCCCAGTTCATGCTGGAGCCGTGTGCAGATTTCCGGAAGATTATTGGCGTCCCGCAAGGCACTGGTGGCGCAGAGTTGCAGGCGTTCCGGCGTTTCGCCAAGTTGGGCGATGAGGTCGCGCAGGGCGTTGAGGAGGGCAAGCTGAGTGGCGGGCGGAACCTCTCCGGACTGAAAGACGGTTTCGCCCAGACGCAGGGGAACGTGCTGGCGCAGAACCAGTTCCAGCGTTCCGGAGGGATGCCACACGGCAGAGGCCAGCCGAATGGCGTTGCTGCCGACCTCCAGAACCGCGAGCCGCACCGGAATCAGTCGAGGCAGGCGCGGATGCGTTCACCGACGGCGGCCATCTCGCCCTCGCCGTAGGGTTCCCGCGATTTGAAGGGGCGCGAGCTGCCGGGCTTGCGCGGAATGACGTGGAAGTGAACGTGCGGGACTTCCTGCCCGGCGTTGACTCCGTTGTTGAGCGTGAGGTTGTAGTCGGTTCCGTCAAAGGCGCGGCTGACGGCGGCGGACACACGCTGCATGAAGCCCATCAGCGAGGCGGCTTCTTCCAGAGGCAGTTCCTCTAGCCGGGAGACCTCGCGCTTGGGAATGCAGAGCGTGTGGCCGTGCGAGCAGGGGTTGATGTCTAGAAACGCGATTTCAGAATCGGTTTCCGTGATCTTCTCGCAGGGGATTTCCCCCCGGATGATC
>CAZQXS010000042.1:7807-9770 GCA_964597275.1 uncultured Pseudomonadota bacterium | reverse complement strand
CTCCGACCCGCGCCCCTTCTGGAAGCAGGTGGGACTCACCCTTAAGCGACAACACCGCAAAGCGTCCCTCCGAGGTCCGGAGGATGTCGAGCAGTTGGGGCACGGGAGGGCCAGCCGCTTTTTTCGCAGGCTTGGACGAGGGCCGCTTGGGCTTGGGAGACGGGGCGGCTTTCTTGGCGGCTTTCGCCTTGGGCTTGGGAAGTTGGGACGAGAAAGGATTGGTGGCGGCTTCTGCCGCAGGGGAGCTTTCAACCACCGCAAACGCCAGACAGCCGACAAAGAGCATCCCCCCACAGCTTCGTCTCAGGCGCTCCATCATCAACGCTCGTCCGGAAAGGCCGGAAGCCGCAGGAACTCCAGCCGCAGCAGCACCTCCAGTTGGGGATTGGTGTCAAACAGCGCGGGGTTGCGGATGGAAAAGTGGGCAATGCGGTGGGGAGTGGGAAGCGCATCAAGCGCCCTGAACAACCGTTGGAGCTTCGTGAACGAACCCGTCAGTTCCAAGCGCAAGGCGAGCGGAGTCCGCGAATCTGGGGCATCGGCAGATTCGTGAGACAGGCGCACCAGCGTCATGCCGCTTTTGCGAACCGCCGCCTCGACCTCGCTTTGCACCTGCGTGGACTCCCACACCTTCGGCCACTGCGCTTTCAGGGCGGCACGGTCTTGCTGCAAAACGCGCCGCTGCTCCGCCAACTCGCTGGGGGCAGGGGTGTCCGCCAGTACAATCAACTGCGCCTGCGTGGCCCGGAGTTGCTGCTCCAGCCGCGATTCGCGGGTCCCGCGCGGCTGCAATACCAAATTCCGGAACACCAGCAAAACCAGCAAAACCAGCAAAACCAGCAGCAGCCGCTTTTGGTTGGGCGAGGCCGCCGTCCATTCCCCCCGGAGCAAGTTCATCAGGCCACCTTGGGCTGGGCGTGCAGCCGGAAGCGATAAAACGCCACCACCGCCCCGGCAAGGGCAAGCAGCAGCAGCAGCCCGAACCAGCCGTAGTTGCGGGCATCCACTGGGATTCCGGCGACTGCGATTTCCAGCACCGACTCATCGGAAGCCTTTCCCCGCCACGACCGGAAGCGGGTGTCGTTGATCATCTGCTCGCCATGAAACGCCAACTGTTCCGAGCGCACCGTCAGCCCCTTGGACGGTGTGAACACGCCCACGCGCTCCAGCGAGTGGTTCATCGGCTTGCGCAAGGTCAGGCTGCCGAAACGCGTGGGGATCGAATACTGAAACAGCACCTGCACCCCGTCCCTTGGGAAAATCCGGGTGAGGTCCAGCCGAGTGCCCTGCAAGTGAAATCCGGCGTTGTTTTCCTCGTTCAGCATCCGAAAGAATTCCGCATCCTCCGGAAGCTGGAACGAAAACGGTTGCTGGCGCGTGTCCACACGGGCCTCCGCCGCATTAGCAATGCTGAGGACTTCCGTCACGCGCACCGCGCCGATTTCCGGCTCCAGCACCAGCGAGCTTTCGGCCACAGAAAGCTGGCCCGCGTCCTTGCTCATTTCCGGAACGATCACGTCCACAACAAACGCATCCTGCTCCGGGCGCAGAAAAAACAGTTCGGAACTGTGCAACTCGCCTTCGACACGAGTGCCGATGCGGTACGCCGCCTTGAGCTTGCGGGGCACGCTTTCAAAACGGAACGCTCCGGACGCATCCGACTGCCCCCGTGCCTGCGGCCCCGTGGTGGTCACTTGCCCTTCCTCGGTCAGCACGTACTCCAGCAACACCACGCTCAAGCCTGTCGCCGGAATCGTCACGTCTGCCGGAACACGCACCTGCCCGGAAACCGTCACCTGCGGGGAGGTCGCCTGCACGGTCAATCCGAACCACAACGCCAGCAACAACCCGAGTCCATGCAGGAACCAATGCCGCCGCATGCCGGACCAGTGGTTTTTGGTGGCTGGTGGCTGGTGGCTGGTGGCTGGTGGTTGGGGGTCGCGGGCATGGCCCGCTCCTACGG
>CAZQXS010000042.1:4583-7707 GCA_964597275.1 uncultured Pseudomonadota bacterium | reverse complement strand
GGCTGGTGGCTGGTGGCTGGTGGTTGGGGGTCGCGGGCATGGCCCGCTCCTACGGTCATTGGGCCATCAACTTCTACCTTCTGCCTTCTGCCTTCTGCCTTGATCCCTTTGGAACTCTGGAACTTTGGAACTCTGGAACTTTTCAACTCGATCCCTTCTGTCTTTTTTACCATTCATCAACCTTCCGAAGCCTGCAACGCCTTCAGGTACGCCTCGATTTCCTTGGCCCGTTTCCGGGAGGTCTTTCGCAAATTTTCAGTCACCTTGAGCTTTTTCCCCTTCAGCACCAGCTTGTACCGCTTCAGCGAGTTTTTCCAGAATTGCAGTTCGTTGGTGTTGCCTGCCCGGATTTGCAGCACTTCGGCGCGTTCAAAATTGAAGATGGTGAACCAGCGCGACGAGAGCGGCAGGTTGCGCTTGAGGACACGGTACAGCCGGGTGCTGGCGGTTTTGAGGTGTCCGATTTCCCGAAAATGCTGCACCTGGAGGTACACCGCCTCCAGTTCCAAGTCGCTGCGCCCGCCTTCGTCCACACGCCCCAGCCACTCCAGCCACAGTTCCGGTTTCTTGAGACGCTCGGCCATGTTGGCGGCTTCCCGTGCAAACTGCCGACGCTGCGGGCCTCGCTTTTTGTCGTCCTTCAGTGAAGTGTATCCTTGTTCGTACAAGAGCAGCAGTTCGCCGTAGTTCTTCTCGCGCTTGTAGAGCCGATCCAACTCGCCGATGAGTTGCAGGCGCAGCTTGATCTTGCCCGGAGGGGCTGCGGCCAAGGCCCGGGCGTAGTAGCCCTGTGCCCGCTTGCGTCCGCCGAGTTTTTCGGCAGCCTGGGCTTGTTCGACCAGCGCAGGGACCGTGGCGGCGTGCTTGGAGCCGTGCTTTTCCAGCAAGGCATAGGCTTCCAAAACTCCGCCCCAACGCGCCTTGCCGGATTTTTGCCGCTCGGCGTGCAGCAGGGCTTCGGCAAGCGGTTTCGTCAGCTTTTGGCGTCCGGAGTGAACCTCGCTGTAAATCAGCGCCGTCACGCCCGGCCAGTCTTCCTGCTGTTGTTTGGCATGGAGCAGGATTTTGAAGGTCTCCTCGTCCAGCGTCTGCGCTCCGGATGCCAGCCGCTGACGGATCAGTTCCTCCACCTGCGGCCACTTTTCCTCGGCGATCAACTGCTGCAACGCCTGTCCGCTCAAGTACCTCCGGATTTCTTGAAGCTTCACCAACGCCTGCTGACGCGCCACCGGAAACGGCGGACGGCGGGTGGGGGGCTGTGAGACCACGACGGTATAGTGCGGCTCGGCCTGCTCCCACGCCTGCTGCTGCTGGTAAAGGTTGGCCAGTTGCAGGTGGAGGTGCATCTTCCAGCTTGAGGGCAACGGACGCTGCACCACGGGTTGCAAGGTCTGGGTCGCCTCCGGAATCCGCCCTGCCGACTGCTCGGTTTGGCTCAGGAGCAAGCGGGCTTCCAGCTCAACATCGCTGACCCCGCCATCATCGGTTTCCAGCAGCCAGCGTTGGCCACAGCCGTCTTGGGGCAGATGCTCCAGACAGTACTGCCCCAGCCCAAAGGTGATCAGCCGCGCCTGCTCCGGACGCTTCCGGTAGCGTGGCAATTCCTGCTCCCAGAGTTGCATCAAGTCCCGATGCTGTGCGTTTTGCCGATAATGCGAGTCCAGCCACGACACCACGGGTTCGCGTTGTGCGGTGGTTTGCAGGTGTGGCAGGAGTTGGCGATACCCCTTGGCGCGTTTGGTGGCATCCGGTTCCTTTTCCAAGGCGGCCCGCCAGTTTTCCAGCACCGCCTTGCGCTCCGCCCTAGTTTCGGCCTGTTCCAGCAGCACGGGAAACGCCGCATGCTCCCCGCGTTCTGCATTCAGCACGATCAAGCCCTGCAACGCCTTGGCCCGGATGGGGCGGTACTCCCTGCCCGACTGTTGCGACATCAGCGTGTACTCGCGGTGGCGGACTTCTGGATCCGGCGACTGCTCGGTGGCTTGCAGCCAACGTTGCGCCACGGCTTTGCGCTGGTTGCGGTTTTCCGCCTTTTTCAGCAGTTCCGGGAAGGCTTCTGGCTCGGCCTTTTCCGCATGGTGGGCGGCGAGTCCCAGCAGGGCGGTGGAGCGCAGTTCGCGAAAATCCGGCCCGGACTGGTCGAGCATTTTTCGGTACTCGTGCTGGCGCAACTCGGCATCCTCGTGCGACTCCACCTTGCTCAGCCACGTTTCCGCGATGTAGCGCCGCGTTTGGGGGTCTTTCGTTTCGGCAAGCAAGGCCGGAAAGCGCCCCAGGGCACCGGATTCCGCCCGCAGTTCCGCCAACCGCGCCAAGGCGTACTCGCGAGTCGGAGCCAGTTCCGGCTCGCGGACCACCAGCGGGTTTTCCGCCAAACGTCCGTAGCCCTCGGTTTGTTGCTCCGAATTCTTGAGTTTTTCCAACGCCTCCACCCAGAACGCCGCAACCTGCTTGCGGTCCTCCGGATTGTCGGCCAGTTCCAGCAGTTCCGGGAAAGCGGCAGGGTTGACCTGAGCCACCTCGAACTCGGCCTTGCGGTGGATCATGGCAGAGCGGGTTTCTGCCGTCAGTTTCACGGCCAGCAAATCCGTGAACTGCTGTTGGCGCGACTCGGGAGGTTTCAACTGGAGCAGCGCATCCATCCAGCGGTGGTGCAGCGTCGTTCGTGTCGCAGAATCCAGTGGATACGCCAGCAACTCGCGGTAGTGGGCGATGCGTTCTTCTGGAGCGGAAAGCCCATCGGCGGTTTCGGTCCAGCGGCTGTAAACGTAAGCCCGTGCCTCAGCATCCAACGGCAACACCAGTAACTCGCGGTAGTGGGCGATGCGTTCTTCTGGAGCGGAAAGCCCATCGGCGGTTTCGGTCCAGCGGCTGTAAACATGCCCTCGCGTTTCCGAGTTGAGATCAAGGGCCAACAGTTCTCGGAAATGCTCAACACGCCCCTTCACCGGAAGTTCGTTCGCTGATTCGATCCAGCGGCTGTAAACATAAATCCGTGTCTCCGCCTCCAACGGCAGCGTCAGCAACTCGCGGTAGTGGCCAATGCGTTCTTCTGGATCGGAAAGCCCGTCGGCGGTTTCGGTCCAGCGGCTGTGGACGTAAGCTTGTGTTTCTGCATTGAGAT
>CAZQXS010000042.1:0-4483 GCA_964597275.1 uncultured Pseudomonadota bacterium | reverse complement strand
TCGGCGGTTT
The DNA here is from genome assembly GCA_964597275.1 of uncultured Pseudomonadota bacterium. Taxonomy (GTDB): domain Bacteria; phylum SAR324; class SAR324; order SAR324; family NAC60-12; genus UBA8110. The sequence goes on along the minus strand of CAZQXS010000042.1, from coordinate 4,473 downwards.
CGGTCCAGCGGCTGTGGACGTAAGCTTGTGTTTCTGCATTGAGATCAAGGGACAACAACTCTCGAAAGTGCGCAACACGTTCCTTCACTGGAAGCCCCTCGGCGGTTTCAATCCAGCGGCTGTGGACGTAGGTGCGTGTCTCGGCCTCCAAATCGAGGGCCAGCAGTTCCCGGTACAGAGCCACTCGCGGCTCGGTTTCGGGAAGTTGCTCGCGAACCGCCACCCACTCCAAGAGCCGTCCGCTGCTTTTGAATTCCTCCGGAAACCGTGTGCGCCATGTGGTGTACGCCTGATCCGCCCCAGTCCAATCCTCCACGCGCCGACGCACCTCCACCCAAAGCACGTAGTCTCCCGACGCGAGGATGTCCGGGTGGGTGTCGTGCGCATGGGCGACCTCTTCGGCCACCGCCTTCCAGTCCTGCAATTCGTGATGGCTGTCGCGCCGCAGCGGATACACCTCGGCCCGATACTCCGGGAGGTTGCGGATGTCGAGCAGCGCGGCACGGGTCGCCGCCCACTCTCGTGCCTTGTAGCGGCAGACCCCGTGGGCAAATTGCAGCTTCGCCCGCACCGCCTGTGCCGCGTCCGCAGGCAAGCCCTTGAGTTCCTGCTGGATGTCGCCGCACTCGCCGGAGTCGGTGCGCAGTTGGGTGAGCCGCACCAGGTAGCCCTCGCGCAGTTCCGTGCTGAGCTTGGGATTGTCCTTGACCTCCGCCAGCAGCGCCTTGCGGTCCTTCGCGTTGCAGCTTTGCTCACAGAGCGTCACCAGCGCCTGAGTGACCTCCGGGTGGTCTCGGTATTCGGCATCGGCGGCCCGCGCTTTTTTCAATTCTGAAATTGCCTCGAAGTTGCGCTCCCCGTCCTGCGCGTAAAGTAGCCCCAGCCGGAAATGCGCCTCTGCCGCATAGGTGCGGTCGTCGGTTTCGAGGTAGTTTTCCAACTCCGTCTCCGCCAACGGGAGGTCGTCGGTCTGAAGGTGCAACATGCCCAACTGAAAGCGGACTTCGGAAACATGCGTCGCGTCTCCCGTCTTGAGGTAATTCTGGAAGGCCACAATCGCCCGTTTGGGCTGCTCCTGCTGAACGTACAACCAGCCAAGGCGGTAGTGCGCATCCGCCGCATATTCGGCATTGGGTGTCTGCAACGCAGCCTCCAACTCCTGAGCGGCCTGCTTGCGGTCCTCGGACTGCTGAAGCAACACGCCCCGGCGGTAGTGCGCGAGTCCGGCGTGTTGCTGGTCCTTGGTGTCGAGATAGTCCTGATAGCGTTCCGCCGTTGCCCGCAAATCCGCAGGTTGGGGTTCCTGCGCTTGCGCGGTCAGCGCGGCATAGCGGTTTTCGGCGCGGCCCCACGCAGCGTCCACCCGATGCGGGGATTTGGGGTGTTGCTCGACCACTGCCGCAAAATGCGGCTCGGCGGCAGCGTGGTCGGCCTGCTGGTGGTAATGCACCGCCAAGCGGAAATGCACCTCGTCCGCATGTGCGGAATCTCCGGTTTTGAGATAGTCGAGATAGGTTCGTTCTGCGGCTTCCGCCTGACCGTTGGCCTCGTGCGCTCCGCCCAGCAGGTAGAATGCCTCTCCCCGATAAGCCGCGTCCTTCGTCTGGAGGTACGCCCTGAACTCGCGGATGGCGTCCGGATATTCGGCGGACTGCATGTGCAACGTGCCCAACCGGAAGCGCGACTCCGCCTCGTAGGTCGTGTCGCCCGTCTTGAGGTAGGCGTTGAATTCGCGGATCGCTTCGGACGGCTGCTCCAATTCCATGTGCAGGAGGCCCAGCCGGAAGCGTGACTCTGCTTCGTAAATCGTGTCGCCCGTCGCCAAGTAGGCGTTGAGTTCCTTGACGGCGGTTTTTAGGGCACCCACTTGGACATGGAGCATCCCCAGCCGGAAGCGCACCTCCGGGACGTGTTCGGCTGCACCCGTTTTCAGGTAGGCCCGGTAGGCCCGAATGGCGGATTTGGGCTGTTCGCTTTGCTCATGGAGCAGGCCCAGCCGATAGTTCGCATCGGCGGCGTGTTCCGGTTTTGGCGTTTTCAGGTAGGCGTTGAGTTCCGCGATGGCAGTTTTGCGCTCTCCAGCTTGCTGAAACAGCATCCCCCGCCGATAGTGCGCCAAGCCCCGGAATTCGGAATCCCTCAGCGTGAGGTACGTTTGGTAGTGACGGGCGGAGAACCGCAGTGCTTTTTTGCTCGGTGTTTGCTTGCCGGAAATCAGCACCGTGTAGTGGCTTTCGGCTCGCCAAAACGCGGCACGGGCGCGATGTGGCGACTTGGGGTGCTGCTCGACAATCGCGGCAAAGTGCCGCTCCGCCGAAGGGGGGTCCGGACGTTTTTGATAAAGCCTCGCCAAACGAAAATGCACCTCGTCCGCATGTGCCGAATCCTTGGTTTCCAGATACTGCTGATAGGCGCGTTCCGCCGGAATTTCCTGCCCCTCGGCTTCGTGGAGCGTACCCAGCAGGTAGAGGGCTTTGGGGCGGTGGCTTGTGTCCTCGGTCTTCAGATACTGCTGGAACTCCTGAATGGCCGTGGGGTGCTGTTCCAGTTGCAGTTGCAGCGTTCCCAGCCGAAACCGCACTTCGGCGATTTGCTCGGAATCCCCAGAGTCGAGGTAGTCCCTGTAGGCTTGCACCGCCGCTGTTCGGCGTCCCGCCTGTTGCTCCAGTGTGCCGATTCGGAAGTGTGAGGTGCCCTGATGCGCGGGGGCTTTGGTGGCGAGATAGGTGCGGTAGTGCGCAACCAAAGAGGACGCTTGCTTTTCAGAAACCGGCTGTCCCTGCTGGGCGGACACCACCCGGCGGTAGGCCAGTTCCGCCCGCACAAACGCTGATTCTGCGTAATGCGCGGAGTCCGGGTGTTCCTCCACGAGCAGGGCGTGGTACTGCTCGGCCTTGTCCAACGCCTTGTTGCGCTGAAATCCCACGGCCAGGCGGTACACCAGTTCGTCCGGACGGCGTTCCGCCGCCACCTCGCCTTTTGCCTGAAAGCCCTTCCGATACTGGCCCCACGGGGCTTCGGCCTGCTCCGGGCGATTCTGGAACCACCACGCCCAGCCCAGCATCCAGTGCCGCTCCTGCAACTCTTCTGGACTCAACTGGAACTGCGTGGTCGTCTCAAGTTCCTGCGACGCTTCGGCGTACCACGTCCGGGCCTTGTCCGCGCCCTGCGCCTTCTGGATTTGCCCGCCCAAGTAAAACGCCGCCCGCCCCAAGCCAAAGTGTGCCCGGTTCGCCGAAGTGGTGTCGGGATAGTCCTTGAGCAGTTGCCGCAGCGAGCGTTTTGCCGCAGTGAATTCGTTGAGCTTGAGGTGCAGTTCCCCCTGATGCAGCAGCGCGGGTTCCCGGAACTTCCGCTGCTTGGGGTTGGTCGCCAGAAAGTCGCTGTAGCGTTTCAGGGCCGGACGCGGATTGCCCTTGGAGAATTCCGTTTCGTGCCGCAGCGCCTCGGCCTGAGTGAAACGGAACTCTTCCGAAAACTGCCCTGCCGAGTGTTCCTTCAGGTAGCATTCCGCCTCCTTGATCGCCTCCGTGTACTGCTCCAGTTCCATCATCTGACGGACCACCAGAGCGGTGTCCTCCTCGGAAAAGCCGCCTCCGTAAAAACACTGCGCGTGGACACTGCCGACGCCAACACACAGTTGCAACAACAACAGGCCCGCCGCCAGAACGAATCTGAACTTTGGCAAAAAGGATATTCTGACCTGCACTCGCTCCACTTTCCGGTTGCTTTTTTTGCCCTGTTTGCTGATGGTGTAGCGATTCATTTTACTGGTTTGCATCCAACATGACAATCTCTGCCGGACCTCCTCCAAGAAAAACCCTTGTGAAAATCTGCGGTGTCACCACACCGGAGCAAGCCCTGTCGTGTGTGGCCGCAGGCGCAGACTGGATCGGCCTCAACGGCTGGCCGAAGTCGAAGCGCTTCATCCCACTGGAACGCATGCAGGAAATCACCCACGCCCTTCCGAACGACGTGACCGCCGTGGGCGTGTTCGTCAACGCCAGCGCCGACACCCTGCACGAGGCTGTCGAGGTGGGCGGCGTGACCTGCGTTCAGCTTCATGGCGACGAACCCCCGGAGTTCGCCCACGCCTTGCGAGTGCCGTGGTTCCGGGCCTTTCGTCCGGGGCCGGAGTTTCGGCTCCAAGACATTGACGACTACGGCCAAACCCGCTTCCTGCTCGATGCCTACCAGCCCGGACACTACGGGGGCACGGGCCAGACGCTCGATTGGGAACTTGCACAACAAGCCACCCACCACGGCGACCTGCTGCTCGCCGGAGGACTCACCCCCGCCAATGTCGCCGAGGCGATCCGCCGCGTGCAACCCTTCGGCGTGGACACCGCGAGCGGTGTCGAATCCGCACCCGGCTTCAAGGATTTGGCCAAGGTCCGTGCCTTCGTCCACGCCGTGCGGGAGGCAGATTCGCGCCTTGCGTCCGTTGGTGCCTCCGCCTGCGCTTGATGCGCC
>CAZQXS010000041.1:12618-28141 GCA_964597275.1 uncultured Pseudomonadota bacterium | reverse complement strand
TTCAGTTTTCTTTCCATGTGAGACTCTGTAAATTCTGTTCGAGGGTCGCTGATAAAAATCTCGGGTAGTGCCCTTTGCAAAAGGACCACCGCCGAATTTTCAGGGAAATGACGAGCCGAGCGAAGGAGCCTGAAAAAACTGTTGCAAGGGTGCAGGGGTTGGCCGTGTTGACCAACCCCTGTCCCAATGCTTCCAGAACTCGGCTGCGTTCGCGGACAAGCTCTCGTTGCGGTCAGACTCCGCCCATTGCGGCGCGAACCGGAGTCATGGGGCTGACGGCTCCGGCGCGGACTTCCAGGCGGTTGAGTCCGTTGATGAAGGCCATCGCGCTGGCGACCACGATGTCCGTGTGCGCCCCTCGGCCCGTCACCTGCTGTCCGTTCCGCTCCACGCCCACGCTGACCTCGCCTTGCGCGTCGGTGCCGCCCGTGATCGCCTTGACGACGTAGGAGGTGAGGCGGCAGTCCACCCCGGTCATCTCCTTGATCGTGTTCAGGGCGGCGTCCACCGGACCATCTCCAAACCCGGCCCGCTTGTTGGGCTTGCCGTCAATCTTCATGACGACCGTGGCGGTCGGGATCGTGGTGGTCCCGGAACTGACCGAAAGGTGTTCCAGATGGTAGCGGTCCTTGTGATTCTGGACCCCGTGCGTGACCAGCGCCTCCAAGTCTTCGTCAAAGACCTGCTTCTTCACATCAGCAAGGCGCTTGAACTCCTTGAAGACCTGGTTGAGTTCCACATCGTTGAGCGTGAAGCCCAGCGACTTGATGCGGTCGGCGAGCGCGTGGCGTCCGGAGTGCTTGCCCAGCACGAGGCTGCTCGACTTGATACCCACCGACTGCGGGGTCATGATCTCGTAGGTGAGTGCATTTTTCAGCACCCCATGCTGGTGAATCCCGGCCTCGTGCGCAAAGGCGTTGGCCCCGACAATTGCCTTGTTGGGCTGCACGCCGACTCCGGTGATCTGCTGGAGCAACTTGCTCGTCGGGTAGATCTGCGCGGTATCGATGTTGGTCTCCAGCCCGTAGAAGGACTGCCGGGTCTTGAGCGCCATCACCAGTTCCTCCTGCGAGGCGTTTCCGGCCCGTTCGCCAATGCCGTTGACCGTGCATTCGACCTGCCGCGCTCCGGCCCGGATTGCCGCCAGCGAGTTGGCGACCCCCATGCCAAGGTCATCGTGGCAATGGACCGAGAAGACCACCTGATCGGCGTTATGCACCTCGTTCCTCAGCCGTATGATCAGTTCGTACATCTCGTCCGGGGTCGTGTAGCCCACGGTGTCGGGGATGTTGAGCGTCACCGCTCCGGCTCGCACCACCTCCGAGAGCAGCTTCACCAAAAACTCCGGCTCGCTGCGGGTGGCGTCTTCCGGGCTGAATTCGACGTTGTCCGTGAAGCGCTTGGCGTGTTCCACCGCTGTGACGGCGGCCTTGAGCACCGCGTCCGGCTCCATCTGGAGCTTGAACTTCATGTGCAGCGGACTGGACGCGAGAAAGGTGTGGATGCCCCAGTTCTTCGCATCCCGCAACGCCTCGACCCCGCGGTCAATGTCGCTGGTGGACGCACGGCACAGTGACACCACGGTCGCCCGTTCGCACTGCTCGCCAATGGCCTTCACGCTGTCAAAATCACCGGGCGAGCTGGCGGCAAAGCCCGCCTCGATGATGTCCACGCCTAGGCGCTCTAGTTGATTGGCAAGGACCAGCTTTTCGCCAGCCGACATGGAAAATCCGGGTGCCTGCTCCCCATCGCGGAGCGTTGTGTCAAAGATTCTGACTTTTTCCATAATTCCTCTTGCCAATTGGGATTTGCGGCGTGGCCGCAGGGGACCGTCACCACGACGGCCATTGGAGGACCGTTCCTCCAATCCTTGACCCTAGCATTCCCCCTTGAAGTCTCAAGGCGCAAAGGGGACACCAAGGCTTAATTTTTCCGGAACTCCGGGTCAACGTCCAGACGGCTTGGGGTTGCGCCAACCTGCCCGCCGTACTTGCCGGAGTAGGGCTTCTGCGCGGCTTCGCTCATTTGCACAAAGACGATCTGGCAAATCCGGGTGCCCTTTTGCAGCACGATCGGAAAGGGCGACTGGTTGGCCAGTTCCAAGGTGATCTGCCCGTGAAAGCCTGCGTCAATGAAGCCCGCGTTCTGCACCTGCAAGCCGAGGCGTCCGATGCTGGAGCGTCCCTCGACATATGCGGCCATGTCTTCCGGAACCCGCAGGATCTCGGCAGTGCTGGCCAGCACGAAGTGGTGCGGTTGCAGCACAAAGCGGTCGGTCGTCACCTGCTCATGTGGCACGGGTTCGCCGAGGATGATCTCCGCCTTTTCGGGTTTGGGCCAGCCAAAGGAGTCGGACAGCGTGAGGTCCACGCTGGAGGGGCCAATGGTGAGTCCGTCCGGCAGATACCCCTGCTCCACCAGCTTTTTCAGTCCGAGGTCCGAAATGATCATCGTGGGCGATCAGAAACAATGTTGAAGATTGTGCGCTCCAAGGCGGTGGCGCGAATCATGCGGAAAGTGTACCAGCACCTGTGCAAACCCTAAAGCGTTATGCTGATCGCCGACCTCCACGCGCCCTGTCCCACCTGCAACGGCACAGGCTTCGTCGCCGGATTCCAGTCCTGTGGGAGCCTCATCCCCAACCTGCGCAAAGCCTGCCCCGACTGTGACAGCGAAGGCTACCAGCTCACCGAACTGGGGGCGCAGCTCTGGAACCTTTACCAACCCAAAATCCGGGAAGTCGCTCAGCAGGTCGTGCGGGAGCCGTAGCGATTCGCGGGCATGGCCCGCTCCTACGATCTTGAAGCGGAACCGCAGACTCAGAGCAGCATCCGCAACGGCTCTTCGAGAAAGCGCTGGAGCGTGGAGAGGAAGTTTGCGGCCACGGCCCCATCCAGCACGCGGTGGTCGGCGGAGAGGGTGCAGTTCATCAGCGTGGCGATTTCGGAGGAATCGCCTCTGGCCACGGGGCGACGCTCACTCTTACCGAAGGCAAGAATGCAGGCTTGCGGCGGGTTGATCACCGCCACGGCTTGGATGATGCCGTACATGCCGAGGTTGGAGACGGTGCAGGTGCCGCCCTGAAGCTCTTCCGGACGCAGCTTGCCCGCACGGGCGCGGTCGGTCAAATCCCGCATTCCGGATGCAATTTCGTGGAGTCCCTTGGTGTGGGCATCGCGCAGGACAGGCGTGAGCAAGCCCCGTTCGGTGGCGACAGCCACGGCAAGATTCACGGTGTGGTACTGCCGGATGCCCTCTTCGGTCCACGAGGCGTTGGCCTCCGGAACCTTGCGCAACGCAAAGGCGACCGCCTGCAAGATCAGGTCGTTGACCGAAATCCGGAACCGCCCCTCGGCATCCCGCCCCAAGTTTTCCCGGAATCCCAGCAGTGCATCCACACGGCAATCCGTTGAGAGGTAGAAGTGCGGGATCGTCTGCTTGGCTTCGGTGAGCCGCCGGGCGGTGATGCGGCGGACGTTGTTGAGTGGTTGCAGGTCAAATTCCGGCTCCTGCGAGCGATCCGAAGTGGTGGAATGGGGCAGGGCCGAAGCCGCTGTTTCCACAACAGCAAGGCGGGGCGATACCACCGCTTCGATGTCTGCTTTGGTGACACGCCCTTGCGCTCCGGAGCCGGAGAGCTGCACCAAATCGAGATCAAGTCGGTCGGCCAGTCGGCGAGCAAGCGGAGTTGCGGAAGTAGCCGATTCAGTTGGCATCGCGCCCCAGTCGGTTCAGGCAGGCCGTGGCGCAGGCATCAAGGATGGTTTCCACGTCCAAGCCGTAATGACGGTACAGGTCTGGGAGGTTGCCGGATTGTCCGAAGTGTTCCACACCGAGCGATTCCACGCGATGCCCCCGGACCCCGCCCATCCACGAAAGCGCGGCGGGATGGCCGTCAAGAACCGTCACCAGTGTCGCATCCGGGGCCAGTGGCGCAAGCAGGGTTTCAATCACCGAGCGGCCCTCTCGCTTCCCCTGATGGCGAGCGCGGCGGGATGCCTGCCAGCCTGCATTGAGACGGTCTGCCGAGGTCACGGCGAGCAGTCCTGCGCCGGGCAGATCTTCAGCGATTTGCGCAAACGCCTCTTGCACTTCCGGGGCAATCGCGCCCGTGTACACCAGCGCGAGTTCCGCGCCCGGCTCCGGCTCCTTGAGCCAGTAGCCTCCGGCGATGATCGCCTCGCGTTGCTGCTTTGAAAGCGTGCGCTCCGGCTGGGAAATCGGACGGGTGGAGAGCCGCAGATAAACCGAGCCGCCGCTGGCATCGCGCAGCCATGCCGACGAATCGCCCTTGCTGCCGTCACGCTGGATGTAGTCAAAGGCCCAGCCGAGGATGACGGCAAGCTCGTCCACAAACGCAGGCTCAAACGTCGCCAGCCCGTCCTGCGCCATGCCCACCAGCGGAGTGCCGATGGACTGGTGCGCCCCGCCTTCCGGCGCAAGCGTGATGCCGGAGGGCGTGGCCACGAGAATGAAGCGCGCGTCCTGGTAGCAGGCGTAGTTGAGCGCGTCCAGCCCCCGGTAGATGAAGGGGTCGTAGAGCGTGGCGATCGGCAGCAGCCGCGCACCAAACAGGTCATGCGACAAGCCCAGCGCCGCCAGCATCAGGAAGAGGTTGTTTTCCGCGATGCCCAGCTCGATGTGCTGTCCGGACGGGGCCAGCTCCCACTTCTGCATCGAGGCCACCTCCTGATCCCGAAAGGCATCCCCCGCAGATTGGCGGTCAAACACGCCGCGCCGATTCACCCAGCCACCGAGGTTGGTGGAAACCGTGACATCTGGAGAAAGCGTGACAAGGTGGTCCGAAAGCGGTCCTTCTTGACGGGCGAGGTCCGCAAGGATGCGTCCAAAGCCTTCCTGCGTGGACATGGTTTGGCGATAGGCGACGGACAGCGATCCCGGGACCGGAATTTGCGCCGCCTGAAAGCGACGGCGGCCCTTGCGGTTGAAGGGCACCTGCGCCAGAAACTCCTCCAGCTGTGCTTCCGGAAGCTTGAGGCCCGCAAAGCGTTCCCATTCCTGGCCGGGCGCAATGCCGTTTTGTTCGCGGAACTGCTCCATCTGCTCCGGATTCATCAAGCCCGCGTGATTGTCCTTGTGCCCGGCAAAGGGCAGGCCGTGCCCCTTGATGGTGTAGGCGATGATGCACGTTGGCATCTCCCCATCCAACCCGTGAAACGCCTCGTGCAGCACCTCAAGGTCGTGTCCGGCGAGATTGGTCATCAGCCCGTGCAGTTCCTCGTCGGAGTAGCCCTTGAGCAACGCCTTCACTCGTGGCTTGTGCCCAAGGTCCGCCAGGATTTGCTCGCGCCACGCCGCGCCGCCCTTGAAGACGAGCGCGGAGTAGAGGCTGTTGGGGCATTCATCAACCCACTCGCGCAGGGCGGTGCCTCCGGGCTGCTTGAACGCCGCCTCCAGCCGCCGACCGTACTTGAGCGTGACCACCCGCCAGCCCATCATGCGGAAGAGGTCGTCAATCTGTCCGAAGAGCCGATCCGTGACCACCGCGTCGAGGCTCTGGCGGTTGTAGTCAATCACCCACCAGGTGTTGCGCAGCTCGTGCTTCCAGCACTCATAGAGCGCCTCGAAGATGTTGCCCTCGTCCAGTTCCGCATCCCCGACCAGCGCGACCATGCGGCCTGTGGGCTTGGCTTCGGCGCCGCCCAGCTTCTTGAGCTGAACGTAGTCCTGCACGAGGCTGGCAAAGGCCGTGACCGCCGCACCCAGCCCCACCGATCCGGTGGAGAAATCCACATCGTCCGCGTCCTTGGTGCGCGAGGGGTAGGACTGCGCCCCGCGATAGCTCCGGAACCGCTCCAGGTTCTCCTGCGTCTGATTGCCGAGCAAATACTGGAGCGCGTGGAACACCGGACTCGCGTGCGGCTTGACGGCCACACGATCTTCCGGACGCAGCACGTCGAGGTACAGCACCGTCATGATCGTCGCCAGCGACGCGGATGAGGCTTGATGCCCGCCGACCTTGAGGCCGTCCGCCTTCTCCCGGACGTGGTTCGCGTGGTGGATCATCCACGACGAAAGCCACAGCACCTTGCGCTCCAGTTCCGCCAGCGTCTGGAGCGTGGATGGGTCCTGCTTCACGGAGCGCCGGGACGGACGGGAGCCTGCAGGCGGAGCGCTTTGGTGAGCGAGGGTGTCGGTGTCCGGAGTCGTCATGTTCAAAATTTGTGAAGGCAATCAGCCCTCGAACAGAGAGGTTTGCTCAATCGGCAGGGATGGATTCCAGATTGGGGAAGACAGGTCGGACTCTGACTGAGAGTGGTTCGCGTAGGTGGGCCAGCTCGGCGCATACTCCTCGGCTTGGTTGCCCCAAGTGACCCACCCTTCCCGGCTGCCTCGTGCGAAGAGTTCGAGGTAAGGGCCGCGGATCACGTTGACCTGCCTGCGTCCGGGAGGAAGGGTGCGCAAACTCCCTCGAACGCCGAACAGGATCATCTCGGTGGTGTTCCGGAAATAAAACCCGACTCCCCGTCCGTCTGGTCCGCCATCTTTCCGAATCTTGTGCCAAATCAGGTTGTTCTTGTAGGGGAATCCCCACGTCTTCAGCACCTCCATCCCTTCGGCAAGCAAGGCATTCGGAACCCACAGGTAGAGGTGGCTTTGCTCGTCCGCCGCCTCTGCGACGGGAAGCGCCAGAATTTCTTTCAGGGTCAGGGTCGCGTAGCGGGACAGCCGCTTGTGTTCCGGGGCCATCTTACCCGTGCGATTGGTGAACTGCCACGGCGGGTCGGCCAAGATGGTTCCGAATGCTCGATTTTCTAAAAAGCCGGAAAACTCCTCACTCACCCCCACAGTCATACATCCTCAATGTAGAGTTTTTTGCTGATTCCAAAAACGATGAGCGGGCAACCGCCACCACCACCACCGTTGATTCGGGGCAGGAGCTTGCTCATGTGCGTGGTTGAAGCTCCGTAAGAGGAACCCCGTCCCAATTCGTTGAAAATATCCTGAAGATCATCACAACGGGTGACAATGATGCCCACACTCACTGCTCGCAAATCGAAGAGCAGGCGGAAATTGTTGAGTTCACGGTCAAAGAAAGGATCCTTGATTGTTCCACTCAATTTCAAGCGCGATGCGGTTTTTGTAGCAATCCACCTTGTGGGTGGGGGAATCGATCACAGCGTCATCCACCACAAGTTGTGTGGAAAAATCTTTCTCCTCCCAGCCACGCACATAAAGCATTTGGTCGATCGCTTGGGACACTCCAGATTTGGAGCCTCCCCCTTGGGTCAGCCAGCTTTTCTTGAGGCGAAAGGCGGTCAAGGTTGCCGCCACATCCTGCCATTCACTCGGAAAGTCCTGCTTCAGGATCGCGCAAGCATGCTTCCACTCGTGAATTTCGTAATGCTCGTGCAGGAAGGGAGGTAGTAGCTCAATGCCCATCAGAACTTCCGGTATTGCAGGTAGGCTTCTTGGGGTGGGGTGCCTGCGAGGATGGCCGTGCGGACGAGGTTTTCGGTCTGCACGATTTCCTCCACGCGGGTGACGATGGCCTCCGCATGGGCACCGGGCAGGATGACGATGCCGTCCTGGTCGGCAATCGCATAGTCCCCCGGATGGATCGTGACCTCGCCAATCTGGATGGGGACGTTGAGGGCTTCCGGGGTCCACGCAGCCACGATGTCGCGGGGCGTGGTGAAGCGACAGAAGACCGGAAAGCCGAGTGCCTTGATGAAGGACACGTCGCGGCAGCCGCCGTCCACGATGTAGCCCTTCACGCCCCGGAACTGGAGGGTTTCGGCGGAAAGCTCGCCCATCAGGGCGCGGTCGTCGTCCTGCGGCTGGCAGACCACGACGTGTCCGGCAGGCGGCGTTCCCAGCAATTCGGTCCAGCGCAGCAGGCTTTCGTCCGGGGTGAGGCTGGAATCCGGTCGGCCCAAAATCGGGAACACGGGTCCGGCGACCGTTTTTTCCGGATCGAGCGACTTCAGTTCGCGGGGCAGCAAGCCCTCCGGAAGCCCAAGCTCGCGCATCACGTCAAACACCGCTCCGGTGTAGCAGCACTCCAGTCGTTCGGTTAGCTTTTCGGTCATGGGAAGTTGTTGAAGTGGGTTAGCTGAAAAAGCGGTCCCGGAGTTGGTAGAAGAGGATGGATGGGGCGAGAAACCACGGGTTCCCGGAGTACAACGGTCGGGTGGGGAAGGGCAGGTCGTCGAGGGCCGTCTGGCCTTCGGGAAGCCCTGCCAGCTTCTGGCCCAGCTTGGCTCCAAAGTAGCTCGACAGCGACACCCCCGCCCCGCAGTAGCCCATCGAGTAATGCACCCCGTCCCGGACTCCCGTGTGGGGCATGTGGTCAAAGGTGTAGCCCACAAACCCCATCCATGAATGCGTGACCTTGGTGGCCGCAAGCTGCGGAAAAATCCGGGCGAGTTGGGAATGCAGGGCCGCAACGGATTTGTTGGGATCGGTTTCGTTCAGGGACACCCGCCCTCCAAACAGGATGCGCTTGCGGTCCGGGGAGGCCCGGTAATAGACCACCAGCTTGCGAGTGTCCGTGATCACTCGGTTCTTCGGGATCAACTGATCCACCAGACGCTCCTCCAACTCTTCGGTGGCAATGATGTAGCTTCCAATCGGAATCACGCGCCGCTGCTGCCACGGCGTGGCCGCTCCGGTGTAGCCGCTGGTGCCGACCGCCACGTCCTTGGCATGCACGGTTCCGGAGTCCGTGTGAAGCAGAAAGCCGTCTCCCTGCCGCTCGATCTTGCGCACCGCGCATCGATCTTTGACCTGCACTCCGCTGGCCAGCGCATGGTCGAGCAGGCCCTGATGATAGCGGGCCGGATCCAGCGAGGCGTGGTGCGGGTACACCAGCCCGCCGTGATAAAACTCACTGCTGATTTCTTCCGGCTGCTCGGCAGGCGTGACCAAGCGCACTCCGGCCTCAAAATCCTCCGGACGCTGCTCAAGGTGCTGTTTCAGGCGTTGGTACTGTCGGGGTGTGTGCGCTCCATAAAAACGCCCGACCTGTGCAAAGTCGCAGTCAATGCCCTCCTCACGAACAAACCGCCCCACCCATTCCGAGGCGTTGACTCCTTCCTGCAATATCGCCCGTGCCTGCTCCGGTCCAAAGCGTCGGGACAACTCCGTGAAGTTGGGCTTGATGCTGGGGCTGACCTGCCCGCCATTGCGGGAACTGCCCCCCCAGCCCGCCGCCTGTGCGTCCAGAACCAAGGTCTCCCGGCCATTGCGGGCGGTTTGCAAGGCCGCATGCAATCCGGTGTAGCCGGAGCCGATGATGGCCACGTCCACTTGCTTGGGAAGCTCAAGGGCCTCCAGCACGGGACGCGGGGTGCGATCCCACCAATACGGCGAGTCTTGATAATTGGACGCAAAAATGGAGGAACTCATGCGCTCAACCCTGCTTGATCTGCGCAAATCCCTGCCGCAGTCCGGCCTGAAACACGCCCACGTCGTGCCCATAGCCAAGCAGCCGGAAGCCCTTGTCCCGGAGCAGGCAAATCCGCTCAGGGTCAAGATCAAGGAAGCCTGCGACTTTGCCGTGTTGCTCACAGGCGGCAGCGATGCACTCGACGGCTTCCAGAAACTTGGGGTGCTCGAACTGCCCCGGAATCCCCAGCGAGTTCGTGAGGTCGAAATGTCCGAGCCAACCCACGTCAATGCCCGGAACCTCCATGATGGCCTCTACGTTTTCCAGCCCCTCGGCGGTTTCGATCTGTGCGACCACCACGCGCTCCGCGTTCAAGGCCCGCATCTTATCCACGGGATCGCCCGGCGTGTAGTCATCGTGCGCCAAGCCAAGGCCCACCCCGCGACGCCCCTCCGGACGATAGCGGCACCAGAGCGCAATCTGCTCGGCCTGCTCGCGACTGGAGACCGCCGGAACCATGATGCCTTTCGCGCCTGCATCGAGCGCGGTGGCGACGAGGTGGTAGTGCGTTCCGGCCACCCGCACGATGGGATAGAGGTTGAGCCCTCGTGCCGCCGCCATCTGTAGCTTGACGGTTTCGAGGCCGGCTCCGCTGTGTTCGGTGTCCACGATGAAGAACTCGGCCCCGGACGCAGCAAGGATTTGCGGGGTTCCCGGCGTGAAGAACTCGAAGGTCATGATGCCGTAGCTGCATTCTCCAGAGTGCAGTTTCTTGAGGAAAGTATAGTCAGTCATGTCGGTTTTTTTCATTGAACAATCGGAGCTAGAAAAGCGTTCATGCTGAGCTTGTCGAAGTACGGGCGCAAGCTCCATTCGCCCTTCGGCAGGCTCAGGCCGAACGGAGCTTGTGGGCAATCCACAAGCGGGTTAGCCCGATTGCTTTCGGTATCGCGCCAGCTTCGCCTGCCAGTACGGATTGTCCAGCACCTCCCGGTTCACCACATTCTGGGGCACCTGCCCACGCTTGACGGCCAGCACCGACTGCACCACCGAGCGGCCAATCCCGGCAAAAAGCTGATCGGTCCACGCCAGCGCGTGGGGTGCGACAATCACATTGTCCAGCGCGAAGAGCGGATTGTCCGGATCGGTCGGTTCCTGCGCAAACACGTCCAGCCCGGCCCCGGCGATGCGACGTTCCTGCAAGACCTGTGTGACGGCGGCCTGATCCATGATCGGGCCACGAGCGGTGTTGATGAGGTAGGCGGTCGGCTTCATGAGCGCCAGCAATCGGGTGCTGACCAGCCCCCGCGAAGTCTCGTTGAGGTCGCAGTTGACGCAGAGGATGTCGGATTCCCGGAAAAGCGTTTCGAGATCCACCATCTCCACGCCAAGCTCCGGCCCCCGCGCTTGGTCAATGAAGGGGTCGTTGGCGATGAAGCGCATGTCGAAGCCCCCGGACAGCCGGAACATTTCCGAGGCGATGCTTCCCAGCCCCACCGAGCCGAGGGTCTTACCCATCAGCCCCACGCCCATGTGGTCGGCGCACTGGCTCCAGCCATCCGGACCCATGCGGGTGAGTTTGTCCTTGACGAAGAGCTTGCCCGTCAGCGAGAGCATCAGGGTCAGGATCGCCACGGCGACCGGACGCCGCACCGCATCCGGAGTGTTGGTCAGCATGATCCCGTTGGCGTTGCAGGTCGGCTGGTCCACCGTGTCGTAGCCCACTCCGAAGCGAGCCACGAGCGCAAGTCGTTGGTCCTCCGGAACGGAGTCGGCCCCAAAGCGGGACTTGAGCAAAATCAGTGCGTCCAACTCCTCCAGATCGGTGTGGACCATCTCTGGTTCGCTGGGCACAAACCTCCATTCCAGGTTTGGCTCGGCTTCCAAAGGAGCGATGTCGAAATCCTTGTAGCACCACGCCCCGGACTCGTCCTTCATGTCATCGGTGATGCCGACTCGAAATGTGCTCATGCGGTTCTTTCGGTTGAAAAGGAATGGTGGCGGGGGCAAGGCGATGTTGGCCGCTCCTTGTCATTGGGCCTGATACAAGGGTGTGGCCGATGGGGCCGCTTGTCAAGGCGGCTTTTGCTGAACGTCTGACCGTAGAGCCTTCCACCTCCACGAAAGCAGGCGCGTTCCCTCCCGATCAGCACCGAGAGACAAAGCCGTTGAGTTTTGCCGGGGATCGTGGAAGCATGAGGCAGAAAAACTCAACAACACTCAGCGAAGAAGGAGCAAGCAGCAATGAAAGTGGTGATCACAGGAGGAGGCGGTTTTTTGGGAAATCAACTGGCCCGCAAGCTGGTGGAGCGCGGGAGCTTGTGCGGGATTTCCGGAGAGGCTGAGGCGATTGACGAACTGGTGATTTTCGATCAGGCCATCTCCGCACAGGCGCGGGAGGGGCTGGAGGGTTCCGCGAGTTTTGTGGAGGGCGACATTGCCGACCGCGACCTGATCTTTTCGCTGATGGACCGCGACGACCTCTCCGTCTTCCACCTTGCGTCCGTGGTCAGCGGCGAGGGCGAGCAGAACTTTGACCTTGCGATGCAGGTGAACCTCAAGGGAGGCCGGAACGTGTTTGAGGCGTGCCGCGCCCGCAGTTCCCGACCCCGCGTGGTCTTTGCCAGCAGCATCGCAGTGTTCGGCGGCAGCGCGATGCCTCCCGTGGTCAGCGACACCACCAAGCCCACGCCGCAGACCACCTACGGCATCACCAAGTTCATGTGCGAGCTGATGGTCAACGACTACAGCCGCAAGGGCTTTTTCGATGGACGCTCGGCGCGCCTGCCCACGATTTTCATTCGTCCGGGCAAGCCGAACGCCGCCGCCTCCAGCTTTGCCAGCGGGGTCTTCCGGGAACCGCTCAACGGCGAAGCCTGCGACCTGCCCGTGCATCGGGAGCAGAAGATGCCCCTGCTCGGCTACCGCAATGCGGTGGAGTGCTTCATCCGGCTGCACGAGGCCGGCCCTGCGGAGCTTTCCGACGACCGAGCTTACACCCTGCCCAGCACCGCCTATTCCCTGCACGAGATGATCGCCGCGCTGGAGCGGGTGGCCGCCAAGCACGGCATCACGCTCGGCCCCGTCAACGACGCCCCGGACCCTGTGATCCAGAAAATCGTGGCGACGTGGCCCACGGCCACGGACTCCAGCCGCGCCCTTGCGCTCGGCCTGCCCAACGATGCCTCTCCGGATCAGGTCATCAAGGACTACATTGCGGATTTTCTGAAATAATGAACTCACTGAAACACTAGAGGAAACGATGGCATACGACGAGCGAGACAAGCAACTGGGGCGTGCCTTGGTCGAGGACGACTCGGCACTGGAAGCGTACTACCGGGACTTGGAGCGTTGTGAAACCGGGGCGCTCTGGACCGTGGCCAACGAGATCGAACCGTGGGAGCCGGCTCCGGCGTCCGATCCGGTGCTGTGGCGTTTCAAGGAGTTGCGCGAGTATGTGCTGAAGGCGCTGGAACTGGTCTCTCCGGAAAAGGCGGGACGCCGCGTGGTCTATCTGCGCAACCCCAGACGCAAGGACGTGAGCGCGGCCTGCGGCTGGCTCTTCAGCGGGATTCAGGTGATGCGCCCCGGAGAGACCACCACCGCGCACCGACACGCCGCCTCGGCCCTGCGCTTTGTGATGGAAGGTGCGGGAGCCTTCACCATCGTGGACGGCCACAAGATCACCCTGAGCGCACGGGATTTCGTGCTCACGCCCAACTGGACCTGGCACGATCACGGGGTCGAGGAAGGCGGCGAGACCTCGATCTGGCAGGACGGCCTCGACATTCCGCTCACCAACACGCTGGAGGCCAACTTTTACGAGGTGCATCCAGACCTCTACCAAACCCCACAGTTTGCTATTGATGACTCGCCGCTGACCTACGGCGGCCCCGGACTGCTCCCGGATCGGGACAAGTGGGACAAGCCCTACTCGCCGCTCCTGCGCTATTCGTGGGATCCGACCTACGAGGCGTTGTTGCGCCGTGCCCAAGCGGGGGAAGGCTCGCCTTACGACGGCATCATCCTGCAATACTCCAACCCCAAGACCGGGGGGCACGTCATGCAAACGATGGGTGCCCACGCGCAAATGCTGCGTCCCGGAGAACACACCAAGGCGCATCGGCACACAGGCAACGTGATCTACCACGCCGCCAAGGGGAGCGGCTTTTCGGTGGTCGGCGGCAAACGCTTCGACTGGCAGGAGAAGGACATCTTCTGTGTTCCCGCATGGACGTGGCACGAACACGCCAACGCCTCCAACCGCGAGGACGCCTGCCTGTTCTCCTTCAACGACTTTCCGGTGATGGAAAAACTCGGCTTCTTCCGGGAAGAAGCCTATCCGGACAACGACGGTCATCAGCCGATCACGGCCTGACGCTTCACTCCGATTTTCAATGTCTGCCCAAACCCCGGAGGCCGCCGAACATGCGCAACTCGACCCACTGGCGTCGCGCTACGTCAACGTGGCGGCACTCCCGTGGAAGCCGACCAAGTACCCCGGCGTGGAGATCAAGGTGCTGATGGAGGATGCCGAAAGCGGTTTGCTGACCGCGCTTTTCCGCTGGGAAGCCGGAGCCACCCTCCCCCTGCATGAACACGTTGAAATCGAACAGACCTATGTGCTGGAGGGCAGCCTTGCCGACCACGAGGGCGAAGCCACGGCGGGCAACTACGTCTGGCGCCCCTCCGGAAGCCGCCACACCGCCACGTCGCCCAACGGTGCGCTGATCCTGTCGTTCTTCCTCAAGCCCAATCGGTTTTTGGAGGACTAGCGGCGCAATCAACCGTCATTCAAGTATCACAACGAAAAACCATGAACCTGCACAGCATGTTGAAGGCGCGAGCCGCCGAGGGCAACCCCGTCCGAGTGGGGCTGATCGGCGCCGGAAAATTCGGCACGATGTTTCTGGCGCAAGCCCGCGCCACGGTCGGGATGCACATTGTCGGCATTGCGGACCTGAACCCGGAACAGGCCAAGGCCAACTGCCAGCGGGCCGGATGGAGCGCCGAGCAACTTTCCGCATCCACCCTTTCCGAGGCGTGGGCCTCCGGAAAAACCTGTGTTTCCGAGGAGGCCGAAGCCCTGATCCGACTGGACGGGCTGGAGGTTTTGATTGAGGCTACAGGAAATCCAGAGGCCGGAATTGAACACTGCCTGAAGGCCATCGAAAACGGACGACACGTCGTGATGGTCAACGTTGAAGCCGATGTGGTCGCCGGGCCGCTGCTCGCTCAAAAGGCGCAGGCTGCCGGAGTCTGCTACAGTCTCGCCTACGGGGATCAGCCCTCGCTGGTCTGCGAGCATGTGGACTGGGCGCGGGCCTGTGGCTTCCGGGTGGCGTGTGCGGGCAAGGGCACCCGCTACCACCCCGACTTCCACCAGTCCACCCCCGAAACCATTTGGGCGAACTACGGGCTGGACCCGGAAGTGGCCGAGCGAGGCGGCATGAACCCCAAGATGTTCAACAGCTTCATTGACGGCACCAAATCCGGAATCGAGATGAGCGCGATTTGCAACGCGACCGGGCTGACTCCGCAGCCGGACGGCTTGGGCTTTCCGCCCGCCACCCGGTTTGAACTCGCCGAGGTCTGCAAACCGCAGGAGTTTGGCGGCACCGTCGCCCATTCCGGCACCACCGAGGTCGTGTCCTCGCTGTACCGCAATCGTGAGTCCGTGCCCAACCACCTGCAAATGGGCACCTACGTGGTTATCGAGGCCGACACCGATTATGTGAAGCACTGCTTTGAGGAGTACTACATGCTCCCGGATGCGAGCTTCCGGTTTGCCGCGCTCTACCGCCCCACCCACCTGATCGGGCTGGAACTCGGCATCTCGGTCGCATCCGTGGCCCTGCGCAACGAGCCGACGGGATGCCCCAACGGATTCCGGGCGGATGTCGCCGCCACCGCCAAGCGCGATTTGCGAGCCGGGGAAATCCTCGATGGCGAGGGCGGCTTCACGGTCTGGGGAAAGCAGACTCCTGCGGAAGTCTCACTGCGCGAGGGCTACCTGCCCCTCGGACTTTCTGGAGATGTGAAGCTCCTGCGCGATGTCCCCCAAGGCGAACGTTTGCGCTGGGACGACGTGGAGTTCGACCCCACCCGCCACGCCGTGCGCATCCGACGTGAAATGGAAGCCGCTTTCGGAACCCTGAACTGAATGCCCAG
>CAZQXS010000041.1:0-12518 GCA_964597275.1 uncultured Pseudomonadota bacterium | reverse complement strand
CTCCAACTTTGAAAAAGTCATGCCTGAACTGAAAGGAAAAACCGCGATCGTCACCGGAGCCACCAGCGGCATTGGCCGTGCGATTGCCGAACAACTTGCCGCTGCCGGAGTCAAGGTGCTGCTGGCAGGCCGGAACGTGGCCAAGCTGCAAGAGCTTGCGGCTGCCACCAGCGCCGAGGTTTGGACCGGAGACCTCAATGATCCGAAGCGCTGTGATGATTTGTTTCAATCCGCCGTGGACCGTTACGGAACGGTGGACATTGTGATCAACAACGCCGGGCTGATCGAAACCGGACCCGTTGAGTCCATTGACCTCGACCGGGTTTGCGAGATGGTCCGCGTGAATGTGGAGTCTGCCTTCCGGATGGCCTACCTTGCGGTGCGGCATTTCAAGGCGAACGGGCAGGGGCACCTCATCAACACCTCCAGTGTGCTGGGCACCAAGGTGCGTCCCACCGCCGGAGCCTACGCTGGAACCAAGTACGCGATTGAGGCGCTTTCCGAAGCGCTTCGGATGGAACTGGGGCGCACGGATGTCCAGGTCACCTGCATCGAGCCGGGGCTGGTGCTGACCCAACTGCACAACCACATGGAGGTGCATCCCACAAAATTCATGGAGATTGACACTCCGCTGATGCCCGAAGACATCGCCGAAACGGTGATGTTCGCGCTCCAGCGTCCGGGGCATGTCCGCATTCCCAAGCTGATGGTCTTGCCCAAAGGGCAGGAGTTGTGATGGCTGAGCGCCACAACTCGCTGAACCAGCCCATCGGCTTTCCGGTACCGGACTGGACCTCGCCCCCTTGGCCTCCGAATGAGCCAATGGTTGGGCGTTACTGTCGTGTGGAGCGGCTGGAACCGGAACGCCACGCCGCTGATCTTTTTGAGGCCAACTCCGTAGACCAAGCAGGCCGCAACTGGACCTACCTGGCCTACGGCCCGTTCGACACGCTGGCGGAATACCGACAGTGGATGGCGGCGGACTGCTCCGGCACGGACCCGCTCTTTCACGCCATTGTGGATCAAACCACGGGCAAGGCGGTGGGCGTGGCCAGCTACCTGCGGATCGATCCCAAGCCGGGAAGCATCGAGGTGGGGCACATCAACTTCTCTCCGCTCTTGCAGCGCAAGCCCGCCGCCACCGAGGCGATGTTCCTGATGATGCAGCGGGCGTTTGATTTGGGCTATCGCCGCTACGAGTGGAAATGCGATGCGCTCAACGCCCCTTCCCGCAAAGCCGCACTCCGTTTGGGCTTGTCCTACGAGGGCATCTTCCGGCAGGCGACGCTCTACAAACAGCGCAACCGCGACACCGCGTGGTTTGCCGCGATTGATCAGGAATGGCCGCAGCTCCGGGAGGCCTTCACGCGCTGGCTTGCGCCCGAAAACTTTGCCGACTCCGGACAACAGCGAGTTTCCCTCTCCACGCTGACCGCTCCCATCCTGAAAAAAACCGAGTAAGCAGATCATGGGGCCGATTTTATCGGAAACGGAAGTCGCCGCATACCAGCACGACGGGCAGGTCACTCCGGAACATTACCGGATGCCGGACGAACTGCTGTCCGCCATGCGGCATTCGGTCAAAACGGTGCTGGAGCGCAATCCGGAGCATCGCCCGGAAAACCTGATGAACGTGCATCTGGAGAGCGGGCCGGAAGGTGTGAAGGGCGCCCCGGCGATTCTGGAATACGCCAAGCATCCGCCGTTTCTGGACATGGTGGAGCAGGTGCTTGGGCCGGACCTCATCCTCTGGGGCGTGGCACTCTTCAGCAAGCCTGCCGCGACTGGACTGGAGGTGCCGTGGCATCAAGACGCGCACTACTGGCCCATGCGCCCGCGAGCCACTTGCACCCTCTGGATCGCCTTGGACGACGCCACTCCGGAAAACGGTTGCATGCGGGTGATTCCGGAATCCCACAAAAACGGCTTGCTGGGCCACCGCACCCGGGACGACGAAGGGGCCGCGCTCAATCAGGAACTGAGTCCAGACGAGTACGACGTGTCTCTGGCGCGGGATGTTGTGCTTCGGGCGGGACAGGTTTCGCTGCACGATGTCTTCCTCGTGCACGGCTCCTGCGCGAATACCTCCGGGCAGCCCCGCACCGGACTGGTGTACCGCTACATGCCGGGAACCTCGCACTACGACCGCTCCACGCCTCCAGTTCCAGGAACCAAGGGCACCTCACGCCCCAACTACGCCGACCGCCCGATCTTCCTGCTCCGGGGCGAGGACCGCACGGGCAGGAACGACTTTCAGCGAGGACTCTGACCAGCAAAAATATGTCCGCTCCTCCAATTCCTCAATTTGTGGCCACGTCCCGTCGTCTTGCCCGCTTGGTCCACGCTACCGCCAACCGCGCGGCGCTGGGAGGGCTTCATTCCGGAATGGACCGGGAAGCCGTGCTGAGCCAGATGGGCACTCAAGTGCGCACCGGGAGCAGTGGCTATTTCACGAACCTCGTGCTGCGCAATCCACACGCAGAACTCTACCTGAGCAATCCGGTTGGAACCTCCCTCAGCGTGCTGCTCTACCTGACCGATCCTGAAAACCTGGATGATGAGTGGGAATTCCGCAATTTCACGCCCGTGCTACTTCGGAGCGGACGGCTGGCCGGGCGCGGCTGGGGTAGCCTGAAGACGCTGCTGCAAAGGTCCGGTCCCTTCAAATTGTCCGAACCGATGCCCAGCCCGGAAGCTGAGCGGATCGGGAAGACCTTTTCACAGGAGATTCAAAGACTGGCGCAGGTCCGCCACCAGCGGTTGGAAGACCTGCTTGCAAGGGAAGGGGGCGCGAGTCAGTTCGACTGATCCCGGACGCCCTGAATGATCTGCTCAATGATTTTTGGAGTCGCCTCGTCCAACGCCTGTGCGACCGAACGTTGCACCAAGGACTCCACAGCGGCTTCCAGTGCCCCGCGAGGCATGTTGGCTTGCAGGGTTTTTTCCACCGACTCGCTGACCAGGCGGCTGATGATTTCCTCCAAGTCTCCCTTGGGCATCGCCGCAAGCCTTTCCTCGGAGGACTCGCTTCCAAAGCCCGCAAGTTGCAGTTCCGGAGATTCCGCATAGCGGTCATGCTGGATGAACTCATCTTCGGCCTCCTCCCAGTTGGCAAAGGTCTGCTCTTCCTGAGACACCTCATCTGCGAGTTGATGGGCCGATTCCTCCAGTAGCTCTGCTGTTGCTTCCGCCGTCTCCCATGAAACCTCATCGGCAGGGGCTTCCTCTTCCGCAGGCTCATCCTCGTCCAGCACCTCCTGAAAGGTTTCACGGGCAAACTCACGAACATGCCCTTCCGCCTGCTCCCATGTGGCGAGGTCTTCGTCTGGCGTTTCAACAAAAGTTCCCGGAGCCGATTCCTCTTCCTCCGGCAGCGTTTCCAGTTCGGAAAGTGCCTCCACTTCCTGCTCCTCAAGCGCCGCCATTTCCTCATCGAGGGACTGGAGTTCCGCTAGGTCATCCTCTCCCAGCATTTCCTCTTCGCCCAGTGCCTCAACTACTTCCACTTCCTCAGCAATCAGGCGCTCTTCTTCCTCGCCGACACTCTCAAGCACTTCATCGGATTCCATCTCTTCCAGCGAACTGGACTCCATGAAGGAGTCGAGGTCGTCCTCGCTGGTCAACGGACCTTCCACCACATGCTCAACCGTGTCCGCAAGGATCACCTGATCTCCCGGATCCTGTGGAGGATGCGCCTTGTCCTCTGGGGTCAGGTCCAGCAGGACGGAGTCCATCTCCGCAGCCTTGGCTGACGCTCCGGAGCCGCTGCCCCCTCCGCCAGAACCACTGGCCTCCAAAGCAGCAGGGTCAGGGGAATCTGGAATCTCCAGTTCGTCCAAATTTTCCTCAAAGTCTTCAATCTCGGCGGCTTCCAAATCCGGTTCCGTTTCATCCGGGGACTCGGCTTCTTCGGCCAGAATCTCTTCCTCGGCCTCCAAGACACCCTGAACCTCTTCCAGCAGTTCCGCTTCCTCCAACACGGCGGCCTCTTCTGCCCTCAACTCGACCTTGGCCGCCTCGATTTGTTCGACCTCCTTGACCAACGCAGCTTCTTCGGCTTTGATTTCCTCTTCGGCTTCTTCCAGTAGTTCCGCTTCCACAAGCAGTTCCGCCTCCTCGGCCTTCAACTCATCCTCGGCCTCTCCAAGCAGTTCAATTTCCTCGGCCAGAGCTTCTTCCTCCGCCTCAAGCTCGGCTTCGAAGACGTCCGTCTGCTCCTTGGTCATCACCCCTTTTGCGGCTTCAAAGTCCGCTTCGGTCTGTTCAATCAGTGCGGCTTTCTCAATCAGTTTCTCCTTTTTAGCCTCCAGCACCTCCTCGACCTCTTCCAGGGCCTCTGCCTTTTCGATCAGAACGGATTTTTCAGCCTCAAGCTCGGCTTCAGCTTCTTCAAGGAACCCGGCTTCTTCCACCACCGCCGCTTCTTCGGCCTCAAGGGCTTCCACTGCCTCCTCCAGTTGCTCGGCATCTTCGAGCAAGGCGGTTTCTTCGGCGATCAGTTCTTTTTTGGCTTGGGCGATGAGTCCGGTGCCCTCGTTGTCTCCGGATTGTTCACTTCCTGCGGCACCAAGAGTTTTCGGGTCTTCATTGAGATCAAGGTCCACAAACGCATCCGACAGGTCATCCTCTGTTGCCGAAAGGTCTTCGGTCTCGTTGTCCTCAAGGCTCTCAAGGTCCATCTCCAGCGATGCCGAATCTGCCGCCATCCCGGCTTCGGACGCATCGTGGTGATCCTCCAAGCTGCTCTCAAAGAACGCGCCATCGGCACTTGCGGCGTCCCCCCAAGACGGCTCGGCCCCTGCAAACGCTCCCTCGTTTGAGGCACCCTGACTGCGGGCCAGTTGATCCTCCAGCCCCGACTCTTTCAAGCGGCCCAAGGCGCCCAGGTCGGATTCCGGTTCCGGGTCAGGCTCGGCAGGGGCAGAAGCTACAGCACTCCCTTCCGCCTCAACCTCCTCGTCCAACTCCAACTCTTCGTCCAGAATGAAATCATCATCACTCTGAAACTCCCCGTCGTTGGCGGAAATCTCCTCATCAAGTTGCAAATCTGCTTCGTCATTGGCAGAGGCAGAAGTTTTTTCAGTCATGCGAGATCCTTTGGAATCCTCAGTTGCTTTTGGAGGTGTTGGCGCAGGAGATGCTTCCATGATCTGTGCGGGTTCGGGCAGGTCTTCAAAAAACGTGTCGTGCGCCCCAAACTCGTCTGCTTCCAATGCATCATCGTAGGGAGGCTCAGCGTCGGGTGCAAGTCCCTGCATGAGCGCTTTGGCCTCGGCGGCCAGTTCCGGGAGGTCCGAGAGCGAGAGATCATCAAGCTCCGAGTCGTCCTCCTGCTCGTTGGAGGTGTCGTCCAAATCGGCGGCAAAATCAATTTCCGGCACCTCGACTTCGTCTTCGGCCACCCCCGGAGCTTCGCTGATGAGGGACATCATTTCCTCGTCAAAGAGCGGGTTGCTCTCCGTGTTGCTCAGGGCCTCTTCCTCCTCCGGGTCCAAGGCGCTGGGCAGGTTTTCCAGAAGGTGCTTGCGGACTTGCTCGCGCAGGTTGTCCGCCTCAAAGGGCTTGCGCACCTGATCCTCCACCCCCAATTCGGTCATCACCTCGTGATCCAGACGGTCCCGTGCGTTGACCAGCAAGACGAGCGGAGTGCTGCTGAGGTCTCGGTCTTCCCGGATTTGCCGCAGGGTGTCATAGCCCCGGCTACGGTCCTCGTTGCTGACGAAGATGAGGTCCGGCTTGAGCGAACGCGCTTGCTGCAGAAAGGATTCCGGGTCGCTTTCCTGATGCAAGGAGAGCAAGTCAGGCGGCAGGGAAGAGGCAATCAGCCCCTGAATTGCGGGGTTTTCCTCAAGGACCAGTACGGATTTGGACATTCGGTGTCTGTGGATTGCGGTTCGCTTCAGTTGTTTTGTCCTGCCTGTCAGTGCGTTGTGCGGCGAAAGAGGAATGCAAGCCGGGGTCCAGTTGCAGGTGCAGTCGGACACAAGATTCGCTTTGCACCCGCCACCTACAATCGCCTATCCTAAATCATACGATTTGGAATCCTCATGCCTGCTCGCCTGTCCCGCTACATCGCCCACGAGTACGTCCGGTTTTTCCTGCTGATCCTCAGCGCCTTCCTGCTGATGTCCGTGCTGATGCACGTCTTCGGCAACCTCAGCGAACTGGAGGACTGGGATGCCGTGCTGGACCTGCTCCAGGAAATCGCCCTGCTGCTGCCCCAAGCGCTGGAATTGATGACCCCGATCACCATCCTGCTGGCCACGATTGCCGCCTTCAGTTCACTGGGGCGCACCTCGGAACTGCTGGCCATGCGAGCTTCCGGATTGGGCGGTTGGCGCATGCTACTGCCCGTGTTTGGCGTAATCGCCCTTGTGGCCACCGCCCTCTATTTCGTCCAGCATCAGGTGTACCCGTGGATGCACAAACGCTGGGTGCAGCCGGAAACGCAGGCGCTGCTGCCGCCGCTCTGGAAGGTGGACGGCGAGCGCAACATCTACTACTTCGGGACACGGCACCCGGACGGGCGCATGGAGTCCGTCAGCGTGTTCCGCTGGCAACCGGACCCGCACCGCCTTGTGGAGCGTACTGCGATTGCCCAAGGAGAACAATCCAAAAACTCATGGCTCTTCCAGAATGTGGTGCGCGTCGCCTTCACATCCAACCATCTGATCCGCAGCACTCAGGAAACGTGGGAAATGCCGCAGATGGAACTGCCGTCGGTTTCGTTTCTGACTCCCATCTCCCCCCACCACCGCCATGCCCTGCCGCTGTTTGCCGACATCCTGCGTCTGCAAGGCGAGGGGCAGGACGTGACGAAGCACTGGGTGGAGTTCTACCAGAAACTTGCCTATCCCGCAACGTTGTGGATCATGGCGCTGATCGGCTTTGCGCTTTCTGCCAACCACAGCCGCCGGGGTTTGGCGGTGGAGTCGTTGTCGTTGAGTGTGCTGCTCGGCATCCTCTTCTGGATTTTGAACCAGATTTTTCTGGCCTTGGGCAACGCCGGCACCGTGCTTCCGGCCCTCGCGGCTTGGGGCGGCAACCTGCTGTTTTTGGTGCTGGGACTCGGCCTGCTGGTTCGTTACCGCGCCTGACGCTCAGTTGAGCAGCGACTCCGCAAACTGCTCTGCGTCAAAAGGGCGCAGGTCGTCAATGCGCTCCCCAATGCCGATGTAGCGCACGGGGATGTCGAATTCGTTGACAATGCCAATCACCACTCCGCCCTTGGCGGTGCCGTCGAGCTTGGTGACCACCAGCCCCGTGAGGTCCGCCGCCTCCCGGAATTCCCGCGCCTGAAAAATCGCGTTCTGCCCGGTCGTTGCGTCCAGCACCAGCAGCACCTCGTGGGGTGCGTCCGGGATCTGCTTGCGGATCACGCGCACCATCTTCTTGAGCTCCTCCATCAGGTTCTTCTTGGTGTGCAACCGTCCGGCGGTGTCGCAAATCACCACGTCGTACTCCTCCTGAATCGCCTTCTCGACGGCCTCGTACATCACGGCGGAGGGGTCGCTTCCGGCCTCCTTGGCCACAAGGTCGCATCCGGAACGCTGGCTCCACTCGCCAAGCTGTTCGATGGCCGCCGCCCGAAAGGTGTCTCCGGCGCCAAGCAACACCTTGCGCCCGGCACTGGCGTGCTGGGCGGCGAGCTTGCCGATGGTCGTGGTCTTGCCCACGCCGTTGACTCCAACCATCAGCGTCACCCACGGCTTGCGGCTGGCGGGGTCCGGAGCGTCCGGATGCTTGCCGAGAATGGTGCGAATTTCCTCCTGAATCACCGACAGCAGGGCTTCGGGATCCTTGAGTTCCTCACGCTCCACTTTTTCTGTGATGCCGTCGAGAATGCGCTGTGAGGTTTCCGGACCAATGTCCGCGCTCAGCAACACCTCCTCCAGGTCGTCCAGCACGTCCTCGTCAATCTCCTTGCGGCCTTGCACGACTTCCGTGAGTCGGTCAAAAAGCTGGGTGCGCGTTTTCTGGATGCCCTTGCGGAAACGCTCCAGCAGCGATTCCGGCTCCTCTGGTGCCGCTTCGGCTTCGGGGGCTGTTGCTGGAACGGCTTCCGGCTCCGGCTCAGGGGCTTCTGGAACTGAGGGCAAATCCTGCGTGAGCGTTTGCCGACGGCGCAGTTCCTCTTGCTTGCGGGCGAGTTCCGCCTGAAGTTCCTTTTCGCGCTCCTCCGCTTTGCCGAGCTTGACGGTCTGCCGCTGTTTTTGCAGCTCTTCCTCTTCCTTGGCGCGGCGGTCGGCTTGCTTGCGTTGCTCCTTTTCCAGTTTCGCCAGTTTGGCGTCCCGTTCCGCTTCCGAGGGTTTCCGGTTGTCCGGGGCTGCGGATTCGCCTCGTTTGCGGAACACCAAGACGAGGACGACCAACAAAACTGCAACGGCCCCCCCCGCGACAAACGGGGCGGCATCGCCAAACATTTCGTTGAATTGCGCCCAGTAGGGCTGGAGCAGGGCTTGGAGGTCGGCCCACCACGGGCTGGTTTCTTTCATGGGTTGATCGGTTCGGGGATTGGAAAGGTTTTGCGACTTGTCAGGGATGAACTACGATTTTGGCTTTGCTCGGCTACCGCCAAGTGCGGTTTCATTCTAGCACGTTTGAATTTGTGGAAACGCTCAATCCGGATCAACAGCGCATTGTCTTGCATCAGGACGGCCCCGCCTTGGTGATCGCCGGGGCGGGAAGCGGCAAAACCCGTGTGATCACGCATCGGGTGGCGCGGCTGATTCATTCCGGTGTTCCGGCTTCGGCCATCCTGCTGCTCACCTTCACCAACAAGGCCGCCAACGAAATGGCCGCCCGCGTCAACCGCGCCGCGAACCTCCACAAGGAGCAGCAGAAGCTCGTCCATGGCACCTTCCACAGCGTTGCCAGCCGCTTCCTGCGCCGCTACGCCAAGTTGCTGCGCTACGAAAACCAGTTCAGCATCCTTGATGCCTCCGACTCCCGCGACCTCATCAAGGCGTCACTCGCGGAGGTCGTGGGCAAGCCCGGAAAACAGTTTCCCAAAGCCGCGCTCTTGCAGGACATCTTCTCGCTCGCGTTCAATCGCAACGCCACGCGCCAGCAGTTGCTGGAGTGTCCGTATCCGGAACGCAACTTTCACCTGCCGCAGTCCGTCGCCGCCCACTACCCGCACCTTGAGGAACATCGGGAGGCGATGCTGAAAATCCTCCAGACCTACCGACTCAAGAAGCGGCGCAATCAGGTGATGGATTTTGACGACCTACTAGAAAACTGGCTGGAGTTGCTACTGCGGGAAGGCGCGACCTTGCCGATGGTGAAGCAGTTTCAATACGTCCTAGTAGATGAATATCAGGATACCAACCACGTACAAGCCAACATTCTCGACTGCCTCTCGCTGGGGCACCGGAATCTGATGGTTGTGGGCGATGATGCGCAGTCCGTCTACAGTTGGCGCGGTGCGGATTTCCGCAACATCCTGGAATTCCCGGAACGTTTCAACGCCCAGCTTTTCCGCATGGAGCAGAACTACCGCAGCACACCGGAAATCCTCAACGCCGCCAACGGCAGCATCAATCACAACCAGCAGCAGTTTGAGAAGCACCTCTTCACGAAACTCGCCTCCGGAGACCTCCCTTCGGCGCATGAGCTTTGGGATCCCCAAGAGGAGGCCGACTTGCTGCTGGACACGATTCAGGACTTGCGCGACCGTGAACTCTCGCTCAACGAAATAGCCGTGCTGTACCGCAACCACGTCCAGTCCGCCACGCTTCAGGTGGAACTCACCCGCGCCGGGATTCCTTTCGTGATCCACTCCGGGGTCAAGTTCTTCGAGCAGGCGCACATCAAGGACTTGACCGCTTTCCTCAAGGTCGTCTTCAATCCGCTCGATGAAATCGCGTGGATGCGCATTCTCAAGCTGCTTCCGGGCGT
Source organism: uncultured Pseudomonadota bacterium (assembly GCA_964597275.1). Lineage (GTDB taxonomy): Bacteria > SAR324 > SAR324 > SAR324 > NAC60-12 > UBA8110. The sequence continues at coordinate 2,618 of CAZQXS010000041.1, read as the reverse complement.
GGGCAACACCACCGCCCACCGCATCTTCAGCGTCTTCCACACGCAGCAGGCGGTGCGGCTCACACAGGACAACGCCGAACTCCAGAAGCTGATTCCGGCCAAGGCGCGGGCCGACTGGAACGTGCTGCTCGAATGCTTTCAGGACATGCTCAAGGACGATGCAACTCCGGCCACGATGCTCGGAATGCTCTACCAGCGCTTTTACCGCGACGTGCTGTTCAACAGCTTCGAGAACGCCGCCCAGCGCGAACACGACATCAACTACCTCCGGGAGTTCTCCGGAAACTACCGCAGCCTCGAATCCTTCCTCAACGAACTCTCGCTCGTGGGCGCAAGCGTGGTCACGGAATACGAAGCCGAGCAACAAACCGAAGAAGTGCTGACGCTCACCACCATCCATCAGGCCAAGGGGCTGGAGTGGGAGGCGGTCTTTGTGATCGGACTCACCGAGGGCTTGTTCCCGCACCAGCGCTGCCTTGACGATCCGGAGCAGTTGGAGGAGGAGCGTCGCCTGTTTTACGTCGCGCTCACCCGCGCCAAGCGGCACCTGCTGCTCTCGGCCCCGGTCGTTTCCCATTCCTATGCAGGCTACGAACACCACGCCCGCTCGCGCTTTCTCAAGGAACTTCCGGAAGATGCCATCGAGACCATCGCCCATGAACGCAGTGCCTACGACTGGGGCAGTTCCAGCCGTTCCACGCAGTTTTTTTTCTGATCGAAGCCGCAATCGCGGGCATGGCCCGCTCCTACACGACCGCTGTACAAATTCTTGGAAGCAACACTTGGGCTAGGATTTCCCGTACTTGTGTGGTGCGGGCTGACGGTGTTGGGCGCGGGATTCGTGCGGGGCTACACGGGCTTTGGTTTTTCGGCTTTGGTGGTGGCAACTCACGCACTGGTGCTGCCCCCTGCGGAGGTGGTGCCTTTGGCGTTTCTGCTGGAGATTGCCGCCAGCGTTCACATGCTGCCCCTCGTGTGGCGAGAAGTCGCGTGGCGCAGGGTGGCTCTGCTGGTGGCAGGCTCCCTTTTGGGAATGCCCGTGGGCTTGTGGCTGATCGCCCAACTGCCTGTGCTGGAGGTGCGCCTTGCCGTGTACACGCTGGTGCTGGGCTTCACGCTGCTCTCCCTCAAAGGCGTGTCCCTGCAAAACGAAGGTGGCTCCAAGCTCACCTTCGGCACGGGTGTGGTTTCCGGACTCGCCAACGGGCTTGCCGCCATCGGGGGCGTTCCGGTGGTGTTGCTCTTGCTGGCCACGCCCATCTCCGTGGCAGTCGTCCGCGCCACGGTCGTCGCCTACCTGTTCACTGGAAACCTCTACGCAATTGCTTGGTCCGGCTCGCTCGACCTGTTGCGCCCGGAAGTCCTTTGGCGCGTGCTGGCGTTTCTTCCTCCGCTCGCCCTCGGTGTCTGGCTGGGGCACCGCCGCTTCGTGACGACACCCCCCACCTCCTTCCGCCAATTCACCCTCTGGCTCCTGCTCGGCCTTTCCGGCTTCGGACTGCTCCGCACGATTGTTTGGTGAGTCCTCTGTAACGTTCGGTCACTTCAAGGCATCGGCAATCGCCTGTCCAAGTTCGGCGCAGGTGGCCGTGCCGCCGAGGTCGGGGGTGCGAACCTCCCCGGATTCCAGCACCCGTTCCACGGCGTTCAGCACGGCATCGGCAATTTCTGGATGGCCGAGGTGGTCGAGCATCATCGCGCCGGACCAAATTTGCCCGATGGGATTGGCGATGCCCTTGCCCGCAATGTCCGGAGCCGAACCATGCACTGGCTCGAACATGGAGGGGTGCGTGCGCTCCGGATTGAGATTCGCAGAAGGGGCGATGCCGATGGAGCCTGCCACCGCTGGGCCGAGGTCCGAGAGGATGTCGCCGAAGAGGTTGGAGCCGACCACCACGTCGAACCAGTCCGGATGCAGCACGAAGTTCGCGGTGAGGATGTCCACATGGAACTGGTCGGTCTGCACGTCCGGGTACTCGCCGGAGACGTCACGGAACACCTCGTCCCAAAAAGGCATCGTGTGCATGATGCCGTTGGATTTGGTCGCCGACGTGACCTTGCCGCGTCGTCCGGGACGTTGCGCCAGTTCAAAGGCAAAGCGCATCACGCGCTCGCAGCCCATGCGCGTGAAGATGGTTTCCTGCATCACCATCTCCTGCGGGGTGCCGGAGTGCAGGCGTCCGCCGATTTCAGAGTACTCGCCTTCGTTGTTTTCCCGCACCACCCAGAAGTTGATGTCCTCCGGACCGCGATCCGCGAGCGGGGTGCGCATCCCCTTGAACATGCGCACGGGCCGTAGGTTGATGTACTGCTGCATCTGGCGGCGGATCGGCAACAGCAGTTCCCAAAGCGAGAGGTGATCCGGAACCGTCGGCCAGCCCACTGCGCCCAGAAAGATCGCATCATGCTCTCGGAGCTGCTCCATGCCGTCCTTCGGCATGAAGGCTCCAGTCGTTGCGTAGCGGTCGCAGGACCAGTCGTATTCGGTGAAGCGCCACTCCAGCCCAAAACGCCGAGCGGCCTGCTCCAGCACACGCACGCCTTCCGGCACCACCTCGCGGCCAATCCCGTCTCCGGGGATCAGGGCAATTGAATAAGTCGTCATTTCTGTTTCCTTA
>CAZQXS010000040.1:13214-28433 GCA_964597275.1 uncultured Pseudomonadota bacterium | reverse complement strand
TAGCATGAAAATAACCCCCGGAGGTAGCAGGATCGAGATGTCAGCTATCCCCTCTGGAGTACCTACACCTTCTAACACTGGCAGTCCAAATCCAAGTCTAGAACGTGTTGACAAGCACCATTTCAAGACTGAAAAGTCGCTGGCTCCCTGTTCAAGCCGGGGACAAGCTTTGTGTCATTCTGGGCGGAACGGAGTGGGCGAGTGGGGACTCCTGCGGAGGAATCCAGAGCAAACGGCCGTGTGGACTGGATTCCCGCCTGAGTGGGAATGACAACAAAAATCAAGCCCATCATTGACAAGGAACACAACTACCAATTTTTCTGAATTTTTATTCAAGATTATTTGACAACCGAATCATGATTCAGTACACTACCATCTTCATCTAAAGCTGTGATTTCAAAGCATTTAACAATTATTTAAAAAATGATATTAGAATAAACTTCACAAAATCATGAACGAAAAAAATCTACAAGATCACGAAGCATTCCATAGCATTATGCCCTTATGGAAACGTCCGGGTTTTCTGATCCGCCGCGCCCATCAAATTCATGTGGCCCTCTTTCTTGAGGAATGTGCGGAATTTAATTTAACGCCAATTCAGTATGGCATTTTGACGGAGTTGTCTGAAAATCCCGGGATCGATCAAATCACCATCGCTCGTGAGGTTGGAATCGACCGCACCAGTGTTGCCGATGTCCTGCAACGCCTTGAGAAAAGAGGTTTTCTTTCCCGAAAAACCGCCAAACACGACCGCCGCATGAAACAAGTCCATTTGACTCCAGAAGGGTATCAAGTCGTCAAGGCCATGTTCAACTCCATGATGACGGCTCAGATCAAGTTTGTAGCACCTTTGTCTGAACAGGAGAAAGAATTATTTTTAGAGTTTCTGTTACGAATTGTCAGGGAAAACAACCATTTCGGGCGTACCGATCTGAAACCCAGTAAACTGTAATCCGTCCGCTTCGGTCTTCCTTTTCAAAAGCATCCTCAATACCCCACTTGTGGTGGAACAGTTTATTCGATTTGCTTTTGTTCCTCGTTATACAAACGCCTCTGGATTAAGCGTGCCGCTATCAACGCCTTGTCGGAAGGCAAGGCTCCTCTAGGGCTGACATCATTGTTGTTTTCCGGGCGACCATTGCTGATGGACACCTGTTGTGCTTCGTACACTTCGTGGTCTTCGCGCAAGACGTTGATCATCTGTTCTTGCCAAACGTCATACGCTTCCGGGTTCAGTTGATGCTGTTCCAGAGCCACACACCAGTAGTCAATCGTGGTGTCTTCTGTGACCGGAGTGATGGCATGATAGACTTGAAACCCCCAATGCCCGCGCTCGGTGGCGCAATCCACTGGCGTTTCCGGACGGTCGCTGACGGAGTAGGAACCATTGTTGATCAGGATATAGGACGGCGTGTAATAGTTCGTGACCTGCCAGCGATCCACATTTTTGGTGTAGTTTCCATAATGCTTGTACGTTGCAGCCGGAACCACGTCTTTCATGAATCGAGTGACCCGGACATGTTCGCCCTGCACCTCAGTCCTCAAGGTCGCCCCTTCCGCCATTTCGGGATTGCCGGTGGTGGAACTATGAACATAGGCTAGGTGGGACAAGTCCATCAGGTTATCGACAATCAAGCGGTATCCTCCTTTGACATGAATTTCTCCTTTGACACAGTGCCAGTTGGGATCCAGCATCTTGCCGTACACATCCGGAATCAGGGAGGCATCGGCCTGTTCCGGATCGCCCATCCAGACGTAAACCCAGTCATTGCGTTCCACCAGCGGGTACGGCTTCACCTTGGCCCATGCGGGAATTTTGTCCGTGCCCGGAGCTTTGGTGCACTGGCCTGTAGCGTTGAATTCAAGCCCGTGGTAACAGCATTGCAGGCTGTCACCAATCAGCTTCCCTTTCGAGAGGGGCACGTTACGATGCGGGCAACAATTCTGCAAAGCAACGGCGGAACCGTCTTCGAGACGATAGACAACGATCATCTCGTTCAGGATGGTGTGGCTGGTCGGCTCACGGGTAATGTCTTTGGACCATGAAGCGACATACCATTGATTTCTGATAAACATGGTCATTCCTTTGTGATTTTCAACTCCTTGGGCCTGACTCCCCGATCTTTGGAACGTAGTTTAACACAGTAGGCTAATCGTTTTGCCATGCTTTTTCAAAAGCGTCCCCAATGCCAAACATACCTGGCTCTTGACAAGAGCAAAAAAATCAGTACACTGATTAAAATCGTATGGCAGAGTGCCAAATTGGTGTGCTGTGCGTCGTCTTTCATCTACGCCCCCCTCTTGCTTTCGTCGGTGAGAAAAGCCATGATTTTAAGATTTTGGCTGTGAGGCAATTTTCATTCGGGAGACAAATCAATGGGTTGGACAATAGGAGTTGATGTCGGAGGCACCTTCACCGATTTCTTCGCGGCCAATGACGAGGCAGACCTCTTCCATGTCGGCAAGACCCCCTCCACTCCGGCCAATCCGGCAGAAGCGATTTTGACCGGACTCGTCGCACTGTGTGAGCAGTTTGACATCCCTCTCGGCGGGATCGAACGGCTGTCTCACGGAACAACGGTTGGAACCAACGCCCTGATTCAGCGCACCGGCAGCCGGGTTGCCTTGATCACCACACATGGGTTCCGGGACTTACTGGAAATCGGACGGCAAACCCGACCCCACATGTACGATCTTTTCAAGGATCATCCGGCCCCGCTGGTGGACCGGGAACATCGCATCGAGTTGCGCGAGCGCATTGGTGCCGATGGTGAGGTGGTGCTTGCCCCGCAGAGCGATGAAATTGCAACGGCCCTGGACAAGGCGATTGCTGCCGAGGTCTCGGCCTGCGCCATCGGCTTCCTGTTCGCATTCCGCAATCCGGCGCACGAGCGGCAGGTCGCCACGGCATTGCGGGAACGCGCCCCCGACATGGCGGTTTCGCTCTCTTCAGAAGTTCAGCCGGAATTTCGTGAGTACGAGCGGCTTTCCACGACCGTGCTGAACGCCTACTTGCAGCCCGTGATGGGAGCTTACATGGAAACCCTTGAGCAGGGAGTTTCCGAGCGAGCGCCCAAGGCCACCCTTGGAATCAACCAGTCCAGTGGAGGTTTGATGTCTCCGGGACGTGCGCGTGAATTCCCGGTGCGCACCGCGCTTTCCGGGCCAGCCGCAGGAGCGGTTGGGGCGGCGCATGTTGCCCGCCAAACCGATCGTCGCAATGTGATCACGCTGGACATGGGAGGCACAAGCGCCGATGTCGCGCTGATCCGGGACTACAAGGTGGACATTGCCTTCGACCGTGATGTGGCCGGGTTTCCCATTCGACTGCCCTGTGTGGATGTCGAGACGGTTGGGGCCGGAGGCGGTTCCGTCGCTTGGTTTGACCGGGATGGCTTGATGAAGGTGGGGCCGATCAGCGCGGGAGCCGATCCGGGGCCGGCGTGTTATGCTCGCGGAGGGGGGCGCCCCACGGTGACAGACGCCAACCTGTTGCTGGGACGCTTGTCGTCGCGGGGGCTGCTTGACGGCGACATGGGGTTGAACCCGGAACTCTCGCGTACTGCATTCGATCCGCTGGCGAAGCAGCTTGGATTCACCCATGAACGCACGGCTCACGGCGTCCTCGGCATTGTCGTCGCAAACATGGTGCGCACGATCCGCACGATTTCCGTCGAACGCGGACATGACCCGCGCAACTTCGTGCTGATGCCTTTTGGAGGCGCAGGGCCACTACATGCCCGTGATGTCGCCGTCAGTCTCGGCATTCAGGAAATGGTGGTGCCAACCGCCCCCGGAATCGTCTGTGCGCAGGGATTGCTGGTTTCTGACTTGAAGGAGGATTTTGTCGCCAGTTTCCGCTTTGGGCTGGACGAATCTGGAATCAACAAGCTGGCCGAGTCTCTGACTGAATTGCTCGTTCGTGCGGAAAATTGGTTTGAGAAAGAAAAAGCCCCTTCCAATAGTCGCCAACTGCAACTTGTGGTGGATGCCCGTTATGTCGGCCAGAACTTTGAACTCGCGGTCCCGGCGGCCAGCGGAGCAGGCCTGAGTCCAGGTGACCTGCCCAATTTGGCTCAACTCCACGCAAGTTTCATCTCGGCCCATGAGACTGCGTATGGGTACGCGAGCGAGGATGATCCTGTGGAAATTGTGAATGTCCGCCTCACGGCAAGTGCCCGGCTGTACCGTGAAGCAGGTAAGCAAGCGGAGGGGGACGAGCATTCCGAACCACAACCTGTTGCGCAGCGGCTTGTTTACTTTGACGCGGATGCCGCCGTTGAAGCTCAGGTCTATGCGCGTTCTGATTTGCGTGCCGGGCATTGCATCAACGGCCCAGCAATCATTGAACAACTGGACACCACCACCCCGGTGTACCCCGGAGATGTCGCCCAGGTGACTGCCGAGGGGCACCTGATCATCAAGATCCAAGCCAGTGCAGGAGATCCATCATGAACAAAAACCGGACAAAACTGGACCCGATCAGTCTGGAGATCATCGCCAACGGGCTGAGGTCCATTGCGGACGAGTGCTTTGCCGCGCTGATGCGCTCGGCCTACTCCACCAACATCAAGGAGCGGCGCGACCACTCCATCGCCATCGTTGACAAGCAGGGGCGGCTGGTCGTGCAAGCGGCCCTGACCTTGCCGATTCACATCGCGTCAATGGGCGGCCTCATGAAATGCGTGCTTGAGAAATTCGGCGATGACATCGAAGAGGGCGACATCTTCATTGCGAATGATCCCCACACCGCCGGAGGGACGCACCTGCCGGACATCAACTACGCGATGCCGATCTTTGAGGAAGGCGAGCTGGTCGCCTTCATTTGCAACATTGCCCACCATGCGGATGTGGGCGGCATGGTTCCCGGCTCAATGGCGGGCGGCATGTCCGAGATTTATCAGGAGGGTCTGAGAATTCCGGTGATGAAGCTGTTCCGTCGTGGTGAACTGCAAACCGACCTCATGGACCTGCTGCTACTGAATGTGCGGGCGCCGGAAGAGCGTCGTGGAGACCACAACGCCCAAATCGCCTCCTGCAAGCTGGGGGCAAGACGCTTCCGGGAAGTTCTTGAGGTGCATGGAATGGCCAACGTCCTGACCGCCTTTGACGAGATCATCAACCGCACCGCCCAACGCATGCGGGCGGCCTTCAGGGAAATTCCGGACGGCACCTACCATTTCGAGGACTTCATGGACGGGGACGGCATTTCCACCTTCGACATTCCGATCCGCCTCAAACTCACCGTCAAGGGCGACACCGTCCACTGCGATTTTGCAGGAACCAGCGAGCAAGTGGCGGGCAACATCAACACGACGATGAACGCGATTCAGGCCAGCGTGTGTTACGCCTTGGTTGCCGTCCTCGACTCGGACGTTCCCAGCAATCAGGGGGTGCTGGATGTGGTTGAAATCGAAGCGTCACCCGGAACCTTGCTCAATTCCGTCTTTCCGGCCCCGGTGGCCGCGCGGGCACATTCCTGCCAGCGCACGATTGATGTTGTACTGGGGGCACTCGCTCAGGCGTTGCCGGACAGGGTGATTGCCGCCGCAAACGGAGCGAACACCACGGCGGTGTTTTCCGGTGTTGACCCCCGCACCAACAAGCCTTATGTTTACCTCGAAACCCTTGGAGGCGGCATGGGCGCACGTCCGAACAAAGACGGAAAAGACGGGGTGCAGGTCCACATCACCAACACGTCCAACTTGCCCGTGGAATCCATCGAGCAGGAATATCCGTTGCGGGTTGAAGAATACAGCCTTGTTCAGGATTCCGGAGGGGCCGGGCGGTTTCGCGGAGGGATGGGGCTGCGCCGGGTGGTCACTCCGGTCAATCACGCCTGTGTCTTTAACGGAGCCGGAGAACGCTTTCGCTACCAGCCGTGGGGGCTGTTTGGCGGAAAAGCAGGGGGATCCGGACAGTTTTTGATCCGCGACAGCGACGGCGATCGGCGGCTCGACGACAAGCCTGACAAAGTGCCGATTGATGTTGATGACCGCATCGTGATTGAGACTCCGGGGGCTGGGGGCTACGGCACTCCAGATGAGCGTTCCGCCGAAGCGGTGGAGCATGACCTGCGCAGTGGCAAATTCTCTGCGGCCCACATTGAACGGCACTTCAGCTTGTAAGACGCAAAAGGCACACCCATGCAAGTTTACTCGATGGTTCGCCCAAAGCTGCTTGAGGAGTTTCCGGAGGCCATCCGGCGTGCCGAATCCCTTGGCTATGACGGCAGCACCTTGCTGGAACTGACCGTTCCGCCAACCCTGTCCGCTGTTGCCGGAGCGATGACCACCAGCAAGATTAACCTGCTGACGGGGGTTTTTGTGGCATTTCCGCGCAGCCCGATGGCGACCGCCTATGACGCATGGTCCATTCAGTCGCTTTCCAAGGGGCGCTTTCAACTCGGAATCGGCAGCCAGATCAAGGCGCACCTCACGCGCCGCTTCAGCATGGATTATCAACCGCCCGTCAAGCGGATGCGCGAATATGTGGAATCGTTGCGAGCAATCTGGGATTGCTGGCAAAACGGCACCCGGCTCAAGTATGAAGGGGAGTACTACAACTTCTCGCTGATGATCCCCTACTACAATCCCGGACCTCTCGAATCCCCCAAAGTCCCCATCCATATCGCTGCCATTAACAAATACATGTGTCGGCTGACGGGAGAACTCGCCGATGGACACCTTCCGGGTGACCCGATCACGGACAAATGGCATGCCGAAATCATGTTGCCGAATCTGGAAATCGGTGCGAAGAAGGCCGGACGTACCCTCAAGGATCTTGATTTGGGCAGCTACGGTTTTGTGGGTTGCGCCACTACCGAAGCTGGGTTGGAGCGGGTGCGCGAGGGGCTGAAGGAACGCATCGCATTCTACGCATCAACGCCCGAATACGAGAAGATGCTGGAACTGCATGGTTGGGATGTCAACCTCTCCATGTTCATCGAAATGGCACGTCAAGACCGCTGGAAGGAAATGGGGAAGCTGGTCACGGACGACATGCTCGAAGCCTACGCGGTGGTCCAGAAGCCGAAGGATTTGCCCGTTGCGTTGAAGAAACGCTTTGGTGGGCAGGTGAACCGTATTCAGTTGGATGAAACCTGGTTTGATGGTTTGTCGGAGGACGGAATCCGTGAGTTGGTCGTAGCAATCAAGCAAATTGAGTGAGAAACCATGACAACACAGAAAAATCACAGCACCCCTGCAAGGGGCCGGGATTACGCGGCAGAGGAATGGGCGCGGCTCTGTAAGCGCGATCCGGACGCGCTGGCGGTCGCAGAGCCGGAACGGGAAGTAACGGTCGGCGAACTCATTTCCCTGTCCAGATCCCGTGCCGGACAATTGATCGCACAAGGCATCACTCCCGGAAGTCGCGTGATTGTCGCCCGGCCCAACGTCATCGAGTTTGTCGTTGATTATCTGGCCATCCGGCTCTGCGGCGGGGTGCTGGTCAATCTGCCGTGGTCCGCCGGGACGAGCATTACCGAGCTTGCCGAAATCCTTGATGCGAGCTGCGTCATCCTCACCGAGCATCTTGTGGGGGACAACCCCTTGTTCGAGCAATTGGGCGAGCGGCGTTTCCGGCCTGATGAGGATGCTCCGATTGGTCCGGAGGCTCCCGTGCCAAGAGGGGATGAGGAACTGGCATGGTTGGCCTGCACGTCCGGCACCACGGGAACTCCGAAGGCTGCCATGCACACCTTTGCCACGCTTGAGCGGCAAACCCAGGTCTTTGCCGAACATTTCCGGCTGACTGCAGACGATCCTATCCTTGTGACTTCGCCTGTTGGTCATGCGGTCGCGCTCCTGTTCGGGGTGCGCATGTCGCTGATGCTCAATTCGGTCATGGTGCTGGTGACGCGCTGGAAGGCGGAAACGGCGGCGGACCTGGTGGAACGCTACCGATGTGTTTACACAGTAGCCCCTACCCCGTTCTTAGTGGACACGGTTGCCCATGCCGAAACCCACGGCATTGAGAAGTGGAAATCGCTGCGCTTTTTTCCCTCGGCGGGGGCGCCGGTTCCACGGCTACTCGTGCGGCGGGCGATGAAAGCCCTGCCGCATTGTCAGGTGTGGTCCTATTTTGGGACGTCCGAGGCAGGGGCGGTTACGGCGACTCCGCTTGAAGGGGAACTGGACAAGAAGCTGAACACCGATGGCACCGCGCTTCCGGGCATGAAAACCAGAGTCGTGGATGGAGAGCTTGAGTTGCATGGCCCCTCGCAAATGATGAAGGGCTATTGGAGCGGTGATCCGGAGGGGCGGCTGAAGCCCGATGGCTGGTACGCCACCGGAGATGCCGCCGAGCAGTACCCGGACGGCTACATCATGATGATCGGACGCGCCAAGGACATCATCTTGCGGGGCGGTGAAAACATCTCGCCCTTGGAAATCGAGAATGTGCTGCTCGGCCATCCCGCCGTGAAGGATGTGGCTATCGTTGGTTATCCGGACGATCGATTGGGATCCCGCTTGGCTGCCGTCGTCGTCGCAACCCAATCCGTTACGCTGGATGACTTACGGGGGCGTTGCGAGCAAGTCGGCTTGGACAAGGCGAAGTGGCCGGAATACATGACCGAGATCGAAGAGATTCCGCTGTCCGCCATTGGCAAAGTGCGCCGTGGGGATTTGGAAGAACTCGTTTTGGAACAAATCAAAGGTTCAGCGTCGAACTGATCAACCCTCAAGGCATTGGCAGTAGAAATGAGAAGGATCGAGGTTGGATTTCACGTTGATGGAGACGTGTGGGAACCGGAGCAGTTAACGGGTGTGGAAGAGTTCGGCTTCGACATCATGACCACTGGCGAGCACATCGTTTTTTTCCGCCCAATTCTGGATGTGATCACGGTGCTGGCCCATGCCGCCGCCGTGACCAAAACCATCAAACTGTTGCCCTCCACGCTCATCCTGCCACTGCGTCACCCCACCCTCATGGCCAAGGAGTTGACCTCGCTCGACCTTTTGTCGAAGGGTCGGCTCATCGCGTCCATCGGGATTGGAGGCGATTATCCCCGCGAGTTTCAGGCGTGTGGCGTTCCCATGAGTGAACGCGGTGCCCGTGCCAACGAGGGCATTGAGATCATGCGCAAGTACTGGCAGGGCGAGCGTTTCGACTACCACGGAAAAATCTTTCAGCTCGAAGACGTTGACATGCTGCCCACCCCGTATCAGCCGGGGGGGCCACCTCTGTGGGTTTGTGGTCGCAGTGATCCGGCCATGCGCCGGGCGGCACGCTTGGGGGATGGCTGGCAGCCCTACATGTACACGGCCGAGCAGTTTCGGGAGTCTGTCGGAAAAGTCCGGGAGTTTGCAGAGGAAGCCGGGCGTCCGCTTTCTGAAGAGTTCGCGTTCACCAGCTTCATGTACATCAGTATGCACGAAGACGTGGAAGAGGCCCGCAACCGCGCCATTGAGCAGTTGACGTACCGCTTCAATTTGCCGTTCGAGAAGATTGTTGACAAATACTGCGCCTACGGCCCAACGGATCGCATCCTTAGAGTCTTGGAGGAATATGTGAGCGCAGGAGCCAACAAGATCATTGTGGCCCTGGTCATGCCGCCCGAAGAACGGATGGAGTATGTCGAACGCTTTGCGACCGAGATTCTGCCGGAATTGCAGAAAATGAAGACGCGCTGATCTTGGGCCAATGAGCAAGCAACTGACGCTGGCCGAAATGCAGGCGATGATTGATCAGTCTCGGTTTCATCAACTGTTTCGGCCTCAAGTCCTCAAAATCGCCTACGACCCCCTGCAACTGGTCGTCAAAATGGTGATGCGTGAGGAGTTCGAACGCCAGCCCGGAACCAGGCAATGGCACGGTGGAGCCATCTCCGCAATCATTGACACCACCGGCTGCTACGGCCTCGCGCTACTTGCGGCGGAACCTCTGCCCACCGTCAATTTCCGCACCGATTATTTGCGCCCAGCGATTGAGACGGATTTGACTGCAACCGCAACCGTGCGTCAGGCTGGACGGAGAATCGGCGTTGTTGACGTGGATGTCACTGATGATGCGGAACGGCTGATCGCGGTCGGACGTGCCTGCTATTCGATCAACAAGCCTCTTCCCAACGCTTAGGGCTGTTCCCGGAAGACCCTCAGCGCCTCCTCACCGCAGGCCCGGCCTCCGGGCAGTCATCCTACCAGATAGGGCAACCACGTCGCAATTGCCGGAAACACGATGATCAGTGCAATTCCGGTCAGAAAGAGGAGAACGAAAGGCCAGGTGGCTTTGTACGCCTCACTGATGGACATGTCGGGTACCACGGCTTTGAAGGCAAACAACGTGTACCCGAAGGGCGGAGTGATCGCCCCCAGCGTGATGTTGACCAAGAAGAGCAGCCAGAACCAGACCGGATCGAAGTCAAGGCTGTTGACCACCGGTTGGTAGATCGGAATGGTCAGCAAAATGATGGCAATCGTGTCAATGAACATGCACAGCACAAACGGCACTGCAAGCATGATCAGCAGCATGAGGGTCGGCCCTAGGTTCAGGTTGGCGACGAACTCCACAAGCTCGCTGGTCGCTCCGGTGAAGGCCAGCAGTTGCGTGAACATTTTTGACATCGCCATGATGGTGAGGATCATCGCCGAGACCGTGACGGATCCCATGATCGAGTCCCAAATCATCTGGAGATTGAGATTGCGGTAAATTGCGGCGGTGATGAGAGCACCGACAACCCCGGTGGCGGCAGATTCCGAAGGGGTTGCAATTCCCAGCATGATGAACCCCATGACGGAAAAGATCACAATCACGAATGGAAGGGTTCGCACCAGCGCAATCAGTTGTTCCTTCAGGGTGACCTCTCCACGCTCCGAAGAAACATTCGCTGGAGCAAGGCTGGGATTCATCGCAATGCGTCCAAACACATAGACGAGAAAGATCCCTCCAAGGAACAACCCCGGAATCACTCCGGCAATCAGCAGTTTTGAGATCGAGACTTCCGCGATGGAACCCACAACAATCGCCAGCAGGCTGGGCGGAATGATGGGAGCCAGGCTGGCTCCGCCAACGATGAGTCCGGCGGCAATGTCCCGATCATAGCCCCGTGCCTGCATTCCGGGCATGATCGCGCGTCCCAGCATGGCGGCAACCGCCATCGCCACTCCCGACAATGCCCCGAACACTGCCGACAGCAGCACTACCAGCACATACTGGCGTCCCCGGATGCGCCCAACGAGCTTGTCGATTGAATCGAACAGCACATCCATTGTTCCGGAGCGGAACAGCAGCTCTCCCATCAGGATGAAGAGCGGGATGGAGGCCAACGAGGTGATCGAGACGGTGTCGAGGATGCTGTTGGTAAACATCGGGAACCCGGCAGGGCCGATGATGTAATAAACACCAACAAGGATTGCGAACAGGAAGGCCAGAAAGATCGGCGCTCCGGACAGGAATAACGCAAACAGGATTGCGAGGCCAGCCAGCAGGGTGAGGTACCACTCCATCAGTCTACTTTTGCCACAAGAGCGTTGTCACCGGAGCGGTTCGAGGCGGGCACATGACGCAGCATGTACAGTGAGCTGAGCGCCAGGCCAAAGGTGATGAAACTGGAAATCCACCACTGCGGCACCGGGATGATCGCCAGCGTCTCGATGTTCTTGCTGTACTGACGCAGGTTTTCCTGCAAGCTCACATAGGCCGCAACCGCCAGACAACTGAAGCCGATGAGGCTCACAGCATTGTGAAACAATCCCGCAATTTTGGCAGGCATGATGTCCACCAGAATCGTGACGGCGACATGCCCCTTGTCCTTGGTCACTTTGGGAAGGGCGAGAAAGACGCAGGCACAAAGGGCGTAGGACACAAAATCACTGACCCAGGCTGTCGGAGAATTAAACACATAGCGGGTCACCACCTCGTAAACATAGAAGGTCACGATCAAGGACAAGCCGATGCACGCCAGCATGGCGGCCCACTCCGTGATGCGGTCTTGCAGGTCACAGAGTTTGGTCAGGGCGTCTTTCATGGAGATGAGGCATCCGCCACGCTGACCGCAGCGGATGCTACCGGAAGAGGGTTGCTACATGCCTTTTGACGCAACGAAATCGCGGAAGGCCTCTCCAGTCGCCCCGGATTTTTCAATGGCCACTTCCATCGCGCGATCCGCAAACAGCTTGTTGGCTTCTGCAAGCGTGTAGCCGATGTGGGTTGACTTCGCACCGCCTGCGCGCATCGCCGTGTTCTCTTCATCAAGCAGTCGGTTGAAGATTCCAACCGTGTCCTGCTCCAGCTTGTGCCCTGCGGCTAGCATCGCCTTTTGCGTTCCTGCGTCCAAGGAATTCCACTTGTCCAAGTTCATCAGGATCAAGTAGGAGACCGTGCCGAAGGCAGGCTCGGCAAGGTACGGGGTGACTTCATGGAACTTGAAGCCGACCGCACCAACGCTCGGCCAGACCAACCCGTCAATCACGCCTTTTTCCGCTGCGGAGTAGAGTTCCCCAAACGGGATCACGACGGCAGTGCCGCCCAGTGAACCGACGATCTTGTTGTAGGAGGGCAACGCCCGGATCTTCTTTCCGTTCAACTTCTTCCCCGGATCCATCGGCTCCTTCAGGAAGAAGCGGAAGCCCGTTGTCGCGGTGGGAATGGAAAGCACCTTCAGGTTTTGCTCCTTCTGATAGTGGTTGTCCACCCAGTCCCAAACGCCACTCGTCCTCCGTTTCTCAATATCCTCGTTCACCGCATCAATGGCCGCGCCAATGCCCGTGGTGCCCGTGTGGTAAAGCCCGTGGGTGTAAATCAAATCAAACACCCCGGCGGCAACGGGCTGAAGCTGCTTCCCGCCCGGAACCACTTCGGGACCGCTGGGCTTGATCGTGACCTTGCCGCCCGTCATTTCAGAGACCAGCTTGTTGTAGCCATAGGCCATGTTGGCGGTGCCCGAATGGTTGGGACCCCACGCCGTCAGCATTCTGAGGCTTTCTGCGAAGGATGCGCTCGTTGAGAGCGCGAAGCCAATCGCAGAGATCATAAGAATTTGCAGAACTTTCTTCATTGCTCTTCTCCTCAAAGGTTTGCTCAATTTTTACTTTTTCCGATCACCATGATCTTCAAAGCATTCCCGTGGCCCCACCAACTGTGGCGGTCAGGCGACCACAACCCACAAAATAGTCCTTCCTATTTTGTTTTTTCATCTGCCCTCCCGAATCCCCACACCGATGCCGCATCCCTCAGTTCTGGAACGCCTAAGACAAGTCCAGCATGCACTTGAGCGGTTTGTCAGCCTGATGGGTTCCGAGACTGGCAGATTCCCCGGCATAACTGCAAAGGGCAGTTGAACAGTACACTGATTAATTTTAAAATGCAATACGGAAATCGCTTCGAAATAACGGGTGTTACACAATCCCTTCGGAAATTGTTGATTTTATAGAATTATGAGTTGCGGTTCGTGCCAACCTGTTCTAGAAGGGGTTTTGTGCTGAAGGCTTGCGGCTGAAGAAGACGACCACTGCAACAGCCAGTCCGAGGAAGACGATCGAGATGGGGCTTTTGAGCAGGAACCACGGGTCGGACCCGGCGGCGGAAAACGCCTGACGGAGGGTGGCTTCCAGGTTCCCGGTGAGGATGAAGGCGATCACGAAGGGCAGGATGGAGATTTCCAGCTTGCGCATCAGGTAGCCCAGTCCTCCGAAGAAGACGGCAAAGTACACGGCGTTCATGTCCGTTTCCTGAACGTAAATCGCCGAGAGGGTGATCAGCAGGACCACCGGAAGCAGCACCTGCTTGGGCACGCGGACCATCACACCCATCGAGCGCATGAAGACGCCGCCGATGGTCCAGTTGAGCAAGTTGGCGAGGGCCATCGTGGTGAAGAGTCCGAAGGCGATCACGAGTTCGGAGTTGACCTCGTTTTCGGTGAAGTGGAACACGGACGGCCCCGGATTGAAATCGCCGATGGTTTCCATGGCAAGGAGCAGGAACACCGCTGCGACGTTGCCGGGAATTCCCAGCGACAGCACGGGGATCAGGTTCGCCCCGGAAACCGCGCTGTTGGCGGCCTCGGTCGCGGCGATGCCTTCCGGGGTGCCTTGGCCAAAGGGCACCTCGCCTTTGTGAAGCCTTCGTCCGGTGGCATAGCCGAGGGTCGCGGCCAGCGTGGAGCCGACTCCCGGAAGCGCCCCGACGAGTGTGCCGATGCCCGCAGAAATGCCCACAAAGGGCAGGATGCGGCGCACGTCGCCAAGGTGCAGGCGGTTGTCCCCGCTCATTTCCTGCTTGGCAATCTGGGCGGACTGCCGCATCTCCTGCCACAAGTCCTCCAGCGCCTTGAAGATTTCCCCCAGGATCAGCACCCCCAGCACGGCAGTGATCAGCGGGAAGCCTCCGGCGAGTTCGACAAGGTCGAGCGTGAGGCGTGGATAGCTGTCCTCCCCGGTGGCGACCGACGCAAAGAGCATCCCCAGCAGCGCGGCCAGCACCCCCTTGAGCGGGGACTTGCCCACCACCGCCGAGATCAGGGCGAGCGAGAGGATGATAAGCGCGGCCTTTTCCGTGAAGTCGAGGTGGGCTTCCACGACGACCGCCAGAAACGGGGCGCAGGTGAACAGCACCAGATCGGAGATCGTGTCTCCGGAAACCGAGGAGAAGTGGGAGACGCGGAGTGCCTTTCCGGCCTGCCCCCGCTGGGTCATGGGGTAGCCGTCCAGCGTGGTCATCAGCGCATCCGGAGTGCCCGGCGTGTTGAAGAGGATCGCCGGGACCGCCCCGCCGACGGTGGCTCCCTTCATCACGCCCACCAGAAAGCCCAGCACGGGCAGCAGGGCGTGCGTGTGGAAGCCGAATACGGAAATCAGGATCGGTAGCGATATCGCCATCGCAAACGGACCCGCCAGCCCCGGAGTTGCCCCCACGACAATGCCGCCGAGAAAGCCGCAGACGACCATCACCAGCGTGGTGGACACCGGAAGCCCGAAGAGGCTGAAGAGCGGGGTGGCCGTGAAAACCTCCAGAATGCCCAGCCAAACGTAATCGAGAACCCCCATGTTGGCTAGTAGTCCCCGTTGGGGGGGAGCAGGAGGTCGTCAAAGGGCAGGTCGTACACGACGATCAGCGCCGCCACCGCGAGCAAGGCGGCCCCGGCCCTGCGCCACGAGAGCCGATGCTCGACCAGACTGATCAGACCGAAGACCATCAGAAAACCGCCGAAACTGAAACCGAGGTACTTGAAGGGCGGGGTGTCCCGGAGCTGGCGGTAGCTGAAGTCGCTGTCGGTGA
>CAZQXS010000040.1:0-13114 GCA_964597275.1 uncultured Pseudomonadota bacterium | reverse complement strand
CGAGCAGGGCCGCGCTCACCACGAGCATGGCCACCGCCACCGCCGAGGGCAGCATCGCGTCCCCGATGTTGACCTGACGGCGGTGGGTCTCGATCAACCCGGTCTCAACGTCCTCCGGAATCCAGAAAAGCAGCAGGAGCAGGGCCAAGGCGGCAAACGCAATTCCAACCCCGAAATCCCGCTTGCCGCTGGTCATGCCGATTGCTCCAGAAAAGGAGGGCGGTCACTCGGACGCAGCCATCAACTCGCGAGAGGCCGTGATTTGGCTCTTGAGGTGCTGGGTCAGTTCATCTCCCGCGATCACTAGCGGGCCGGAAAAGGCTTTGGTGACAAATTGGCTGGCCTTGGTGCTGGGGTCGGTAATGACCTCCACGATTGCCGAGGTCAGGGCCTGGCGGGCCTCTTCCGGAATCCCTGCTGGCGCGAAGAAGACGAACTTCGCTCCGAAGTCATAGGGAACACCAATCTCGGCGACGGTGGGGGCATCCGGGGAGATGCGCAAGCGCGTGGTTTCACCAGAGAGCAGGTTGACCATGTTCCCAGCCAGTACGCCCTTAGTCTGGATGCCGGCACCCCAACCGATGTCGATGTCGCCTGCGTTCAGTCCGTTCATCACGCCCTTGCCACCCTTGAGCGTTACAAGATTGAAATCCACCCCATACTGCTTGCCGACCAGATACGCAGCGTCCGCGAGCTTCGGACTCATCACCCCAAAACGCATCTTCTGACCACCCTTGGCGGCGGCAATCATGTCGTCAATGGTCTTCCAGCCGCTACTGGACATGGCGACCAACCCCATCTGCGAACCTGTGGTGGTTGTGAGATAGGTGAAGTCCTCGGCGGAGTATCCGGGATTCTTGGCGGCGATCATGGCATACGAGAACGTTTCCGTCACGGCCATGCCGATGGTGAGGCCGTCGTTCGGCTCGTCCTTCATCTTCTTGGCCAACACCGCCCCGCCCTTGCCCGTGACGTTGCCCGGAATGATCTTCCAGCCCTTGCGGGCCTCCAGTTCTTCGGCAATCATGCGAGCCTGCGTGTCGGTGCCGCCTCCGGCTCGGAAGGCCACCAGTAGCTTGATGGGGCCGCTGGGGGTCCACTCAGCAAAAGCAGACATGACCGGAAGCATCACAAATGCGGCAAGGGCCGTAAGCATGAGAGAAAGTCGTTTCATTTCCGTCTCCTTGGGAAAAATCCTCGCTTGGGTTCAAGTTGCGCAATCGTTCCGACGGGGCCATTCCCGCCAGAACCACAAAGCGTGATTAGGTTCTCATAATTTAATTGACGTGTCAACCATTAACTGATCAACTAAATTCTCTGCGCAGCATGTTCTCGGAATCGTACCATGAAGACCGCCTCTGTTGATTTTGGAAAACTCTCGCTGAATCAGGTCTTGTCTTTTCGGATCAATCGCCTGAGTGCCGCCCTGGGACGGCAGGCGAGTGTGATTCTGGAGAAGGAGTCGAACCTGAGCCTAGTGGAGTGGAGGCTGTTGCGATTGCTGGCAGACGTTCAGGGATCGTGTGCCCGCGATCTGAATCGGGTTTCTGGCATGAACCCGGCACTCATCAGCCGAGGCATCCGGCGGCTGGAGAACCGCCAACTCATCGCCTCTAAGCGCGATGAACACGACCGCCGCACCCATCGCCTGAAACTGACTCCGGAAGGGCAACGGCTCTACGAGCAAACCCTACCCGTGATGGGACGTCGGCACGAGGCACTGTGGAACTCCCTAAGTGAGGAGGAGCGAGCATCCCTGCTGACCATCCTTGACAAGCTGGACGAGCATGCTCAGGTGCTTGAATTTCCAGAAAAAACAGACTCCAAAACATGACTGCTGAGACACGGAATTTGCTGATCCTGATGTCCGACGAGCATCAGGCACGGGCGCTGGGCTGCGCGGGACATCCCTTTGCGCAGACCCAGAATCTGGATCGGCTGGCCTCGCGGGGATTGTGTTTTACCAATGCCTACACTCCGTCGCCGATCTGTGTTCCGGCGCGGGCGTCGTTCGCCACGGGGCTGTGGACGCACCAGACGCGGCTTTGGGACAACGCCATGCCCTACACCGGGGCCATCCGGGGCTGGGGGCACGTTTTACAGGAAGCCGGAATTCCGGTGGAGTCCATCGGCAAGCTGCACTACCGGGATGAGGAAGACCCCGCCGGATTCGACAAGGAGCATATCCCGATGATGGTGGTGGATGGTGTGGGCATGGTCTGGGCCTCGATTCGGAATCCGATGGTGGTGCGAGATCCCAAGGGGCGAATGCTGGGGGACTACATTGGGGCGGGCGAATCGAATTACACCAAGTACGACCGTGCGGTCACACGGCGCACACTGGACTGGCTCCGGGAGCGGGCCGAGCGCGACGATGGCCAGCCGTGGTGTCTGTACGTCGGGCTGGTCGCCCCGCACTTTCCGCTGGTGGTGCCGCAGGAGTTCATGGACCTCTACCCACTCGACCAACTCCCGCCCGTCAAGCTCCACCCCAGCACGGGCTACGAGCCGCACCCGTGGGCCAAGATTCAGGCTGACTTCATGGACACCGAAGGCAAGTTCCGGGACGAGGAAGAACGCCTGACCGCCATCGCCGCGTATTACGGCTTGTGCAGTTTTCTCGATCACAACATCGGGAAAATCCTGCAAGTCTTGGAGGAATCCGGGCAGTCGGAGCGCACCACGGTCATCTACACCAGCGACCACGGTGACAACGTGGGGGCGCGGGGCATGTGGGGCAAGTCCAACTTTTATCAGGAGTCCACGGCGATCCCGTTCATCATTTCCGGAACGGAAGTGCCCACGGGACAGTGCGCCACGCCCATGAACCTAATTGACTGCGCCCCGACGATTCTGGAACACTTCGGACTCTGTGACGCGGAAATCGCCGCTTGTCCCGGAAAATCCTTGTACGCGATTGCCGCCGAACCCGACGAGCTGGAGCGCATCACCTTCAGCGAGTACCACGCGGCAGGCTCGGCGACGGCAGGCTTCATGCTGCGCAAGGGCCGCTGGAAGTACCACTACTACGTCGGGCACAAGCCAGAACTGTTTGACTTGGAGGACGATCCGGAGGAACTGACCGACCTCGCCGGGCATCCCGAACATGCCGCAACCCAGGCCGCGCTGCATCAGGAGTTGTTGAAAATTTGCGACCCGGAAGCCACGGACGCCGTGGCCCATGCCGATCAGGAGGCGATGATTGAAGGTTACGGCGGCAAGGAAAAGGCGATGAAGCTGGGAGCGCCTGCCGCCACACCGCCTCCGGTGGTTTCCTGAGCGGTGATGAAGCGTCCCAACATCCTGCTGATTACCGCCGATCAGCAGCGCGCCGACTGCCTCGGCGTGGAGGGTCGCCGCATCCGCACCCCGCATCTGGACCAACTTGCACGAGAGGGCACACGCTTCACGGCCTGCATCACCTCGAACGTCGTCTGCCAGCCCGCCCGCGCTTCGATCCTCACCGGACAGCTCTGCCGCACCCACGGCGTTCACGACAACGGCATTGACCTCGACCCCGCCATCGGCGAGCAGGGATTCGCCGGAACGCTGACGGATGCGGGCTACGAGACCGCGTTTTTCGGCAAGGCCCACTTTGCGACCTACCACACCTTTGCGCCCACAGGCACTCCGGAGTGCCTGCAATCCTCCGCCAATTACCCTGCCGATTGGAATGGGCCGTACATGGGCTTCCAGCATGTCGAACTGATGTTGGTGGGGCACAACTGGTTCCCCCCGGAAAAACCGCCGCAGGGCCAGCACTACGAACGCTGGTTCCATGCTGATGGACGGGGAGACGAGAAGCTGGGGCTTTATCGCGAAAACGCCGGAGACACCAAGGGTGCGGCGCAAACGTGGCACTCGCGGCTTCCGGTGGCATGGCACAACTCGACCTGGACTGCCGACCGCACTATCGCGTGGCTGAACACGGTTTCTCAGGACCAGCCCTTTTGCGCGTGGGTCAGCTTTCCGGACCCGCACCATCCGTTTGATGCCCCGGAGCCGTGGTCGCGGCTCCATGATCCCGCCTCCGTGGACCTGCCCAAGCACCGCACCCGCGACTTCGAGCGCCGACCGTGGTGGCACGAGGCGGCGATGACCTCCGAGCCGGGAGCCAATCCGCAAGAAAACCAGATACGCAAAGCCTACAGCCGCATTCCGCCGCAGACCGACGGGCAACTGCGCGAAATCATCGCCAACACCTACGGGCAGATTGCGCTGATTGATCACAATGTCGGACGGCTGCTGATCGCACTCGAAAACGCCGGGCTGGCGGAGAACACGCTGGTGGTGTACACCTCGGACCACGGCGACTGGCTGGGCGATCACGGCCTGATCCTGAAGGGGCCGATGCCCTACGAGGGACTGCTGCGCGTGCCGTTGCTCGTGCGCGGCCCCGAAGTTGGGCAGGGACAGGTGGTGGCCGATCCGGTTTCTACCCTTGACCTCGGCACCACCTTCCTCGACTATGCTGGCAGGGAATCGCAACTGGTCCGGCACGGCACCTCCCTACGAACTTTGCTGGAAGGGGATTCAGGGGCACGGGAATTTGCCCTCAACGAGTGGGAACTGCTCCCGGCTCGCACCGGAGTGGCGCTCAGCTTGAGAACCGTCCGCACCCGCACCCACAAGCTGACGCTGGAACTGCGTTCCGGAGCCGGGGAGCTTTACGATCTAGAACACGATCCGGACGAAATGGAAAATCGGTTTGATCGGCCAGACCACGCAGGCATACGCCGCAAGCTGGAGGCGCTGATCCACTCCCGCCCGGACGACATGCGGCTCCTCCAGCAACCCGTGGGCATGGCTTGACCGCAGACACGACACGGAGGTTAACGTTTCCCAAAACAACACAACAATGGAGAATGCAAACATGAATGGAGTGGTCGCAAGTGAACTGGTCGGGGCCGCATGGCCTGCCGCGCAGCCGGGGTCGGACCCGGTGCTATACGGGCATGTCTCACTGGACCCGCTGGGAGCCTTCGAGGCCCGCAGCCTCCAGACCTTCCGGCTGGTGTACACGGTGGGGCGCTACGGGATTGACGACACGGGGGGTATCCGGGTGGTGTTCCGTTTCATGGGCGACTGGGGGGCACTCCAGACCAGCGATCCCAGGGGCCACAACTATGTCACTGCCCAAGCCAGCACTGGTGCTCGGCTCTCGTTGAATTACGCAAACACGGGGCATCAGCGTCCGTGGTTCAAGTCCCTCACGATCAAGCTGCACGGCGGCTACCTGCGCGAAGGAGACACCATCACTATCGTGTTCGGCGACACCTCGCAGGGTTCTCCGGGAATGCAGATGCAGACTTTCTGCGAGCGTGGCTTTGAATTCAAGGTGCTAGCGGATGTCTGTGCGGTTGGGCATTACTATCCTCTGCCGGAAACCCCCCACATTGCCATCGTGCCCGGAGAGGTGCATGAGTGGAGGGCAGTGCTCCCGTCCCTGCGTCGGCCCGGTGAGGTCTTCCGGCTGGGGATCAAGGCCGAGGACAAGTGGGGCAATCCGACCGATCAGGCCACCGGACGCTTCCGGCTTGAGAGCAGTCATCCGGTCAAGGGCTTGCCGGAAACGCTCGACTATCCGCTTGGGGAAAAATCGGTGGTGCTCGACAACCTTGCGGTGGAAGCTCCGGGAATCGTGCGCATTCAGATGCTGGACGAGTCCGGTGGCTGCGTGGCGGAAGCCGGGCCGTTGCTGATCCGAGACGGAGACTGCTCTGGCTACTGGGGCGACCTGCATGGACAAAGCGGGGAATCCATAGGAATCACCACTTCGCGGGATTATTTTGAGTTCGCCCGCAACCGCTCCTTTTTGGATGTCACCGGACATCAAGCCAACGATTTTCAAGTCAACAACGCCTTTTGGGAGTACCTCAACGAACTCACCGCCGAATACCACGAGGACAGGCGCTTCGTGGTGTTTCCGGGTTACGAGTGGTCAGGCAACACGGCAGTGGGTGGTGACCGAAACGTGTTTTTCCGGACGGAAGCCCGACAGATTCGTCGCTCGTCCCATGCCTTGCTGGAGGATCGTTCGGACTTGGATACCGATGCGTCCACGGCGGCACAACTTTTTGAGGACTTGCAGGGCGAAGATTGCGTGGTGTACGCTCATGTCGGGGGACGCTACGCTGACATCACGCAGGCACACGACCCGCGACTGGAAACCGCGATGGAAATTCATTCGGCTTGGGGCACCTTCGAGTGGTTGCTGACCGACGGATTCCCGCTTGGCCATCGCTCCGGGGTGGTGTGCAACAGTGACGGGCACAAGGGCCGTCCGGGCGCGAGCTATCCTGGGGCTTCGACTTTTGGAGCCTATGGAGGACTGACCTGTTTCCTCACCGATGACCTCTCGAGAGACGGCATCTTCGAATGCCTGCGGCGGCGGCATCACTACGGCACTACCGGATGCCGGATGCATATGGATGTCGCGGTGCAGTTCGAGCAAGACGCAACAGTGTTCGAGCGTGACCCTAAAGCCTTCCCGGATACCAAGCGATGCGCCTCCCGCGAAGTAATGATGGGTGACATCGTACAAAGCTCGGCGAGCGAGGCGATGCTCAAGCTCTATGTCCTTGCCCACGCTCCCATCGAGCGCATCGAGATTCGCAACGGGACCGAAGTGCTGGAAATTTTCCGGCCTTACAGCGCCACTGATTTGGGTTCTCGCATCCGCGTGATCTGGAGTGGGGCCGAGTATCGCGGACGTGGTCGGCAAAGCACTTGGACGGGTCGTGCCGTCTTCCGGAAATGCCGCATTGAAAGACTCGCCAAGATCAACGCCTGGAACCACGAGCGGCGATTGGAACGATGCAGTCGCGAAACTGTGGAGTGGGACGCGATCACCACTGGAAATTTCGGCGGCTTCGATGTATGGCTGGAGGAAGGCGATACGGCGGAATTGGATTTAACCACCAATCGCGGAGCCATCCGGAAACCTCTCAAAACCATTGGATTGGAGGATACGGTGCTGGAAGCAGGTGGGCTGGAGCGGCGGCTCCATGTTTTCCGGCTCCCGGAGAACAACCCTCACCGCGAAGTGCAACACCAATTCCGGATCCCTCTCAAGCCGAAGGGCGACAATCCCCTCTGGATTTGTGTGACCACCGAGGATGGTTTTCAGGCGTGGAGCAGTCCAGTGTTTGTGTATCGGTAATCACCTTTTGAAGCCTTGTGGAAACTCCACTTGAGGGCATCCGAGTCCTTGATCTGTCGCGGTTGGTTGCTGGAAATGTCCTGACCACCCAGCTCGCCGATTTCGGTGCAGACGTGATAAAAATTGAGCGTCCGGGCCGGGGCGATGATCTGCGGCACTGGCGGGATGAAGGTATTGAAACATGGTGGAAGGTTTACGGGCGCAACAAGCGCAGCCTCTCCCTAGACCTCAAAGATGCGGAATCCTTGGCTCAACTGAAGGCGTTGGTTGAACTCAGTGATGTCCTCGTGGAGAACTTTGTTCCTGGAAAACTGGAGGCGATGGGGCTGGGAGTTCCGGTGTTGCACAGACTCAACCCACGACTGGTAATCGCTCGGGTCAGTGGCTGGGGACAAACCGGACCCTATGCGCACAAGCCCGGTTTTGGCACCTTGGTTGAAGCCATGTCCGGCTTTGCCCATCTGAATGGATTTCCCGATCGCGAACCCGTGCTGCCCCCACTGGCGATGGCCGACATGTACGCCGGGATTTATGGGGCGTTCGGTGTGCTGGCCGCTCTCCGTAACGTTGAACACGGTGATGGCAAGGGGCAGATCGTGGACGTGGCACTGTTTGAAAGCCTCTACTCTACGCTGGCTTCCGAGGCCGTCAAGCTTGAGGCCACAGGTAAGTCCAGTATGCGGATGGGGAATCAGGCAGTCAACACAGCTCCACGCAACGTTTACGCCTGTGCTGATGGACGTTATCTGGCGATTTCGGCCTCTGTGCAGTCCATGTTCGAACGTCTGGCACGAACTATTGGACAACCAGAGTTGATTGAGGACGAGCGCTTTGTGACCAACGAGGACCGTCTGGTCAACTGTGACGCACTCAATTCGATTCTGTCCGAGTATTTTGGGGCGAGGTCGCTGGACGAAAATTTGGAATTGATGGATGTGGCAGGTGTGACGGTGGGGCCCGTGCTGTCCGCCGCAGATTTGGTCGGACACCCCTATGCGGAAGGACGGGGATTGTTCACAAAAACCGAGGATGCCCAACTGGGCACTTGCCCTGTCCCCAACCCAGTACCGAGACTGTCTCATACCCCGGGAGTGCGCCCTCGTCCAGCACCACAGCAAGGCGAACACTCTGAAGCCATTTTGCAACTGCTCCGAACAAGCGATGAACCTTGACCCTGACTTGTGCCGCTCGCTCCTGTTTGTTCCAGCAGGCAACGAGCGCTTTTTAAGCAGTGCCCTGCGTGGAGATGCGGATGTCATCCAACTTGACCTTGAGGACGCCATTGCTCCCGGCCAGAAACAGGCTGCCCGACAGAGCGCCCAGACAGAATTGGAGCAGGTTGCGGCGGCAGGCCGTGCTGTTTCAGTGCGGGTGAACGTAGAAGATGCATTGCTCTCTGACGATTTGGACGCGGTAGTGCGTCCGGGATTGTCTGCTCTGACGATTCCCAAGGCGGAGGCCGTGGAGATGCTGGAGGTTATTGACCAACAGGTCACCAAACTGGAGGCCGAACGTGGAATGTCTGGTGGCGAGGTTCGATTGATCGCGCAGATTGAATCGGCGAAAGGCGTCCTGAATGTGCGTGAGATCGCACATGCCACTCCTCGGCTGGCGGCTCTGGGCATTGGCATGGAAGATTTGATCGCTGATGTTGGGGGCACGGTTGGCCCGGATGCGCTTTACTTTCCGGCGATGCAGTCGTTGTATGCCGCCCGAGAGGCGGGATTGATCCCAATTGGATACCTTGGCTCCATCACAGTGTACAAGGAAACCGAACGGTTCCGGGAGTGGATTGTTCGGGCCAAGAGCTTGGGGTTTGCCGGAGGTTTCTGCATTCACCCCAATCAAGTGAAAATCCTCAATGAATGCTTCCGGCCAACACCGGACGAGATTGCTGCAGCTCAAGCGATTGTGGACGCGGCGAAACAACATGCCCAAGATGGTATCGGGGCTTTTTCTCACAACGGAAAAATGGTGGACGCCCCTGTCGTTGAGCGTGCTCAGCGCGTGCTGCGACTGTATGAAGCTCAATCCCGTTAAGGGCTTGTGTTCGCCCCAAACGCCTTTTCATCTCACCCTTGACACTAAAGAAGATGAAGCCAACCATTGAGAAAATCGAAGTTTTTGTATTAACCGGGCCGAATGAACAGCGCCCCCATTGGGTGAGCAACTTTCTCGTCCCCACTGCCAACGAACTGCTGGTGCGACTCCGAACCAACGAGGGGGTGGAGGGATTTGGGTTGGCCACTTGTTACACAGACATCAAACCGGTTATCAAGGTGATTCAGTCTGGAATCACCAAACTGATTGTGGGGCAAAATCCACTTGCACCTGAACATCTCTACCGCACGATCATGGACCTGACCTCAAAACGATTGGCTCACGAAAAAGGCTGGAGCCAGGAAGCTCTGATTCGCATTTCGGCGGCGGTTGACATTGCCTGCTGGGACATCATCGGCAAAATGGCCGGGCTGCCCTTGTATCAACTTTTTGGAGGATTCCGAAATCAGGTTCCCTGCTATGTAACTTGTGCTTATTATCGAGATGGCAAAGACAATGCGGAGTTGCGGGACGAGCTTCAGATGCTGGTAGAACAGGGACATCAGGGTTTCAAAGGCAAGGTGGGGGGCTTAAGCCTGTCGGAGGACTTGGAACGTATGGAGGTTGTACGGGAGGTCATCGGGCCTGAAAAAGACCTCATGATTGATGTAAACCGTGCGTGGGATCTCAATACCGCCATTGAAGGGGCTCGGCTGCTGGAGCCGCTCCACCCGGTTTGGCTTGAGGAACCAGTCCGCTGGCTGGACGATCGGCGGGAACTAAAGCTGCTTGCCCAGCGAACGTCCATTCCTCTCTCTGGGGGGGAAAGCGAAGTGTCCAGCTACGGCTGCCGCTCACTTCTGGAGGAGAATGCCATCAAAATCCTGCAATTCGACTGCACGATGTTCGGAGGCTTCACCGAAGGACGGAAGCTGGCGGCTCTCTGTGAGTTGAACCATGTGGACGTGGCTCCCCACCACGACTGCTTCATCCACGCCCCTCTGGTCGCGGCAACCCCGGCTGGACGAATTGTGGAGTCCTTCACCGATCCAGAACGCGATCCCCTGCAGGCCGAGCTTTTTGAAAATCCGCCCAAGATTGAAAAGGGCTGGCTCACCCTGAACGAGGCTCCCGGCTTGGGCCTCACCTTGTCTGAGGTCGCTGTTCTTAAGTTTGGAGAACGGGTGTTTTAAGAAAAAAATGGCTTGTGTTCCCCCCCCCCTTTGAAGTATTATGAAAATATAAATTTTTTTGCTAACCTTTTTTCAGAGAAATCAGATGAAAAAATTCATTATTATTGGGATTGTTATACTAATAGTAATTGGTATAGGTGCTGGTTTTGGTGTTTCATTCTTTGCTTCTAGCAAGCTTGATGAGGCTATTTCAAAACCCGTTGAGATTGATGGTTTAAAATTTCAACCAGGGACGGTAGAAACCTCCATAGGTTTCTTGAGCAGTAGTAAGTTAATCAAAAATTCAAAGCTTACTCTGAAAGAGATAACTTTTGATTTGCCTGAAATATCAATCCATGTTGACACTTCTCAGGTTGATATAAAAATACCTAATGTAGAAGGAGAACTTCCGGGTGGGGTAAAAATCAATGGGTCTGATGCTAGAATATCTGCACCGGTCTCATCCAATAAAGATAGTTTTATGGTAAAATTTGAAGTAGAAAATATTACTGGTTCAACAGGTGATATGCAAGTTGCAGCGAAAGCACTGAAAGGTGATATATCTAAAAAAGATAAATCTCTAGATTATAATACTTTAAGTATTGGTTTATCTGAATTAAAATGGAATGCAAAAAATCCAGGATCAGGAAGTGCTGAGAATTTAAAATATAATGAAAAATTAACTCAATATAATGAAAAAATTAATTCAGATTTGTCTCTCTCTTTCGACAAATTGATTCACGAAGAAGAAGACGTAGAGACTACTTTAGAATCTTTTGATATGAAGGCAAAATACAGTGCGAATTCAACAGATTCAAACTTGAATACATTATTTATTCTGCAAGAAATAGATAAGGGTGGAATTGAACTAGTTTTAGCAGACTATCAGTTAGAACTGATTAATGGTAATATCTCAATTGGAGAAATCAAGGTTGATGATTTTTTTAGACTTACCTCTTTTAGTTATAATGAAATAATTGAAAGAGAAGGAGGGAAGCATAAGGCAGATTTAAAAATTGAATTTGGGAGTATAGACACTCGATCTGGAAGGGATAGATTTATATCCAAGCTATCAAGTCTTCACACCAAACTCCAAGTTGAAAACATTACTTCTTTACCCTTGCCAACAACACTAATGATAATCGAAGAAATCGGCTCTTCTGATTATAATCAATTAATTAGTACGCGCAAACCAGATATTGAGTTCTTAAATATAAATTCACAAGATGGGACCACTTCAAAAAAAGGTACTAAAAAGTTTAGTTATTCGCTGATTAATGCAGGCCTCTCTAGAGTTCTACAAGGTGATGTGTCCAAGGCAAATATCAATATTAAGGCAAAAAACATGGATTTGTTTTCCAACGAGGGTATTTTGCAAATTGGCCAAGCGGATTTTGTTCAAGAAACATCAATACCACAGAAATCATTTAACAGGCTTTATATTCTGGATGAAAACCTTTCAGAGGCTGAAACTGCCGAACTGTTCTTTGAACTCATTGAGCAATTTAAATTCAATCCAAAAATATCAATTGAAAATGTCAAGTTTAAACCACCGAAAAGAGATGCGAAGGGTGTCCTACTGAATGAGTTGTCAGCAGTAGCTGATTTGAATTTTGAAAAAGGTAATGGTGATGCTTCGGTAGAGCTTAAAACAAGTGTTTCGAAGTTGCTTAATCTTAGAGAAATTGGATCACCGATTGGATTTGATGACCTGACTCTGCGTGTAAAGATTGCCCTAAATAAGATTGCATTAGGTGCTTGGAAAGAAGGCATACAGCAAGCAATAAGGGAAGGAAAAGGAAGTCGAGCAGAAGCCTATAGAAAATTGGATAAGGCAATCCAGGGCATGATTAAGTTAAAACCTGAGCTGATATTTGAAATAGAAGGAGGTCAAAAGGATCTCAATGTATTGATGGCATCCCTAAGCTTTAAGTTAGATCGTGGCACGCCGGAAAAAATTGGTCATCTTGCCAAGGGAATTGATAGGGATCCATTAGGGACTGGAAAGAAAATATTCTACCAACATGGATCAACAAATCTTAAGGTTGATGTTAGAGACATAAAAGCATTGACCTCGATGGTCGATAAATCCCTTCAACAACCAGGCCTTACTGAAATGTATCTATCAGAATTTGAAAGATTCTTTGAGTCGGGTGAAAACTCATTAAAGACGGATCTCCTAATAAAAGGTGATGAGGTAATGCTAAATGGTAAGAGTAATGAAGAACTTAACAATATGAACGAAATGCTTATAAAACAATGAAACTCCTAAGGCGACTGGTCTTAATATAACCGTCAAGCTTACTAGAGAGTTCGGGGATCCGTCAAGTATTCGCCAAACTAGATCGAGGACAAGCTTGTTCGGAAGAAGGGAAAAAGGTTACAGGAAGCGGGCGGTGCAAATCTATCATTTACACCCGCAATGGCTGGTGAGTTGATGCTCAGGGTTTGCTGAACCTTTGCTAGCTGAGACTTTTTCTGAACTTTCATACAGTAATCTGTACAGGGTGACGTTGCTTCACAATTAGTGATCAGCAGAGTAAACACTGCAGTAATCATCATCATCCTAAGTGCGATGAGGTTATGCGAATTGTTTAGGGGGTTCGGGGTGTTTCCAAACAAGTGTTTCTTCTGATTTCACATGGTTAGGAGGTGCAAGAAAGACTGCTGTCAGCCATGGATATCATGGTGCACCCGGCAGGAGTCGAACCTGCGGCCTACGGAACCGGAATCCGTCGCT
>CAZQXS010000039.1:0-29125 GCA_964597275.1 uncultured Pseudomonadota bacterium | reverse complement strand
CACCGGGCGCATGTACGGCCCCAAGCGTTTTCGGAAGCAGCTCGCCGAACACGCCAGCCTCCCCGTCCCGCAACTCATGCGGGCGCTGCTCGACGACCACGCCGCCGAACAGGGGACGCACACCCGGCGCGACGACCTCACCCTGATGGCCCTGGAGGTGTGACTCTCTACAGCCCGTTCGCCCTGAGCGTGTCGAAGGGGGAATGGGGCGTTCGTACTTCGACAGGCTCAGCACGAACGGAAACGCTGATGCCCTCTCAGCACGAACGGAAACGCTGATGGCCCTGGAGGTGTGAGGAAAGCTCAGGCCACCTGTGGGGTGGGTTCGTGGACCGCGACCGTGTCCTGATGGTGCTTGAGGAAGGACACCACGGTCTGAAGCTCGGTCACGGAAAGGTCCGTGAGGGAGGCGTGTTGGGTGCGCAGGGTTTGATTGAGGAACTGGAGTTGGGCCGAGGGGTCATGATACCCCAAGCGCACCAGCTTTTGCTCCAAGGCCGAGTAGATCGAATGGAGATTCGGTGCGGATTCCGCAGGCGGCGAGTACGCTTCTGTGACGGCGGAAGCCGGGGCTTCTGCGGACGAGCCGCCCTGAAGGGAACTCCGCACGAAGGCGCGGTGTTCCTGAATCAGCTCTACCGAAACGATGAGCGTGGTGATGAGCAGGGACAGCAGGCAGAATCCCAGCAACATGGTCTCCATGACAACTCCTGATTAGGCGTGAGAATGGCGATTCCTCCGGCTCCTTCCTTGGGCGGTGGAGGGGGAGTGCCGGGCAAGCTTTTCCTCCCCGGACCCCGCTTGGGTTCCCCTCCCTAAAGCACAAAACAGGCCAAATTTTCTTGGCGGTCCATCCCCGGCGGCCTTCCAGCCGGATCGTGCCGGGACTGGTATGCTTTTTGCGCGGACAGAAGCGATGAACTGCACGACCAAAATGATGCCTGATTCTGCTCCAAGCGCCCTGCCTCCTGCTGACCTGAAGCACACCGTCCGGAAGCGCACGGGCGAGTCCTTGCGCCACAACGTGCTGGCCGGAAATCTGGGGGCGATGGAGTCGCAACTCCAGCACCTGCTGGCGCTGTGCCGCGACTCGCAAGGCGGTGACCGCAAGGTGCTGATGAAGTGCCTCCAGCGTGCGGAACTGCTGGGATTTCCGGTGGTGGTGCCGCGTCGCCGCTGTGTGCTGACCATCCGGGAAATGCTGCGGATGCTGGAACTAGGCTTCCGGCTGGGCAAGGTGGACGAACGCTTTGAGATCAAGCTGAGCGGCGGTCGGCGAGTTCCCTACTATGGAGGCCGGGAGATTCCTGAAGCGAAGTGGGACAGCCCCCGCATGTGCGTGCTCAAGCACAACGCCTGCACCGCGCTGTTGCAGAGCTTCCGGGAAGCGCAACTGCACGCGCACGACGCCCTGCGCCCCACACAGGCGAACCGCCGGGTGAACGCGAAGCGCAGCCGGAAGATCAAGGAGGAACTGGAGGAGATGATGTTCGACTTCAAGGTGCCCACGCGCTTTGACCTCGCCTCACCGCCCCTGCTGAAGCCGGACGCCTCCAGCCTCGTTTCACGAGAGCGCAAAACCCAGCACAGCGCCCTTCCCGCCTCGGCCAAGCACGCGCTCGCCTTGCAGCAGGAGGGCAAGCTGCCCTCGCTCCTGAATCCGGAGACGCAGCAGGCGCTTGGAGCCGTGAAGCACACGGTGGTGATTCTGCTCGATGTCAGCGCCTCCACCTTCGAGCGCGAGATTTTCAAGATGGCGAACCTCGGCTGCGCGGCCCTGCTCAACACGCTCAAGCAACGGCTGCCCAAGGTTTCGGTCTCGATCATCCCGTACAGCGACTCCGCCCAGCACTCCCAACTGGAGATGGACAATTTCCTCTCGCCCGGAGGCACCACCGCCTACGATGCGGCCTTCGAGACCGCCCAAGGGCTGCTGGAAAAAGCCAAGGGACTGCGCTCCGTGATCCACCTCACGGACGGACTCCCGAACAGCCTTGATGACGCACAAGCTGCCGCGCAGCGGTTCCAGGCGTTGCACATCCAGTATGGACAGCTCATCTTTGGGCACACCAAGCGCGTGAGCGACCTTGCGGACTACCTGCAAGTCGAGGCCGTCGCAGTGCCCGGAACCGAGCGCGAGCCGACACGCTACGAACGCTACATCCGCTGCTTCACCTCCGTCGCCGAGGCGTGCCGAGGGGTCCAGACCGTGCTGTGGGTGATGAAGGAGCTTCCGGATTCGCTGTTTTCCCTGATGGACTTGGTGCTGGGCTGCGGATTCCTTGACCATCATCCCGAATATAGGCACCTGCAAACCTCCGTTCCCGCCGCCGCCTGAGCGGTTTTCCGGCCCCACTGAGACCTCCGGCTCCCCTCCCTTTCCGGCCTTCCGGTTGCTGGCATTGAACTTGTATTGCTTTGGGCACCTTGGACCATTGTGCCCACATTGTTTGAGCCACCCATGAAACCAGCCCGAATCCGACACTCACTGCTTGCCCTGATCAGCCTCGTGCTGTTTGTGTGGGCGGAGTCCGCGCTGGCGGTGCGGGTGAAGGACATCGCGGCCCTGCGTGGCGCACGGGACAACCAGTTGATCGGCTTCGGCATCGTCGTCGGCCTGGACGGCACGGGGGACTCTCCGGAAAGCCTGCTCGCCCGTAAGCCTATCATCAACGCGCTGGAGCGCGTCGGCATCAGCCTTGGCAGTCAGGACATTCAGGGGCGCAGCATCGCCGCCGTGTGGCTGACCTCGACCCTGCCGCCCTTTGCCAAGTCCGGGCAGCGGCTTGACGTGACGGCGGCCACCTTGGGAGATTCGATCTCGCTGCGCGGCGGTATTTTGCTGATGGCCCCGTTGCGGGCACCCAACCGACAGGTGTACGCCTTGGCACAGGGGCCGATTGCCGGAATTCCGCGAGGCGTGAGCCGCGCCGAAGCCCTGCCGCCCGAAGAGTTGGAGAACCTGCCGATCGGCTCGCGGATGGTTGCGTCGGTCGGAGTGGTGCCCGGAGGCGCGATCGTGGAGCGCGAGATCAACCTCAACCTCAACAGCCGCGCCCGCTTGTTCATGAACCTTGACCGCCCGGACTTCACCACCGCGTTCCGGCTGGCCAAGCTCATCAACCAGAACCTCGGCATCCGCACCGCCCGCGCCAAGGACGCAGGCACGGTGGAGGTGCTGGTTCCCGACAGCTATCTGGGGAACACCGTGGAACTGGTGTCCTACATCGAGAATCTGGAGATCACGCCGGACAGCGTCGCGCAGGTGGTGCTGGACGAGCGCTCTGGAACCGTCGTGATGGGCGGCAGTGTGCGGATTTCGCCGATTGCGATTTCTCAGGGCGGCCTCAACGTCGAGGTCAAGATTCCGCAACCGCCGACCCAGAACGATCAGGGCGAGCCGGTGGCGCAGGAAACCACCGTGCGCTCGAACGTGATCCTCTTCAAGGGAGGAGCCGATCTCAAGGAGATTGTGGACGGCTTCAACAAAATTGGCGCGTCCAGCGACGACCTCATCGAGGTGCTGAAGGCCATCAAGGCCGCAGGGGCGCTGCACGCAGAACTGGTGATTCGCTAGGCGACGAAATGATTCCTCCTGTGCAAAACGGCACCGCGTTCGTGATGAACCGCGACCAGCAGCGGCTGGACAAGCTTCAGGACGCAGAACTGAGCAACGAGCAAAAACTCCGCAAGGCCGCCAGCGACTTCGAGGCGATCTTCGCGCAGCAGATGTTGAAATCCATGCGGGACGCCACGCTGAAATCGGACCTCATCAAGACCTCCGAGGGCGAGCGGGTGTTCCGGGAAATGCTTGATCAGCACCGCTCCGAGCAGTTGGCCGACTCCGGCTCGCTGGGCTTGGGCGAGATGATCTACAAGCAACTCCGGCCTCACTTGCGAGAATGACTCAAGTTTTGTGGCCAACTGCCGATAAGACCAGTGAGACCACCAACTTTTCAGACCCGCAAGGTCTGGGGTTGGTCTGGGGGAGCATTCCCCTTTCTGTCCGCACGGTGAGTGCAAACCGCAGTCGGCACACCGGATGGGGCGCTGTTTCAGCGCTTGCGTCCGGGAACGCCGGGCTTTAAGCTGAAGGCCATGCTGCGGACTTGCCGTCAGCAACCATTGTCACGCAAGAGGTGGACATGAAAATCACTGGCCAGCAGCCTCCGATGCCCCCGGACGTCAAGGGGGGGTATCGCAAGGATGTCGAGCAGGCACATGTTGGAGGGGGCGGATTCCCTCCGGATGGATCGGTGAGGGCCGAAACCTTCACCATGAATAAAATGAAGCTCCGCCTTGAGGCCGAGCCGGAGGTCCGCGCCGATAAAGTCGCGGAACTGAAGGCGAAGCTCAAGAGCGGGGAATACGAGGTGGATTCACAGAAACTGGCACGCAACTTGTTGCTGGAAGGACTTCAGGAAAGCACTTCCTGAGTCACCCCACCACATTGAGGCGCGTCAGTCTTCTGGGATCCCTGCTTTTGAAGGGATACCTTGACCCCATTGCTGGAACGGCTGACCGCCATCCTTCACAAAGAAGTCGAGCTGCATGAGCAGCTCCGGGACCTGCTGGAGTCCGAGGCCGCAAGCTTCGGCTCCGTGCGGGGGTCGGAGTTGTTGCAGCTTCAAGTCTCCAAACAACGCCACAGCCGCAAGATCGAACGGCTGGAGCGCGAGCGCCTTCAGGTTGTGCGGCAACTGGCCGACGACTGGGGCGTGGACTCCCAAGAATTGCGCCTGCGCACCATCATCGCCCGCGTTGAGCCGAAACAGGCCGACGACCTCCGGGACTGCCACGAGCGCCTCACCCAACTGATCACGGAAATCCGCGAGCTTGCCGAACGCAACTCCGCCGAAGCCAGCGCCCGCTTGCACTCGGTCGAAACCGCCCTGCGCTTCATGGTGGAACTCCACGGCCACCAGCAGACCTACTCCGGAGTGGGGGAACTGCAACACGCCGGGGGCAAGATCGCCCGCACCGCCGCTTGAGTTTTTGTGATGTTTGTCCCGTTCCGTAAGGTGCCGCAATGCCAGGTCTGAACAGCGCCCTCAGCATGGGCAGCCGCGCCATGAGCGCGAGCCAGCGCTCGGTGACGACGGCGGGTCACAACATCGCCAACCAGAACACCGAGGGCTTTTCGCGGCAGCAGCAAAGCACCCAGACCGCCTTTCCGCAGCCCAGCGGCATCGGCAACGGCACCGAAGCTTCGCCGACCACTCGCGTCTTTGACCACTTTGTGCAGCGCAAGATCGTGCAGGAAACCCCACGGGCCGGGGTTTTCACCACTCGCGAGGAGTTCTTCTCGAAGCTGGAGATCGTCTTCAGCGAGATGAGCGACAGCGGGCTGAACCGGGCGATGAACGACTTTTGGAACTCGTGGAGCCAACTGGCCAACCAGCCGGAGTCGGATGTGGTGCGCACACGGGTCCGGGATCATGGCGACACGCTGGCCACGCGCTTTCGAGACACCCATGCGCAGTTGCAGTCGTTGCGTCAGGAAGCCGATGCCCGCGTTCAGGGGGTCGTGGACCAGATCAACAACCTCGCCCGGCAGATCAAGGAGTTGAATCGGCAGATCCACAGCTACGAAATCAGCGGCAACCACGCCAACGATGCCCGCGATGCCCGCGAGCTTGCCGTGGAGAAGCTCTCGATGCTGGTGGATGTCAACATGATCGAGAACTCCAACGGGCGCACCTCCGTGATCATCGGACGGGACTGGACGCTGGTGGAGGGCGACAAGGTGTTTGAGCTGGATGCCACCCTGCGCGGCGGCGAAACGGGCATGGTGAGCATTGACGGCATTTCCACTCACGACAATCGGCGTGACCTCACCCGCATCTTCCGGGGCGGGGAAATGACCGAACTCCTGCAGATGCGCGACGAGACCATTGTGAGCTACGTGAACCAACTGGACGAGCTTGCCTTTGGCGTGGCCGCCAAGGTCAACCAGCCCCATGCGACCGGAACCGGACTCGACTCCGCGACGGATTTGATGAAGAGCGCCTACGCGCTCACTCCGGAAGCCCGCGCTCAGCCCATGCCCTTCCTGCAGGACGGCGTGTTCCAACTCCACCTCGTGGACCGCGACAACAGCATTCTGGAAACCTACGAGATCGAGGTGCAGGCCGGGGTGGACTCGCTGGAGGACATCGTGAGCCGCATCAACCAGACGGTCAACGATCCCGGCTTGCTGGCCGCGTCCATTGGCGAGGACGGCTCGATGTTCCTTGAAGCCGGACAGCCCCACCGCTTCATCTTTGGAGACGACCAGTCGGTTCTCACGCAGGTGATGGGCTTCAACAGCTTCTTTGAAACGCTCAAGGGAGCCGCCGACCTGCGGCTCAGTCCGCGCATTCTGGAAGACCCCAACGCGATTTCCACCGGACGCGACCTCATTCCCGGAGACAATCAGGTGGCGCTCGCCATTGCCAAGCTCCAAAACGAGCCGACGATGCGGGACGGGACCGTCACGTTCGGCGAGTACTACAACAGCATTTTGGGAGACATTGGGCTGAAGGTGCGGCGCAATCAGGTGGAGAAGGCGCAGCAGGACAACATGGTGCAGCAGTTCCGGGAGATCCGCAGCTCGATCAGCGCGGTCAACATGGACGAGGAACTCGCCGACATGATCCAGCATCAGAAGGCTTACGAAGCATCGGCACGCTACGTGAGCACGGTTGACGAGATGATGCAGACCCTCATCAACATGTGACGATGCGAGTGACCGAAGTCGCCAAGCGCGAACAAGTGGTGGACAACATCCAGCGCAACTCTGCGAAATTGCAGGAGTTGCAGATGCAGATGGCGTCCGGGCAGCGCATCAACCGTCCCTCGGATGATCCGATGGGCACGGTCAAGATGCAGGACATCGTCACCAAGCTCTCCACCAACGAACAGCTGCGCCGCAACCTTGCCGAAAACATCTCCTTTCTGGAGCGCAGCGAGCTGGAACTGGGGCAGATGCTGGAAATCCTCGGCAAGGTGCGCACCCTGACGATTTCGCAGTCCGGCAGCGATTCCAACGACGAGTCCCGGTTGATGACCTCCCGCGAACTGAGCGCGTTGCGCGATGGGTTGATGGACGCCGGAAACGCCCGTGAGGGCAAGCTCTTCGTCTTCTCCGGAGTGAAGAGCCTCACGACGCCGCTCAAGAAGAACTCCCCGCACCAGCCCGCCAAGGTCGAAACCACCGGGATTTTGCAGAAAGACATCCGGGAACTGCTCGACGTTTCGCAATTCCGGGCACAGTTTGACGGGCACTCCTCCAACGACTACCGCGTCCGCGTCACGGAGACCGGGCTTTTCGGGCAGGCCCGCTACCAGCTTTCCGACGATGGCGGGAAGACGTGGACCGAGGAAGAGGTGCTGCGCCCCGCAATCCACATGCACAACCCCAAGGGCCGTCCGGACGACCGCGTGTTCCTGCGCTTTTCTGATGAGGAGGGGAAGCTGGGCAACCAGTCGGCAGGGTACTTTGACATTGACCTGGACCGCGTGATTGACTTTGACGTGGAGGAAATGGACGAGCTGCTGGGGTCAGAGGCGCAGGGGATTGTCTTCCCGGAAGGCATGGAGTTTGTCTTCGGAAAGAACCCAGAGGTGGGCTACCAAGGCGCTCCGGAGAAGAAGGAGGTCTTGGTCGCCACCGGGATCACCGCCCCCTTGGGCGTGACGGCAGAAGAGGTGCTGCTGGGCAAGGGCGAGGGCGAGGTGGATGCCTTCTCGCTGATTGCCTCACTGGAGCGGGCCATGCTGGAAAACGATGGCACTGCTATTGCAAAACGCTTGGAAGAGCTTGAGCTGGCCGAAAAGCAGATTCTCAAGCGTCTGGCCGACACCGGAAACCTGGTGCGCGAACTCCAGACGGCAGAGATGAAGTTGGAGGACCAGACTTTTGAGCATGAGAAGCGCTTATCCGAAATCCGGGATGTGGACCTCGCCAAAACCTCCTTGGAGGTGAACACGGCGGAGACCAACAACCGCTTGGCGCTGGACACGGGCAGTCGCCTGATCCAGCCCAGCCTTGCGGATTTCCTGCGCTGATCAGCGTTAAGTAATTATCCCTGCACTGGCGCAGTTCCGATGAAGTTTCCGCCACCATCGGAACAGCAGACCGCGCCTGCCGGGAGAAATCCAGTGGACAGGCATGCTGATACTGACAAGGAAGTCGGGTGAAAGCATCACGATCGGGGATGACGTCAAGATCACGGTCATCGAAGTCAAGGGCAAGCAAGTCCGAATTGGCATTGATGCGCCGCGAAGCTACGTGATTCACCGCGAAGAGGTCTACATCCGCATTCAGGAAGAGAACAAGCGAGCCGCCGCCGAATCTCCGGTGTCGCTCAAGAACCTCAAGGGGTTGTTCAGTAAAAAGGAGGGGTGATCCGGGAGCTTGCGGAAACCAGAGGAAACTGCGCCGGGTTGGCCGGCATCATTGTCAAAAGGGAATCATGAAGATTCAAACCACGCGATTTGGAGAAGTCGAAATTCAGGAGAGCGAAATCCTGACGATGCCTAATGGCATGTTGGGGTTCACGAACGATCGGCATTTCGCCATGCTGGAGGACGAGACGGGGTCTCCCTTCCAATGGATGCAGTCGCTCGACAATCCCGAACTGGCGTTTGTCACCATTGATCCGGACTTTGCCATCTCGGACTACCGCATTGAGGTCTCTGCCGACCACCTCAAGAAGCTCGACACGGAGCGGCTGGAGGACGTGCAGGTTCGGGTGATCGTGACGATGACCCGCGAACTCAAGGACGTCACCATCAACCTTCAGGGGCCGCTGCTCTTCAACTTCGACAAGAAGCAGGGGATGCAGATGGTGATCACGGACGGGCGCTACAACACGCGGCACCTGCTCTTTGGCGACAAGCTGGAAGTTCCCGTGGCCACA
This sequence comes from uncultured Pseudomonadota bacterium, assembly GCA_964597275.1. GTDB lineage: Bacteria > SAR324 > SAR324 > SAR324 > NAC60-12 > UBA8110. The sequence goes on along the minus strand of CAZQXS010000039.1, from coordinate 20,222 downwards.
CAGACCGAGCAGCAAAAGCCCGCCCGCAAGAAGCGCGTCGCGGCAGCCTGATCCGCCTCATCCCTCGGACTCACCCGTTCCGCAGCCGGAACCTCGGCTGCGGGAATCCCACCCATCCTTGACTCTGCACGAACGAGCCGCAGATCCGGCTTGCGTGGTGGAGGTCACTCAAAGTGAATGGACACCTTGAGGGCACCCGCATCCTGAGGCGCGTGGGCGAGGTGCATCGCTTGGTTGATGTCCTCCACGCCGAAGACGTGGCTCAGCAGCGGAGAAACGTCAATTTCCTTTTCTGTGATGAGCCGCAGGGCTTCTCGGAAGGAGGCGGCGTTTGGCTCGTCCTGTGACCCGTAATCGCTGACGGCCTTGAGCCGTTTCCGGAAGAAGGTCTGAAACGAGAAGGGGATGTGGTCGTCCGAACTCGGGAGGCCAAACCACATCAGCTCGCCATCCATCCGCACCAGATCGAGGGATTGCAATAAGGTGGCTGATTTCCCCACCGCTTCCACCACATAATCCGCACCCTCGCCACGGGTGAGGTCGTTCACGACGGTCGTGAAGTCCTCCTGCCGGGCGTTGATGCAGACATCGGCTCCGTACTGCCGGGACACGGCGAGCCGGGCATCCGAGAGGTCGCTGGTGATCACCCGCTCGGCTCCCGCCCGCTTCATCAGGTAGGTCCAGAACAGCCCGGCGGACCCCTGCCCCATCACGGCGACCGTCTTGCCCTGCACGTCACTGAGGTTCTGGTTCCTCGCATACAACACCGTTCCAAGTTGCTGCGCCATCATCAACTGTGAGCGGGGAAGGTCCGAATCCGGAAGCGGCACGCAGTAGCTGGGGCCAATGCGCTGGTATTCGTTGAAGCACTCGCCCACGGGCGGGTTGGGGAAGGTCAGCACATGGGTGCCTTCGGGAAGCTGCTCGGATTTGCTCTCCACCACCCTCCCGATGCCCTCGTGCCCCGGATAGCCGTGCGGACACGGCGAGGGGTGGCCCATGCCCACGCCCATCATCACCACATGCAGGTCACTGCCGCAGATCGAGGCCATTTCGCTCTTGACCCGGACCTGCCCTTCGGCGAGCGGCGGGATTTCGATTTCCTCACATTCCATTCTTCCCACCTCGACCATGCGGGTGGCGCGCATTTTTTCCATAAAACGATTCGATTCTAACGTTGAGGTTTCAGCAACAAAGCGGCTTCCGGGGCCAAGCCCTCCTACCTTGGAATGGTACCCCGCAAATTTTAGGATTACGAGAGAAATAGCACACGATCTTCACCCCACGAGCGCATTGGCAAGGCTGAGCAGCCCTCCAGCACCGAGGGCATAGAGGATGGCGGTCCAGAGGTTGGGGCCAAACGCCAACTGCCGTGAGGGCACCTGATAGAGGTTCGCGCAGGTGATCACGGAAAGCGAGGCGACCGAGCTGATGGTGCCAGCCGCCCAGCCCACGAGATGGGCTTGCATGAGCAGGGCAGGATGCGCGGCGGCTCCCCCTCCGCTGAACACGGCAAGCAGCGTGGTGCTGGTGATCACGGGGTGGATGCCGACAAACGAGGCCAGCGTCATCAGCAACGGGGTCACGGTCAGTGCAAACCAGCCCGGAATCACCCCGTGGTAGAGGGCGGCGGTCAGTTCCGAGAGGGTGCCGGAGCGCGTGACCAGAAACCCGACCAGCATGGCGACGCTGATGATGACAATGTCATCAGAAGTTTGGCGCATGGCCTGACGTGTGTTCAGCAGCACATTCCGGAGATGCCCGGAGTTGCGGAGCAGGTGCAACAGCACCAGCGCGGGCATCACGATCACCACCGCCGAAAGCGCAGTGAAGTTGAAGATCAGTGCCACGCCCAGCACTACCACCAACACCACCCCCAGCCGTAGGGCAATCGGTTGCAGGCAGGCCAGCGAAATCCGGACCCGCTCCAGATTCAGCCCTGGGGTGAAGATCGGCAGAGTCACGAGGCTGAACAGCAGGGCCGTGATGCCCCCCAATCCGATGGCCAGCCACGAGTTGGTCTTGTCAATGAAGCCCTGCCCCACGGCGAACGCGACGAAGAAGGGCGACCACGTCACGGAGGTGTTCATGCCGCGCAGGACCGCTTCGGCGGCAAGCTTGCGGCGGTGTGCATCACTGTTGGAAGGCAGGGCGGCGGACAGGAGGGCGAAGGTTCCGGTGTTGATGACGCTGCCAAAGGCGTGTCCCGCCAGTTGCAGCCCCACGGAGGAGGCCTCTGGGGGCAGGTTTGCAAGAGCGGTTTGGGTTTGCTGCACGGAGGGCATCGTGCGAGCGGTGGCTCGCACCAGCGCCATCGTGGGGAGCAGCCCGGCAAAGATCAGGATGAAGCGTCCCCCCGCGAGGGTTTCCTCCGCACTCGGCAGGTGGTCCATCATCAGCCACGCCACCAGCGTGAGCATCAGCAAAATGACCACGCTCTCGCGCTTGAGCCGGGGCAGGGTCAGCAAAAAATAAACGGCCAGCAGGACAACGCCCAGATGCGTCAAGGCCAGCACGCTTTCCCCAAAGAGAATCTGAAGGACCGCCGCCAGCCAAGTGAGTCCGAGCAGGCCCAGCCGCAGGGAATCGGTGAGGGACGGCCTCAAACGGGACTCCAGATCACGGTGGGTGTTCTCGAAAAATCAGGTTGGGGTTGAAACTGCAACGGTCACAAGGCAAGCTGGATTCTGACCACTGCCTTGAATTGGGGAGAGTGCCCTCCATCAGTCTAGCGGATGCGGGCGCTCCTGCCCAATTCCTTTGCAAAACACCAGTTTCTGAAACGTTTTTCATGCCCCAATCGGACCCCATACCGTTCCAGCCCAACCGGGCCGTCGGCGTTCCACTCGTGCTATTCGCAGGAATTTTCTGGAGCACCTCCGGGTTGATCTATCGGCTGATGGAGGAGGCATCGCCGTGGCAGGTGCTGTTCTACCGCTCCTTGGCCTTGCTGGGAATGCTGGCCTGCTGGCTGGGGTTCCGCTATCGGACGCAGGTGTTTCGGGCGTTCTCCAGCGCCGGACTTCCGGGCTTGGTCGGGGGATTCTGCCTGGGGGTGGCCTTCACGGCCTACATCCTTGCCTTGGAGTACACGTCTGTGGCCAACGCGATGTTCATTTTGGCCTCCGGGCCTTTCATCATCGCCTTGCTGGGGCGGGTGCTGCTGGGCGAGCGCATCACGCTGCTCACCTGGGTTTGCATGTGCGTGGCCGCGCTGGGGTTGGGGATCATGGCGGGCGAGGAGCTTGCGCTGGGGCGCGGGCTGGGGGAACTGTGTGCGTTGACTGCTGCATTTGGCTTTTCCGGACTCACCATCTCTTTGCGGGCGCGGCGCACGGTGGACATGCGCCCCGCCATTTTTTTCGCAAGCGTCTTCGCCACGCTGTTTGCCACCCTCGGCGTCCTCTTCAAGTCCGAAAGTTTCATCCTGCTTCCGCTCGACACGATCTACAGCAGCGGCATGGGCCTCTTCCAGATTGGCGTGGGATTCCTGATGTACACCGCAGGCTCGCGGCATCTTCTGGCAGTGGAACTCGCCCTGCTCTCCCTCACCGAGGTCATCGCCGGACCCCTCCTCGTTTGGGCCGTCCTTGGCGAAACCCCCACCGGGGCGGGCCTGCTGGGCGGGGCGCTGATCCTCAGTGCGATTGTGGCGATGGTCCTGCTGGGGGCGGTTGCCGTCAAAAAGCAGGCCGATTTTGTCTGAGCCGTGAATCCTGATATGGTGGTGAGGACTGCATTTTTGGTTGAGCCTTTTCCAGAAGGTGAAGTTCCCCTTGTAATCCCAAACATTCCATATCGTGACATGAAAGCCGTGAAGCAGATTTCCGAAAACCGCTACCGCGAGAGCTTTGGCCGCTACTACGAAGAGTTTCGGGTGGGAGACATCTACGAACACCGTCCCGGACGCACGCTCACCGAGACGGACAACACTTGGTTCACGCTCTTGACGATGAACACGCATCCGCTGCACTTTGACGAGGAGTACGGCAAGGCCAGCGAGTTTGGGCGCACCATCATCTGCTCGCCGTTCACGGTCGCGCTGATGGCAGGCATGAGCGTCACGGACGTGAGCCAGAAGGCGATTGCCAACCTTGGCTGGACCGACATCAAGCTCACGCACCCGCTCTACGCCGGAGACACGCTGACCGCCGAGTCGGAAGTGCTGGACAAGCGCGAGTCGAAATCCCGTCCGGAGGCGGGCATTGTCTCGGTGAAGACCACCGGGTTCAATCAGGACGGCACAGTGATCTGCACCTTTGAGCGCACCATGCTGATCCCCAAACAGGGACACAGCGTGGAGGACAAGATTCACTACTGAGGAGGAAACGATGGAAACTTCCAGTAACGGAAACTGGACACGGGCGGACGAGAAGCTGCTGCTCGACATGATTGACCAATGGGTGGAGAACGAGGTGAAGCCAATTGCCCGCGAATACGATCAGGAGGACAAGTATCCGCATGAATTGGTCGAGCGCATGAAGGAACTGGGGCTGTTCGGAGCAACGATTTCCCCGGAATACGGAGGCATGGGGCTACCCGCCTCGATCTACGCCAAGCTCATCATCAAGGTCACGTCGGCGTGGATGGTTCCCGGCGGGGTGTTCAACTCCCACCTCATCATGGCTTCGGCGATCGAACGCTGCGGAACCGAAGAACAGAAGCAGGAGTGGCTTCCGAAAATGGCGACGGGCGAGTTGCGTGGGGGCATCGCGCTCACGGAACCCAATGCGGGCACCGATTTGCAGTCCATCCTCACACGGGCCGACCGCAACGAACAGGGCTATCTACTCAACGGCACCAAGATGTGGATCACCAACTCCATGTACGGCAACTGCCTGATGGTGCTGGCCAAGACCGATCTCAGCGCCCAGCCCGCGCACAAGGGCATGAGCGCGTTCCTCTGCCATAAGGGGCAGGGCTACGATGTCGCCAAGAAGCTGAAAAAGCTGGGCTACCGCGCCATTGACACCTGCGAACTCACCCTAGAGAACAAGCAGGTGCATCCGGAAGCTCTGCTCGGCGGCGAGGAAGGGCGAGGCTTGCAGCAGGTGCTGGGCGGTTTGGAACTGGGCCGTATCAACGTGGCCGCACGGGGTGCGGGCATTGCGGAGGGCGCATTGCAGATGGCGGTGCGCTACGCGCAAGAACGCGAAACCTTCGGCAAGCCGATTGCGCAACATCAGGCGATCCAGCTCAAACTCGCCGAGATGGCCACCCGCGTGGAGGCGTCCAAGCTGCTCGTGGAAAGCGCGGCCAACAAGTTTGATACGGGGGAGCGCTGCGACATGGAAGCAGGCATGGCGAAGTACTTCGCCTCCGAAGCCGGGGTGTACTGCTCGCAGGAGGCGATGCGCATCTTTGGAGGCTACAGCTACTCTCCGGAATACGAGATCGAGCGTTTTTACCGTGATGCCATGCTGATGTGCATTGGCGAGGGGACTAACGAGTTACAGCAGCTCATCATCGCCAAGCAACTGCTGAAGCGCAATTCGATTTGACACGCCTTGAGAAGATGGACCACCCACCCGCCCTGCCCTTGAACGGCCTCACGGTCATTTCCGTGGAGGTCTATGGGGCGGGGCCCTTCTGCACTCAGTACCTGGCTACCTTCGGGGCGGATGTCCTCAAGGTGGAAAGCCGAGCGCAAGGCGGGGATGTCGCCCGCATTACGGGGCCGAATTCGCTAGGGCCGGAAGACAGCCTCTACTTCCAGTCCTTCAACCAAGGCAAGCGCTCGCTCGCACTGGACCTCAAGCAGGAAAAGGGGCAGGAGGTGCTGCATCGGCTGGCCACCCAAGCGGATGTGGTTGCCAACAACCTGCGGGGCGACAAGCCCGCCGAGTTGGGACTGACCTATGACGCCCTTCAGGCGGCCAACCCCCGGATCGTCTGCGTTCACCTCTCGGCGTATGGGCGTGACAACGAGCGGGCCTCGTGGCCCGGATACGACTATCTCATGCAGGCCGAAGCCGGCTGGATGGACCTGACCGGAGAGCCGGGAGGCATGCCTCAGCGGGCGGGGCTTTCGCTGGTGGATTATATGACCGGCATGAACCAGTTGTTTGCCATTATGATGGGGGTGCATCACGCCCGGAGTTCCGGAACGGGCGGCGAGTTTGATGTCTCGCTGCTGGACACTGCACTGTTCCAGCTTTCCTATCCCGCGCTCTGGTACCTCAACGAGCAGCATGACCTCACCCGCCAGCCCCGCTCTGCGCATCCGGACGCCACCCCCAGCCAACTGGTCCGCACCAAGAACGGCTGGCTCTTCATGATGTGCCAGACTCAGAAATTCTGGAGCCTCCTCTGCGGAGTGCTGGGCGACCCGGTGCTTTTGGAAAACCCGGACTATGAAACCATGGCGGGACGCCGTCGAAACCGTGAGCAGATCACAGAGGAACTGGACCGCATTTTTTCAGAACACACCACCGAGGAATGGCTGGAGCGCCTGCGGGGGAAAGTCCCGGTTGCTCCAATCAACGACCTCAAGGAGGCGCTGGGCAATCCCTTTATCCGAGAAGGGGGCATGGTGCAGACCGCGGAGCATCCCGTCCGCCCAGACATGCAGGTGGTCGCCAACCCGATCAAGTGGAACGGGGCGCGGGTGCCCTTGCGTCGCGGACCTCACACCATTGGGGAACACACGACCGCGATCTTGCAGGATTATGGTTTTTCGGAAGCGGAAATCTTGGAATTGCAGACCCAAGGCGTGGTGTGAGCAAGCTTTCCGGAATCCGTGTGGTGGACCTGTCCCTGTTTTTGCCGGGGCCGATGATGACGGCCATGCTGGCCGACCACGGGGCGGAAGTCCTCAAGATCGAACCCCCCGGAGGTGATCCGTCCCGGCAGATGGAGCCTTTCGAGCATGGGCAATCGGTCTGGTTTCGTACCACGAATCGCGGGAAGCAATCCATCGTCCTTGACCTCAAGCAGCAGGAGGATCTGCAAGCGCTTTACGGGCTGGTGCAGGAAGCGGATGTCTTTGTGGAAGCCTTTCGTCCGGGGGTCGCCAAACGCCTCAAGGTGGACTACGAGACATTGGCGAGCCTCAACCCCCGGCTGGTGTACTGCTCGATTTCTGCTTTTGGGCAGGACGGCCCCTTGGCGCACCACCCCGCGCACGACATCGCGGTGGAGGCGTTTGCGGGCTTTATGAGCGTGAACGATGGCCGGGATCGCCAACCCGTGGTTCCGGCGGTTCCCGCCGCAGACGTGTCGGCCTCATTGACGGCACTCTCCGGAGTGCTGATGGCCCTGCTGGGGCGTGAACTCACGGGGCGGGGCGACTACCTTGACCTTGCCATGTACGACAGCGTGCTGCCGTGGTGTGGGCACTTTGCCGGACCCGCCCTCGCTAACGGCGAGGTGGTTCGCTCAGCCACCCAGCGGTCACTGGGCGGAGCCGCGTTTTACAACGTGTACGCAACCAAGGACGGGCGGCACCTCGTGCTGGGCGGACGGGAGCCGAAGTTCGTACGTAACCTCCTCAGCGCACTGGGGAGGGAAGACTTGATCGACAACTGTCTCGCTCCCGCTGGACCGCAACAGCAGCCCGCCATCGCGTTTTTGCAGGCGACGTTTCAGACTCGCACTCGGGACGAGTGGGTGCGCTGGTTTGCCGGCAAGGACGTCTGCTTTGCACCCGTGCTGGATTTTGTGGAGGCGTTTGCCGAACCGCAGTTGGCCGCACGAGAAATGCTGGTGGTGGGGCCGGAAGGACAGCGGGTGCTGGGCACGCCCCTCAAATTCACAAACGAACCCGGAGCCGTGCCCACCACCGCCCCTGAGTTGGACGAACACGGCGGTTTGCGGAAGTCGTCATGACGCTTGCCGAGCAACTGGTGGCACGTTGCCAGCGCCCCGTTCCAGAAGCTGCGCTGGAGCAGGCTCGGCGGCATGTGTTGGACTGGGTGGGCTGCGTGCTGGGCGCGGCGCGGGAGCCACTGGCCAAGCAGCTACGATCCGCGCTCGCCAAAAAGCGCGGATCCACCCCCAGCTTTGGTGCAGGGCGGCTGGAGCCGGAGGCCGCCAAGACTTACGCAACTGCGCTGGGCAACCTGCTGGAAATGGACGACCTTGCCCGTGCGGCACTGCTGCATCCTGGGCCTGTGGTGGTTCCCGTTGCCGTTTATGCTGGGCTGGAGCAGGGCGTTTCGTGGAAGGACACCTTGCTCGGCATCGTCCGGGGGTACGAAGCGGCGGCACGGCTAGGGGTGCTGCTGGACGGTTTCCACTACGCCCGCTGGCATCCAACCACCACGGTGGGGATGGCGGCGGCGGCGGTGACTGCCTCCAGCCTCCGGAGCTTGACTGCATTGCAGACGCTCGCGGCTCTGGCCAATGGCCTGTCCGTGTCCGGGGGTTTGTGGCACATGCGGCACCACGATGTTGCAACCAAACAGTGGCATCTGGTGCATGCGGGGCGGAGCGGAGCGCATGCCGCAGAGATGGCCGAACTCGGATTCACGGGGTCTCCTGAAATCCTTGAAGGCCCGCAGGGCTGGCTGGAGGTGTTGTCCCAAAGCCCTCCTCCAAATTCCATGTTTTCAGGCGAGGAATGGTCCATCCACTCCGTCAGCTTCAAGCCGTGGCCCGCCTGCCGTCACTGCCATGCCGCGATTGATGCGGCGCTGGCGCTGCACAGCGACGTTGCGGTTGCCGAGCTTGGAGGGGTGGTGGTGGAAACCTACGCCGACGCGATGACTTTTTGCAATCAGCCGGAGCCACGCACTCCGGGGGAAGGGCGCTTCTCGTTGCAGCATTGCGTTTCTGTGGCTTTGTTGCAGGGCGATGTCAAAGCTGCGGATTTTGCGGAAAGCCGACTCACCGACCCACAGGTGGTGGCCCTGCGCCGCCGCGTCAGGGTCAGCGTGCAGCCGAGCTTCACCCGTGCCTACCCTGGGCACTTTGGCTCCGCCGTCAAGGTCACGGATGGAACTGGGCGAGAGACCACGGTGAGCATTGCCGACGCCAAAGGAGATCCGGAATGGCCCTTGATGGATCACGACCTGCTCAAGAAGTACCACGACCTCGCGGAGTGGGGAGTTGGAAACCTTCCAGAGGTATCCGAACTCGCCAACGCGATTTTACAAGCCCCCTTGGACACGCCCTTATCCGAAATTTTTGTAACAGCCCCATGAACGAACGCATCGAGTTTCTTGAACAACTGCTGGATCACTTGCAGGCCATCGCGTGGCAGCAGCTGACCCCAGAGGTCCGGGAGCGGGCCGTGGTCTTCATGGCCGACACGGTCGGGGTGGGCCTGTCCGCCGCACGGCTTCCCGACACCCAGCGGCTACGGTCGCTGGCTCAGGCGTGGGGGCCGGGAAAGTGCGAGCCGCTTGGGGGCGGAGTGAGGCTTTCCGCGCCAGAAGCAGCATTTGTCAACGGATTCCAGATTCACTGCCAGGAGTTCGATGCCGTGCATGAGCAGGCGGTGGTGCATGCCATGTCCGTGGTTTCCGGCGCCTTGCTGTCCGATTGCCAGCGCAGTCCGGTTTCGGGGTCAAAGCTCTTGGAAGCGGTGGTCGCCGGGGTGGAGGTTGCGGCGGGGCTGGGCATCGCCAGCCGGACGCCCATGCGGTTTTTCCGGCCCGCCACCGCTGGGTTGATGGGGGCGGTACTGGCCCTTGCCAAGGCGCATGACGCCGACCGCACGACCCTGAAAAACGCATTGGGCCTTGCCTACTCCCACGTTTCCGGGAACATGCAGGCGCACCTGGAGGGCAGTCCCGCTCTGGCGTATCAGATTGGGATTGCGGCCCGCAACGCGGTCTTGGCGTGGGACATGGCCAGCGCAGGGTGTTCGGGACCGCATGATGTGCTCGAAGGTCCGTTTGGCTTCCTGAACCTGATCGAGGGGCAGTGGGACTTGCAGCCGAGCGCCGAGCGCTTGGGGCGGGTGTGGGCGATTGCGGAACTGGCGCACAAGCCCTATCCCTCCGGACGTGCTTCGCATGGAATCCTGCGGCTGCTGGAGGACATTCTCACGGAGCAGAACTTGGACCCGCAGGACGTGCAGGCGCTCACGGCGTTTGTCCCTCCGCTCATCAAGCGACTGGTGGGGCGCTCGTGGGAGACGGGGCTGAGCTTGGCGCAAGCCCGGCTTTGCCTGCCGTTTCTGGTGGGCACCCGCTTGCTGAAAGGGCCGATTGACCTGCACTCTTATGACGAGGGCTGGTACACCGGGGAGGCGTGGCACGAGGCGGCGGCCAAGCTACGGATTGCGGAGGATGGAAACGACGACCCCAACGCGCTTGTCCCACAGCGCCTACAGGTGCAGACCCGCGATGGTCGCCTGCTGGAAAAAGCAACCGTCGAAGTGTATGGCAGTCCATCCGCTCCCTTGTCCGCAGAAGCGCAGTTCCAGAAGTTTTCCGGTTGCCTCGATTTTGGCGGCATTGCTGGCCCGTCGGATCGCAGGTCGCAATGGGAGCAGTTGTTCACGTTTCCGGAGGCCGCATCGGCTCACGATCTGCTCCGAGCATTCCACAGTTCCGAAGGTTGAACGGCGATGGCCTCGAAGACCTACTTCGATCATCTTGACCTGCCGAGCCTGCTCTCGGACTATCCGATGGGGGCGGCGTTTCTGGAGCGCTACACCCGCATGAGCCGCGACGAGCTTTGGGCATTGCAGGATCAGCGGTTCCAGAAGCTCCTGAAGCGCGGCTGGGAGGTGCCGTTTTACCGACGATTGTGGTCGGCTGAGGGACTGGAACCCGGAGACCTCGGTGGGTTGGACGATTTGCCCAAGCTCCCGGTTTACGACAAATCCGACCTGATGGCCTCCATCGAGGCCCACCCGCCGTTCGGGGATTTTTCGGGATGCGAGCTTGGGACAGGGGAAGCCCGACCTCCAGTGATTCTGCACACCACCTCCGGCACCACCGGAAATCCGCAGGTGCTGACCTTCGGCCCCAAGGGGCGCGAGGTGGCCAACCTGCTGGTGGCCCGCATGTACCAGTGGCAGGGTCTTCGGGACAGTGATGTCATGCATTCCGTGTACGGCCACGGCACCATCAACGGTGGTCACTACATCCGCGAGGCCGTGACCCACTTCACCAACGCGCTCTTCATTTCGGCAGGCACGGGGCTGGAAACGCCGTCGGAGCGGCAGGTCGGGCTGATCCGGGAATTTGGCGCAACGGTGCTGGTAGGGTTCGTGGACTACCTGCGCAAGCTCGCCACGGTGGCGCGGGAGCAGGGCTGGATGCCCGGCGAGGACTTGCAGGTGCGCCTGATTTGCGGACACTTGGGGATGGAGGACCGGGGCGCGGTGGAAAGCGCGTGGGGCGGGGCCAGGGCCTTTGACTGGTACGGAGTGGGCGACACGGGCAGCATTGCTGGAGAAGGGCCAGAACGCGACGGGCTGTATGTCTGGGAAGACGCGCATTATCTGGAATTGCTGGAGGTGGAAAGCGGCCAGCCCGTGGAGTCGGGACAGTCTGGAGACATGGTCTGCACCTGCTTGTACAAGGATGATATTTTCCCGGTGATCCGCTTCAACACGCATGACGTGTCCGCAGAACGCCTTGGAACCAACGATTCCGGCATGGTCTTCAAGCGCATCGCCGGGTTTCTGGGACGTTCCGACAACATGGTGAAGTTGCGGGGCATCAACCTCTTCCCCCATGCCGTGGGCAAGGTGCTGGAGCATCGTCCGGAGTTTGGTGGGGAGTTCATCTGCGTGGTGGAGCGCGATGCGGCGGGACGGGATGAGCTGCGGGTGCTGGTGGAGGTGTCGGGGGAGCCTGCGGACGAACTGCAAGCGAGCTATGCCGACTTGCTGAAAACCGGGCTGGGCCTTGGGGTGCAGGTGGAGTTGGTGCCGATCCGGGGAACGTCGGAATTCACACAGATTGATCACCGCCAAAAGCCGCTCCGGCTACTCGACACGAGGTTTGCGTGAGCGCCTCCGCCTTGGTCGAGGGCTACCGCAGCGGACGGGCCGACCCTGTTGTCGTGATTCAGGACTGCCTAGAGCGTTGCAAAGCCGACCGCAACGGCGCATTCCTCGCGCTGGACCCGGAAGGCGCACGGGTTGCTGCCGAACAAGCACGAGACCGCTATGCCCAAGGCAAGGCGCTGGGGCCGTGGGACGGAGTTCCGTTTGGCGCAAAGGACAACCTTGCGGCCAAGGCGCTGCCGTGGACCAACGGCATGGTGGCTTATCGTGAGCGGGTTGCCGAATTTGACGCGCAGTGCCTTGCCGATTTGAAAGCGTCCGGGGCGGTACTCGTCGGCAAGTGCCACCTGCACGAGGCGGCGCTGGGCACCTCCAGCGACAATCCGTGGTTTGGACGCTGCCACAACCCAAGGCGGGCTGGAATCTCGCCCGGAGGGTCATCGGGCGGGTCTGCGGCAGCCGTTGCCGCAGGGTTGGTGCCGCTGGCGCTTGGGACGGATACGATGGGGTCGGTGCGGATTCCGGCAGGATGCTGCGGGGTTTACGGCTACAAGCCCAGCCCCGGACGCGTTCCCCTGCATGGGCTGGAGGTGCTGAGCGAACGGCTGGACACGGTGGGTTTGCTGGCCAGCAACCTGACGGACTTGCTGGAGTATGGCCTGTCGCTCGCGGGGTTGACCGAGGAAGTGTCTTGCCTGCAACCGGAATCCTTGCGAGTGGGCATTCTGGAGGACTCCGGGCTGGAGGGATGCCACCCTGAGGTCGTGACCGCTTATCGCTCTGCCGTGTCCACGTTGCGAGGCTCCGGAGTGCCAACCGTGTCGGTGTCGTGGGTGGAGCAGCCCTCGCGCTTGCGGAGAGCCGGACTTGCGCTTTGCGAAGTTGAGGCTTATGCGAGGTATGGCTGGCTGCTGGACTCGCATCCAGAATGGGTGTCTTCGGCACTGGCGGAACTGCTGACCTATGGCCGGGATTTCTCACCCCAAGGACTCCGGGAGGCTGAGGCTCAACTGACGGCACTGACGAACCGTGTGCAGGAGTGCTGGTCCGGAGTGGACGCGGTGCTGACTCCGGTGACGCCAACCCCGCCTCACTCGTTTGAGACCCCCGCCCCCGCCGCTTTCGCCGATTTCACCGCCCCCGCCAATCTCACGAGACGCCCGGCGGTGGCATTGCCGTTTTCGCAAACTTCGGAAGGACTGCCGCTGGGGTTGCAGTTGCTGGGGCATCAGGGGCATGATGTTCACCTTTTGTCCTGCACCCGCACGTTGGTTGAGGTGCTGGCCCTAGATGATCGCTGAAGGCGAATTGACGCACATCAATTTCCAGAACTCCGTTATGAAACAGGAATCCATCACTTGGCCGGATGAGGCGCGACTGGCCTTGTCCATTGTGATCAACGTTGAGGAAGGTTCGGAACTGAGCATCGCCCGTGGCGACAAGGGCATGGAGCCAGTGGACGAGTTGGGGGTGTATGTCAAGGCTCCCTTACGAAACTACGGGAACGAGAGCAACTACCGCTATGGCCTCAAGGCGGGTGCCCCAAGGGTGGTGGAGTTGCTGGAAAAACACGATGTGCCGGCCACATGGACCGTTGCGGCCCAGTCTCTGGAAGCCTGCCCAGATTTGGCGGTGGCCATCATGCAGTTGGGGCACGAACCGTGTTCCCACGGGTTGCGGTGGATTCACCAGTTCAAGATGGACGAGCAGGAGGAGCGCAACTTTATTCGGGAGGCCGCCCGCTCCATCGAGCGCACTTGCGGACGCCGTCCGGCAGGATGGCTCTCGCGCTACCTGCACACCGACAACACGCGGCGTTTGCTGGCGGAAGAGGGCTACACCTACCACATGGATGATTACTCCGGGGATGTCCCGTTTGTGGATCCGGCCCACCCGGAACTGGTGGTGGTGCCCTATCAGTTGGACACGAACGACATGAAGCTCTGGCTGAGTGCGGCCTACACTCCAGACATGTGGCTGAAGTATGCCAAGGACACCTTTGACACGCTTTACCGCGAGGGCGAGCGCACACCAAGGATGATGTCGCTGGGACTCCACCTGCGGATCATTGGACGGCCCGGACGAATCTGGGCGCTGGAGCAGTTCTTGGAACACGTTGGCAGGCATGACCGCATCTGGGTCACGACCCGAGAGCGGATTGCCGAACATTTCCGTTCTCAAACGAACACAACCCCAAGCCCTTTGGAATCGACATGAATCTGGTCAATTGGCCTTTGCTGCTCACGGCGGTACGACTCCCGGCTCAGGCGGTGAGGCTCTCCAAGACCTCGCGGAGTTCCTGCGTGCGGCTGGCATCCTTGTAAGGCTCGCCGACTAGGAACGCCTCCACGGCCTTGTCAGACTTCTGGGCGATCTGCCGCAGGGTGTCTTTTGCCTTCTCGGTGTCGCCTGACTTGGCGTAGGCCGCCGCGAGGTAGCAGAGGCTGTCCCGCCCTTGCTGCTTGATTTTCTGCAAGCTGTCCACGGCCTCGTTGAAGTTCCCCATCCAAAAGTGGCACATGCCCTCGTCCAGCAACAGGTCGTCCGGACAGAAGGGGTTGATGCGCACGGCGCGTTGCACGGACTCCAGTGCCTCTTCCGGCTCGCCGTAATAGACCAGTGTGGCGGCGTTCTTGCCGAGGATGTAGGCGTCGCTGGGGCAGAGTTCGACGGCGCGGGCGTGATGGTGCCGTGCTTTCTCATAATCCCGCTTGAACATGGAAATACTGCCCATGATGCGATGGGCCTCGTGGTCGTTGGGGTCAAGCTCCAGTGCTTTGGTCACAGACGCAATGCCGGGATCCCGCCAGTTCTCACCATACTGCTCAGGGTTCCAATCGTGCTTCCACCCTAAAGCGCAGGCCCGCCAAGCATAGGCGCGGGCGTAGTTGGGATCGGCTTCAATCGCCTGCTCAAACAGGCTCACGGCCTGCTCGGCGTGTTCTTGGGAGACCCCGGCTTTGCGGTGATGCTCCAGCCCTTGCAGCACGAGGTCGTAGGCCGTCCGGTTTTCCGGGGGCTTGGTGGTCAACTGCTGCGCCTCGTCGGCTTCGACACGCCCCACGAGGGTATAGACGATCTTCTCCACCAGTTCGTCCTGCACGTCAAAGATTTCATCGAGCGTGGTGTCGAAGTTGTCGGACCAGACGGTGTTCTCGCGGTCGGAGGCAATCAGGCTGGTGCTGATGCGCATCCTCGACCCCAGCTTGCGCACACTGCCCTCCAGCAGGTAGCGCACGCCCAGTTCCTTGCCGATCTCCTTGGGGGACTTGTTTTGATCGCGATAGGAGAAGCTGGCGTTTCCGGACACCACCATCAGCTTGCGGTACTTGGAGAGCGCGGAGATCAGGTCTTCCGAGAAGCCCTCGCAGAAGTACCCCTGCTCCTCGTCCTTGCTGAGGTTCTTGAAGAGCATCACCGCCAGCGAACCAGGTTCGGCGGCCTCCACCTTGGCTTGTGGGGCTTCACTGTACTGGAGGTAGCGTGTGCCTTCCAGCCCCAAGACCACGAAGTACGCCTGCACGGGCTGGGGGATGTTCTTTAGTTCCAGTTGTCCCGCATCCTCAAAGGAGACCTGCACCTTCTGGTTGATCATCTCGAACATCGCCTTGGAGAGGCAAATCCCTCCGGGTTGTGCGGCGGCCTCCAAGCGGGCCGCGATGTTGACGGCATCCCCGAAGAGGTTGTCTGCTGTCGCCATCACGTCCCCCACGTTGATGCCAACACGGAAGACCATCTGCTCGCCTTCCGGGGTGCCCTCGTTCAGCGCCTTCATCTGGTTTTGCATCTGCACGGCGCACTCGGTCGCCTTGATGGGGCTAGGGAACTCCGCAATCACGCTGTCTCCGGCACTGCCGAAGACCTTGCCGTTGTGATCCCCGATCAGGCTGTCAATCACCTCTCGGCGCTGCTGAAGCACCTCCAGGGTCTTCTGCTCGTTGGTCGCCATCATCTTGCTGAAGCCGACCACGTCGGAGGCGAAGATGGCGCTCAGTTTTCGTTCGGTTTCCATGCGCTTGCTCTGGACCAGGGGTGTTGGTGATGGTGGTGAATGGAACTACGACACCAATACCAAATAAACCGCTTGCTCGAAAAAGGCAAGTGACGAGCAAGCGGCTTGGTGCTTCAGGCCTGCGGGGGATCCGTGGCCAGTGCTGTTGCCGGAACGGTCGTGGTGTTGGGAGGCGTGGCCAGCCAGAAGCACAGGCTGCCGAGGAAGGCCGTGGTGGCGATGGCGGAAAAGGCGATTTCGTAGTTGCCGAAGTAGTCCACCAGAATTCCGCAGAAGATGGGACCGCTCATCATGCCCATCATCACGACCAAGGAGGAAATCCCGGTGATCGTGCCGAAGGACTTGGAGCCAAAGTAATCTGCACGGATGGCGATCATCAGCGGCCCTCGGATGCCCCAGGAAATGCCGTAGAATGCGGCAAACGCCCCCAGCATCAGCAGGCTGTCTGCCCGGATCAGAAACCCCAGCCCCACGCCGTGGGCGATCATGCAACCCACGCAAAGCAGCCGCTTGTTGAAGCGGTCCCCCAGCGGCCCGCCAAGGAACTGACCCAGCAGTTGGCAGCCGGTCATGATCCCGAACCAGGCCCCGGCGATCGCCAGCGAATGGCCCAACCCGTTGGTGAGGTGGGGAATGGTGTGGACGATGACCGTGGAGACCGTGACCAGCGCCAGCCCGTGCCCTGCGGAAAGTAGCCAGAACGACGGAGTTCGGACTGCCTGCCTCCAGGTGTGCTGGGTGTGCTTTCTGCGGGAAGCCTGACGGGTTTCGCCTTGGGACTCCGGGACAAGGCCATCGGGATGTTCCCCGATCTGAGCAGGGCGGTGGCGGACGAGTTGAACGAGCGGCAACCCAACTCCCAGGATCAAAACCCCGGAGCAGGCTGCCATCGTGCGCCAGCCGTAGCGCTCCAGCCCAAACACCAGCAGCGGGATGCTGAGTCCTCCCAAGGAAAAGCCCATTTGTGCAAAGGCCACTGCCGAGGTGCGGTGGCGGTCGAACCAGTGGACGAGGGCGACCATCAGAGTGAAGAACCCGCCCAGGCTCGCCCCCAGTGCCAGCAGGAACAGGGCGAGGTAGAAGGTGAGCAGGGAGCCGATCTGGCTGAACCAGAGAAAGCCCAGCCCGAACAGCACATTGCCGATGGTCAGGATCACGCGAGGCCCATAGCGGTCCACCAGCCAACCTTGCAACGGGCCGAGGATGCCGGACTCCACGCGGGTCAGCGCAAAGGCACCGGAGAGCGCCGTCATACTCCAGCCGAACTCCTCGTGCAGCAGCACGGTGTAGGCACCGTAGGAATGCACCCACAGGGTGCCTGCCAGCCACTGCACCCCACACGCCGCCGCTACAATCCACCAGCCGTAAAACACCTTGCCTCCGGGACGGAATTGGCGGTTGAAGCGCTGGCCGAGCGAGTGGGGTGAGAGATTCATGCAGAGCGGGTTTCGGGAGATTGTGCAGAAGCGCCGACCTGTTCCAGACGGTCCAGTTCGGATTCGGTGAACCCGGCTTGGGTCCGGGCCTTGCGGTGGAAGGGGCCGCGCACCGCGTTTCGCAAGTACTGCTCCAGGAGCCGGAAGTACGTTGCTTCCGGGTCAAGGCTCTGCTGCGAACACAGGTGCTGGAACCAGCGGGTGCCGATGGCGACGTGCGTGATCTCGTCCCGCCAAATGATGCGCAGCACCTCGGCAGTTTCGTCATCTCCAAGGGCGGCGAACTTCTCGATCATTCCGGGAGTCACGTCCAGGCCTCGTGCCTCCATCACCCGTGGCACGAGGGCCATGCGGTGGAGCGGGTCCGCCGCGGTCTGCATGGCGATCATCCAGAGTCCGTTGTGAGCCGGAAAATCACCATAGGCGCAATCGTGAGCAGCCATCCGCTGTTGCAAGAGCGTGAAGTGCAGGGCTTCCTCGTCCGCAACCTGAAGCCAGTCCGCGTAGTAGTCGCGGGGCAGTCCGGGAAAGCGGCAGATCGCGTCGCAGGCGAGGTTGATGGCGTTGAACTCGATGTGCGCGAGGGCGTGGATGAGCGCGGCCCGTCCTTTTTCAGAGCCGAGCTTGCGCTTGGGAAGCTCGCGGGGGGCGACCAGTTGCGGACGGTCGGGGCGTCCGGGAACTTCAGGCAGTTCGTGGTCCAGCGGCTGGAGCGACAGGTCGCCGCCTTGCCAGTCCTTGCGCAACTGATGCACGGCCTGCACCTTGGCTTCGGGAACGGACTCCAGCAGGCACTGCAAGGCCCGCTGCAACAGGTGCTGGCTGGGTGAGTTCATGGAGCGAGGACGATCACTCAAGCCCGTTGGTCGCCTGCGATGCGCGGCTCCTTGACCAGATCGAAGGCTTCCGGCCAGCGTTTCGGGGTGCAGCGGACGTACTGCGCGGGATAGGCGGTTTCTGCACCCAATGCGTGGGCGGCGTGCCACGCCCAGCGCGGGTTGTACATCATGCCCCGCGCCAGCATCACAAAATCTGCGTGGCCGTCGGCGATGATCGCCTCGGCCTGTTGCGGTTCGATGATCATGCCCACCGCCATCACGGGCAGGTCCACCGCCTTCTTGACTGCCGAGGCGAAGGGCACCTGATAGCCCTTGCCCAAGCGGATGCGCTGCCGCGAATCAAGTCCGGCGGTGGTGATGTCCACAAAGTCGCAGCCGAGTTCCTTGAGGGCGGCGGTGTAGGTGATGGTGTCCTCAAGGGTGGTGCCGCCCTCCACCCAGTCAATCGCGCTGATCCGGACCCCCATTGGCCGCTCGGCAGGCCACGCCTTGCGCACGGCCTCGAACACCTCCAAGGGGTACTTGAGCCGATTTTCCAGCGAGCCGCCGTACTCGTCCTGACGCTGGTTGGAAAGCGGCGAGAAGAACTGGTTGAGCAGGTAGCCGTGTCCGCTGTGCAGTTCCAACAGGTCCAGGCCAACGCGGGCGGCGCGTTCGGTCGCCGCCACAAACTCCGCCTTGACGGCATCCATCCCTGCACGGTCCAGCGTTTCCGGAATGGGCCAGTCCGGAGCGTAGGGAATTGGTGAGGGAGCGAGCGTGGCCCAGCGGCCTTCGTCGTTGGTCAGCGGCTGGGCGCCGTCGCTGGGAGTGTGGGTGGATGCCTTGCGTCCGGCGTGGGCGAGTTGGATGGCGGTTTTGGCAACACCGTGGGTTTTGCAGAAACCAATGACCCGCGTCATTGCCGATTCCTGCGCATCGTTCCAAAGTCCGGCGCAGCGCGGCGTGATGCGTCCCACCGCAGAAACGTGCGTGGCTTCCGTGAAGAGCAATCCCCCGCCGCCCATCGCCAACTGCCCCAAGTGCATCAGGTGCCAGTCGTGCATCACGCCGTCGCCGTGACAGAGGTACTGGCACATCGGCGAGACGACGATGCGGTTCTCCAGCGTCAGGTTGCGTAGTGTGAAGGGACTAAAAAGTTGGCTCATGAGGGTGTGTGGCAAAGCTGATATACTAGCTTGGCATATTTTTCGGGATACGCCAACCGCCCCTGCGGGACTCCGGAGGCGTGATCGTTGCGGACTCCCCGGCAGTGTCGGGCACGTCCGACTTTACTATTTTCTCCCATCACGCCAAAATGTGGGTTTGTCTTGTTTTGGCACGGCTTCATGATCACCACCTACAAACTTTCGTACAAGTCGCTCAACAGCCTCCGCAAGCACGGCCTCAGCGAGGATGCGGTGCGCAGCCTCGAACCCTTGGAGGAGCGCGTCTTTGATTCTGCCGACACCTTTTTGGAGCAGGTGTACGCCCTGCCGCTTGCGGGGGAGTTCCGGCAGAAGGAGTCGCTGATCCTGCGGCAGGCCAAGGGCTACTTCCGGCTGGACCGCATGATCCCGAACCGCACGATCCGCGAGTGGGTGGAGGCGTTGCTGTTTGCGCTCATCGTGGCGGGGATCGTCCGTACCTACGTGGTCGCCCCCTTCAAGATCCCCTCCGGCTCCATGCTGCCGACCATCCAGATTGGCGACCACATTTTCGCCTCCATGTACTCCTATGGTGCGTGGTTGCCCTTCACGGATGACAAGTTGCTGTCCCAACCTGTGGAGCGCGGCGACATTGTGATCTTCCCCTATCCCCGCGATCCCTCGATTGACTACATCAAGCGCACCATCGGGCTTCCGGGCGAGACGCTGGAAATCCGCGAGGATCAGGTCTTCATCAACGGAGAGCGGCTGGATGAGCCGTATGCCTTTTTTGAGGGCAAGCAGCGGCTTGCGCTGGGCGGCGACCGCATCAGCAACTTTGGACCCGTGACGGTTCCGGAGGGGAAGCTGTTTGTGATGGGCGACAACCGCTACAACAGC
>CAZQXS010000038.1:0-29855 GCA_964597275.1 uncultured Pseudomonadota bacterium | reverse complement strand
TGCGGCAAGCCCTAGCAGCAGGGCGAGCAACCAGCAGGACTTGCGCAACACACCAACCCTGTTACCCCGTTCGATGACATGCTGCGCTCCCCGTTCGTCCTGAGCTTGTCGAAGCATGAACGGGGAGCGCCCTTCGACAAGCTCAGGACGAACGGAAAAGTTTATCCGGAAAGTCATGCGTGTGAGTCAGTCGGGCAAGTGTGTGGTTCCAGAGTGGCAGGTGAGTTCCAGTATGCCGGAGCGGTGCTGAACACGCCAGCCCTTCTCCAAAGGAAATTCCCACACGCCCGGATTGGTCCGTAGCAGTTTCAGCAGTTCCAGCAGACGGCGATATGGCAGCGTGAGGCCGGAGCGTTCCGTGAGGAAACGATGCAACACTTCCTGCTGCACCAGTTCCGGGAGGTCGGCCAAAGCCGTGACGGGCAATTGATCTTCTGAAACGGATGCAGTGCCCTCCGGTTTCAAAACCGACTGCGCACCAAGCCAGTCCCGCAGATGCGCACTCTGCGTTTCCAAGTCCCGCAGGTGCTGGGTCAGGCCGTTGCGGGAGAGTTCGTTGAGCAAGGGAATCAGTTCGTTGCGGACTCGGTTGCGCAGGTATTTTGGACTTTGGTTGGATTCGTCCTCGCGCCACGGCAGGTGGTGCCGAAGCAGGAAGTCGCGGAGTTCCTGACGGGTGCAGTCCAGCAGTGGGCGAATGAAAGGCGGGTCGGACCAGTCCATGCCCTGAAGCCTGGAGAGATGCGCCCCCCGCAGCCACTTGAGCAACCACGTTTCCACCTGATCGTCTGCCTGATGTGCGGTGGCGATGCACTCCGCACCAAGTTGCTGCGCCAGTTCCAAAGACTCCGCCCGCCGCCACTCCCGCGCCTTGGCCTGCACCCCGGAGGTTTCGTGCGCAAGGGAGGTGCTGGTTTTAAGCTGAAAGGGAACTTCCAAATCCGCGCACACGTTCTGGACGAAGCGGGCGTCCGCCTCGGCCTCCGGACGAAGCTGGTGGTTGAAATGGACGACGTTGAGTTGGAAGCGGTGGCGCGGGGCGAGACGCTGGAGGAGATGGAGCAGGGCAATCGAATCGCTGCCGCCGCTCACACAGACGAGAACCCGGCTTTCGGGACGGACCAGTTCATGCCGGATGAGCGTTGCGCTGAGGCGTTGGAGAAGTCCGTCCACATCCGGTGATCAATCGTCGTAGGCTTCTTCTTCTTCCGCCCGCTCAAGCTGGTTGATGGCGCTCTCCACCCGCTTCTGGAGCGGCATGAAGCTCTGGTCCACCGTGACCGCCGCGTCAATCGTGTCCTTGCCCAACTTCATGAGCTGCTTCACGCCATCCTTGGTAAAGCGCATCAGGTCGCGGTGGACAAAGCCGTACTGCGTGAGGTTGGCAAACTCGGTGAGGACGGGAAGATCGCCCTTCTTGGGATTGGTCTTGGAGACGAGCTTGATGGCACGACGGTAGGAGACCACCGCCATGTTGAAGGTCGGAGCCATGTTCTCGCGGGAGGACTTGTCTCCAGATTCGATGCGCAGCAGGTGATACTTGAGCGCCTGCATGTAGAGCCGTCCCTCCATCACAAGCGGATAGGTGATCTTGTTGTCAATGCGCCCCATCGCCTGCGCCAGTTCCAGCCCAGCTCCCTGAAGCAGCGGGATCTGCTTGATGGATTCGATCACCTGCACGGTCTTGCCGATGACCACGTTCTCCTTCTGCTTGCTGTTCTCGTCCTCACCTCCGCCGAAGAAGCTGGCGGCGGCCTTGCCGTCTGCGGTCACCTCCTCCAACTCCTCGCGGGACAAGGTGGTGGTCATGGGACGACTCTGCATCGCCTTGAGCAGGTCGTCCACCTGCCCCACCAAGGATTCTCCCACGTTGATCTCGGTGAGCATGGCCTCGGAGTTCTTCAGGTTTTCGTCGTCGGCCTCATCGTTCACGTCAATCCCGCTCATGTTGACATTCTTCAACACGGACGACTTGATCGCCATCATGTTCTGCTTGTGAACGTTCTGGAGCTTTTCGAGGTAGGTCTTGTAGGTGACAATGCTCGCCTGCACAAACACCGGAGTGATGTCGCCCAAGTAGATCGGCACGGCGGCTTGCAGCATGAGGTCACGGTGGGTGTCCAAGTGGTGATCCTTGCTGTGGTTGACCACGGCATTGACCAACTGGACCCGCGAAACCGAGTCGGTCGGCTCCTTGTTGAGCTTGCCGACCAGCTTCTTGACCTCGGCATTGCCCTCACAGGCACTAGCGATGATGCTGCCGTCCACATGGTTGCTCTCCTTCTTGCGGCCTCCCAGCATCTTCTTGAGGGGGGATTTCTTGTTGTGTTCCTTGATCTCGACTGTGATGCCAAGCAATCTCTTCTGGAACGCCATGAAGTTGATGTTGGGAGTGCTTTTGTTTTCTTCGATCTTGCGTGCCATGAATCCTCTTGAGGTAAAGAAACGAGTGGTTTTCCTGCTGATTATTGATGGCTCACTTTTCCGAAAAAGTCCAGAAAAATAAGCGAACGCTCACCCGGCGCTGAGTTCGTTGACGGCATGGCGGCCCATGCTGTCGAAGCTTTCCGAGAGCGGCGGCGGGATGAGATGCTCGCGGGTGCCGATGGCGTTGTGCGGCCAGAGCGTGTTGGCGACTCCGTTGACATACACCTGCGTGAACTTGGGTGCAACCGGAACGTCGAACTTGCCGTACCCCACCCAAATGCGCAGCCTTGGCGGATGGGACGCGAGCAGGGGGATTTTCAACGCCGCCAGGTATTTGAGGAAGAGCATGCGGCACTGCTTGCTGTAAAGCCGCAGGTAGAAGCGCGGCAGTTCCTCGTCGTGCCCCATCTTCTGATCCGGGGGGATTTTCGGAACCTTGATGTCGCGGATGTCGAAGCTCAACACAAACTGCTCGCCCATGTTGTCCCGGATGATCAGCGAGAGCATGTTGAAGCGGTTGACGTGGCAGGCGATGAAGACATCCTTGATGTAGTGAACGTTCTCCAGCAGTTCCTGCGACGAGGCGTGCATGGGCGCAAAGAACTCCTTGATCTCGGAGGCGAGGTTGAAGAGCGCCTGCGGGGTCACGGGATTGGTGGCGACCTCGCTGCGGGCGGTGGCCGGAGGTTTCTCGAAGGACGAAAGGTTGCGGCTGGAAAAGCCAAGGTAGCCGCTGAAGACGCAACGGGCGATGCCTTCCACGAGATGCGCGTCAAACATCGGCATGACGGTATCAGCATTGCGTCCCGCTCCGCCCCCGGAGGCCTCGGCGCGACTGAGCATGGAACTGAAGCTCCACTTGCCGTTCTGCTGGTTGAACTCCACCTTCACGCGACTCCGGGGGATGCTCAGGCTCTTGGAAATAGGCAGGGGCACCTGAAAGGGCTTGCGCTCGAAGTTGCGCTCGAAGTGGTACTTGAAGATGACGTTTTCCAGCGTGTCCCCGGCGATCTGCACCTTGGAACCTTCGATGGTCTTGCGGACCCAGCTTTCGTTGAGTTCGATCCCGGACTGCCGGAAGTAGTCCGAGACGTTGCCCATCACGCTCTTGAGCTTTTGGTGGTCCTGATAGATGTTGCGTGCCTGCATCTTCTCCAGCGCGTTCATGGGCTGCTTGCGCTTCACCTTGAGCAGCACCTTGCGGTCCTCGATGGCCACCCGCTGGTTGACCACGGCCAGCAGTGGCGAAAGGAACTTCTTGGCGTTGTCCATGTCTGCCGAACCGTCCCCGACCTTGAGCAGGTGCTGGGCGATGTTGCCCACGCCGTTGTCGTGTCCGATGCTGCACAGCTTTTTCTCGGTGCGCTGCATGGATTCGAGAAAGAGCTTCTTGAGGATTTTCTCGGTGCGGTTGCCTGCGTCGTCGCGTCCCTGCGAGAAGCGGATCAGTTCCAGCCGCTCTTCCGGGTCGCTGAAGAAGAGGTTGTAGAAGGCGATCATTGCCCGTGTGCGCCAATTGGCGGAGTCGTCAATCCAGATGGCCTTGCCGTCGTTGCCGTAGTCAATGACGTCCGAAATCCGGATGTGCTGGGCAAAGCAGAAGATGATCTGCTTCTGCGTGACCGAAAGGGTGTCGAGCGCAAAGTCCTGCTCGGCTTCCTCCGGCTGCTCGTAGCTCTCGAAGCGGGCGAGCATTTCCGTGAACTTGAGCCACCACGGGTCGAGCGGCAGTTCCGGGAAGTCCGTTTCCAACTGCCGAAGCCCTTCCACCAGCGAGCCTTCCAACTCTTCGCTGATGAAGTAACGCTGATCCGGGTTCCAGAGCAGGCGCGTGAGGCTGGTCGGCGGGTCGTCCTCCTTGTCGAGGCAGACGATCATTTCCAGCCACCAGCAGTTGAGCAGGGCCTTGGGCAGGTTGCGGTGACTGACCTTCTCGCTCTCCCGCAAAAAGATCGGGGTCGCATGTTCGAGGAACTTCTTGCGCGGAATCTTGGTCTCGCCCCAGCTTGGCAGCTTTTTCAATGCAAACGTTTCCACCAAGTCCTCCCCGGCTTTCTCACCGTTCTCGTCCGTGGGGGCGGGGGTCGTTTGCGTGAGTTGCCACTCGTCTTCGGGAAACACTCCGATCTGCTGCAAGACCTGAAACTCGTAGGGCAGGTCGAAGGGCATCGGCGTGACCCCGCACAGCACGACTGCGGGATTGAGCAGGAAGTCGTTGAGCATGTTCGAGTAGGCCATGCTGCCTTCCGGGGAGACGAGGAAGGGCGTGTGCTGCCCGCCGCGTTGCCTGCGGAGGATGTTCGTGAAGAAGTGGATTTCGGTGCTGGGGTACTTCTTGGTGAGGTAGGCTTCGGCCTGAAACACCTTCTGGTGGATGGGGAACTCGATGGCGACCTCGTTGCGCTTCGCCTCAAAATCGGAGTAGGCTTGCGCGAGGTGCGTCATGTGGACCCGGAACTGCTCGTCCAGTGTGGCGGAGAGCTTTTCGGTGAAACCTTCCGGAAGCTCGACCTTGCCGCCCTGCTGCTGGAGCATCTGCACCACCTCCGGGAGCTTGGACTGGTGAGTGCGGGCCATGCGCACCGCCAACTGCTCCAGAAACTCCACCGCAAAATCGGAAGCCGCCGGGCTGCTCTTGAGATGTCCGAGCAGCGCCTTGTCCTGCTGCGGACCGGAAGCCTTGGGGTCCAGCCCCTGCTTCGCCAAAACCAGCCGGGCGCTTTCCTCTCCCAGAAAATGCTCGCGGTAGTACAGGCCCATCCAGTGGCTCACCACGTCTCCGGAGAGCTTGGCCATGGAGAAGGGGAAGCAGCGCTTGCGCAGGTCGTCCGCCGATTCGCTTTTGAGGAAGCTGAAGAACTGCTTGAGTCCATCAAGAAAAATCTCGCAATCCGGATACTCCCGCACGGTGTGCGAGATCGGTGTGTGGAACAGCTTCGCCTGCTCGTCCGCGCTCAACTTCTGGAGGCGTTCCTGAGTGAGCCGATAGACCTCCTTGCGGAAGCTGCTCTCGAAGATGACATCCGCGACCTTGGCCTCTTCCGCACTCAAGCCCTCGCCGATCTGTTCCAGCAACGTGTCCACCGCCTCCTTCTTGAGAGCGTTGCGCTCTGCCGCAGAGAGGATTTGGTGGTAGTAGTGTTCGTGGAAGTTGTTGATGACTGCCGTGATCAGCGCGACAAAGAAATCCCCGTCATTCCAGCTTTCGGCGTACTCCGGATTGGTGTCAATGATGATTTGCGCGTCCATGTCGGAGTCGGGCTTGTGCCCGATGCCGCCGAGGCTGCCGATGGTGGTGAGCGCCTTGAGGGGCCGTACCTGCGCCTGCTGGAACTGTCCGGAGATTTCCGGATACTCTTCCTGAAGGTAGTTGAAGATGCTGATTTCCCCGCCTTCGCACATTTTCTTGGGCAGGAAGCGCAGCACGCCCTCGATGCCAAACGGCGCGCCTTCCTTGAACACTGGATAGGAGAGGGTCCGCATCACGGGCTTGCCGTCCTCGTCAAACTGCTTGGTGCGCTCCTGCACCTCCATCGGCGGAGCGTCCACCTGGTTGATGTCGAAAAGAAACAACCCCTCGAACATGGTGTTGTGCATCTCCTCGCTTGCCAGCGTGACGAGGCTTTCCATGCGCTTGCGGTTGATCAGCCCCATCGCGTCAAACTCCCGCTGGGCGTACTCCTTAAGCTCGTCCAACTGCTCCTTGGAGTAGGAACTGCGCAGGGCGTCCGTGAGGGTGGTTTTCTGGAGGGGCTTGAGGATGGTCTGCAAGCCGGCCTTGGCGGCGTCTCCCTGCGGATTGCAGGGCACGAGCGCGTTGAGCGCGGAGAGGGATTCGAGTTGCTGCTCTAGCGTCATGGCGTTGCAGTTCCGGCCATTGGGTTGGAGGTCACTCGCGGCTTGTCCTTCTGAAGTTTCAGGCTGGCCAGCGGATCGGCTTTTGGAGACGGGGGACGGCGGATGATTTGCTGCACCACGCTGGTGACGTTGCGCCCCGTCGCGGCCATTTCCGGAGTGACCGAGTAGCCCTTGCTGCGCGAAAGCGACTTGGCACTGCGCCCGGAAGTCACTTGATAGCTCGAAAGCCTGCGAATTTGGGGGGCGGTGATGCGCTGCACCTGATTCCCCAGTTGCTTCTGGCGCAAGGTGGTCTTGGGAATGTGGGGCCGGATCTTCACCACAGGCTGATTTTTGCGGACCTCCTCAAGGGGCACCAGCTTGATCCAGCGCATGTCCTTCATGAGCTGCTGGGCGCGGCGTCCGGTTTTTCCATGTCGCGTTTGCTGGGTTCGGAGCGGCTGCTTCTGGGGGCGCAAGCGCACCGCGGCACTCCCCCAACTGGTGGTCCGGATGTAGCGCTGCACTGTGCGGGGGTCGTCTTGGGCCGAAACCCCCGGCACTCCCCAATTCAGGGCACCGAGGGCAAGCAGCCCCACGCCCAAAATCCGGAAGCAGTGGAATTTATCGCGGTGCATGGTATCTTGATGGGTGACTGGATTCAGAGGCTCCACCTCGAAACCGATTCGAGAGACTCCGAACCTCGTGCAGTCCTGACGTGATGAGGTGCAAAATGCGTGATACTGGCCCCTTGCCCAAGAATGCCATCAACCTGCCAAACTCTCTGGTGAACCTCAATCTCAAAATGAGCGGAAAAACTTTTTTTTGCAAATCATGCAGAAAAAGATTGCGCTGGGCGGCACTTCATAATAAGTATATGCGTCAACTTGTGTAACCCTTTTCTAGAGGAGCCGACATGCAACACCCTATCCAGAAACTCTTGCTCGTGGCGTTCGCCCTAGCAGGAACAGCCTCGTTCGCGTATGCGGGCGGAGGCGGTCCCGGAGGGGATTATCTCATCGAACCGCTGGGTTTGATGCTGCTGGCCGCGACCATCTTCGCGATCATCCTGAGCTACGCCAAGCAGGCGAGCCTCTTCGCCTTCATCATCGTGGGCATTCTCGGTGGCGGGGTCTTCCACCTCACCGACCCTGAGACAGCCTTCATGGGCTGGGCGATCAACAAGAACGTCCTCACCGCGTTCGTGGACGTGGGCATCATCCTGCTGCTGTTCATGGCCGGGATGGAGGTGGACCTCAAGGGGATGATCAAGCGCTGGCAGTTGTTGCTCATCAACGGATTTGGCCAGGTTCTGGGTCTCTTCATCATCTGCATCGGCCTTGGCGTGGTTTACATGGGCATCAACGCGGACTACATGGAAGCCGCCGGACTGCCCACCGACAACGCGACGGTCGCATTGCTCTACTTCGCGCTCTGCCTGACGCTGTCCTCCACGATCCTTGTGATCGGCACCCTGAAGAACTCGGGGCAGATGGAGACCGCCCACGGACAGGTCGCGCTGGGGCTGATGGTGATTCAGGACATTGTGGCGGTGGTGGCCTTGGCAATTTTGGGAAGCCTGAAGCCGCTTCCTCCGGGTTCTCCGGCACCCAACCTTGGGCTTGATGTGGGGCTGATTTTCGTCAAGATGTTTGCCTTGGCGATCATCCTCTACTTCGTCACCAAGTACATCCTCAATCCACTCTTCAAGTACTTTGCGAAATCCGGAGAGCTGCTCTTCATCGGCTCGCTCGGCTACGGACTGGGGGTTGCCGCGCTCTGCGAGGTGGTTCACTTTTCCTCCGGAATCGGAGCCTTCTTCGCCGGGGCCACGCTGGCCGCCCTGCCCTACCGCCACGAAATCGAGGACAAGGTCGAACCCCTCAAGGCGTTCGGCATCATCCTCTTCTTCATCGGCCTAGGCTTTGACATTTCCGCGCTCTCGGTGGATCAGGTGTTGGGCGGCTTGGCCGACGGGGTGATCCTCGCGCTCTTGGTGGTGATCCTCACGATCCCGCTGATGATCGTGCTGGGCTACCTCAGCAAGATGAAGGGGCGCCCTGCGTTCATGATCGGGGCGATCATCAACCAAAGCTCCGAGTTCTCGCTGATGCTCGCAGTCTTGTGCCTCCAGTACAAGCTCTTCGACGCAAACCTGTTCATCGTCATCACCATCGTCGTGCTGGTGACCTTCTTCCTCTCCTCGCTGGGGCACCAGTTCCTCGATCCGATGTACGGGGCACTCGCCAGGAGCCTCAACTTCGTGGACACCCATGCGGCAGAGGATGAGGCCGCCGCCGCCGGATTTGAGATGGAGAACCACGTGGTCATCATGTCCTACAACGAGCTGGCGATGGAGATTGCGGATTTCTACGCACAGCGCGGACAGCAGGTGCTACTGCTCGACCTCGACCCGGAGATCACCGGATACTTCGAGGAACACCACCATGACAGCAACATCCACGCGCACTACTCGGACATGCAGGATCCGGACGTGTGGGAGGGCATGGGCTTTGACAAGGCCAAGGTGGTGATCTCGTGCATGGACGCGGGGCAGGAGGCCGAGGTGGCCATTGCCCGCTGGCTGAACAAGGAGGGCAAGGTGCCGTTCATCGCCGCCACCTCCTCGCATGAGGAAACGCTGGAACTCTACGAGGCAGGCGCCCGTTATGTGATCCAGACGGACTTCCTGGCGGCTAAGAGCTTCCGCGGCCTCTTTGAACAAGAGGTGGACAAGCCCTTGCCGGAAGCCTTTGCCGAGTTGGGGAAAACCCACTGGGACGAAACTCGCAAGATCAAGGAGGGCATGGGAGCTCTCTTTGCCACCGTTTAATCCGGGAACTTTCACAGAGAGAATGGCTATGCTGCATTCACATCCACTTCGGATCGCGGCCCTGTGCGCAGGGGCGCTGCTGCTCGCCTCCCCGGCTTATGCCGGCGGCGGGGGCTGGTTGATCATGCCGCTCGGGCTGATGCTCGGCGGTGCTATGCTCCTCACCTTGGTGCTGAGCAAAATCCAACAAACGAGCATCCTCTCCTTCATCGCGATGGGAGTGGTGATGGGGATGGCGGTCGGATCGCTTTCCCCGGAACAGCTCAACGAGCACTTTCCGGGCATTCACGCCATTGTCCAGGGCTTCCAAGAAGTTGGGGTTGCCCTGCTGCTCTTCATCGCCGGGATGGAGTTCGACCTTGGCAGCATCACCAAGCGGGCCAAGCTGGTGCTCACCAACGGCATTGGGC
Source organism: uncultured Pseudomonadota bacterium (assembly GCA_964597275.1). GTDB lineage: Bacteria > SAR324 > SAR324 > SAR324 > NAC60-12 > UBA8110. The sequence goes on along the minus strand of CAZQXS010000038.1, from coordinate 20,348 downwards.
AGATCATCCTTGCGATGCTGCTGATGCTGGCGGTGGGCAACGCCCTGCTGGCCGGAGAGAGCTTCAGCACGCTCTTCTACCTCGCGCTCTGCCTCACCCTGTCCTCCACCATCGTCATCAACATGGCGCTGGTCACGAAGGGCGGGGGCGATTCGCTTCAGGGGCAGATCGTGATGGGCATCACGGTGCTTCAGGATCTGGTGGCCATCATCCTGCTCGCCAAGCTCCAAAGCGTGGGCATGGGCGGATCGGCAGGCGAGATCATCATGATCCTCGTCAAGCTCGTCGCGCTTGCAGGCGTGCTGTGGATCTTGTCGAAATATGTGCTGGACCCTGTGGTGCGGTACCTCACCTCGTCACCGGAACTGCTCTTTGTGAGCGCCCTGGGCTGGTGCATGGGGGTCGCCTCGGTCTGTGGTGCCCTTGGCATCTCCCCGGAAGCCGGAGCCTTCCTCGCCGGAGTGTCCGTGGGCATCCTGCCCAACAAGCTCGACATCGAGGACAAGGTGGAACCGCTCAAGTCCTTCGGGATGATCCTCTTCTTCCTGACCCTCGGATTTGAGCTGACCAAGATTTCCGGAGAGGTGTACAAGAGCGACATCGGCATGGCGATTGTCTTCATCATCGCCGTGGTCGTGGGCAAGCCGATCATCTCCATCATCTTGGGATGGCTGACGAAGCTCAAGGGCCGGCCCTCGTTCATGATCGGGGGGTACCTCAACCAGTGTTCGGAGATTTCGCTGATCCTTGCCCTGGTAGGAAAAACCACCGGGGTCTTTGACGACCGGACCTTTGCGCTGATCGTGCTCACGGTCATCGGCTCGTTCATCGTCTCCTCCTTCGGACACGTTTACATCAACGAGTTGTATGTGATGTTCCGGGGGTCGTTGCGGTTCGTGGACAACCACAGTGCACCGTATCAGGTCGAGTCCTTCGACTTTGAGTTCAAGGATCATGTGGTGGTGCTGTCCTTCAACGAGCTTTCCGGGGAGATCGCGGACTTCTACGCCCAGCGCGGCGAGAAAGTCTTGCTGATGGACCTTGACCCGGAGATCACCGAGTTCTTCAAGCACAAGGAGAACAGCAACATCATTCCGCTCTACGCGGACATGGAGGATCCGGACGTGTGGGAGCAGTTTGCCTTTGACAAGGCCAAGCTGGTCATCTCGTGCCTGGACGAGGGGCAGGAGGCCGAAATCGGCATCTCGCAATTCCTCAAGCAGCGCTCACCGGATGTGCCCTTCCTCGCGGCCACCTCGTCCCACGAGGAGGCGCTGGAGCTTTATGAAATGGGGGTGCGCTATGTCATCCAAACCGACTACCTTGCGTCCAAGAAATTCCGCGAGGTCTTTGGGGAGGAAATTGACAAGCCGGGGTCCGAAGCCTTCAAGGAGAAGGGGGAGGAACACTGGAAGGCCACCCGCGAAATCAAGGAAGGTCTCGGACAGATCTTCAAGTTCGTCTGAGGCACCCCTCAGCGTTGTTCAACTGCACCGGCATGGACGCGGGTGCAGCACACACATGACCGGAGGCGCGGACACCGCCCGGATCAGGCTTTTTCCGCCTTTGCCCTGATCCACCCTGAGCAGCACTCTTGGGTTCCAGCGACCTCCGGCAGACAGGGACGTCAATGCATCAATCCGGCACTTTGGCCGAAGAACCCTCCGTGGCGAACTTCACGGAGGACACCCTTCTGGAGCACATGCTCCTGGAAACCCTCAACCCGGATCACCCCCCACCACCGGAACTCCGGTCGGCATCCGCACCCGCCGCCCCCAACCGCAAGCAGGCGCTTCTTGCCCTGCGGGAACGGGCGACCCACTACGCCCTGCAACTGCAACCGCTCCTGCGGCGCTGGGTGTCGCCTGAAGTGAGGGTGCAACTCTCCCGGCGGAAACTCCTGCCGTTTTCGGAATTGGCCGGGCTGGCAACCGGACGCTCGTACTTCAACCTCGTCAGCATTGAAGCCCCCCGCTCCTTGTGGACCATGCACTGCTCCCGGAGCCTTGCCGAGGGCTTGGCACGTCAGCGACTTCGCCAGCGGCGCGGCTGGCAGAAGGAAACCGACTGGCTGGGGGAAGGGGCGCACTCGGCGGTGTTTCTGGAGATTGGCGAGTTCCTCCGCAGATCGCGGGATGCGATGCTCGAAGACTGGGGCGTGCCGCTGGCGGTTTCGGGCTACCGTCCCGTGCTACAACCCCGCTTCACACGGGAGGCAACCCCCAGCGATGAGTACGCCGTTTTGAGCTATCAGGTGGAAAGTCCGGAGGTTTCCGGAGATTTGCACTGGGCGATTCCCGTGAGTGCCGTCGTGGCCATCTTCGGAAATGCCCCACAGGCCTGGAACAAGCCTGCCGGGTTGGAGCGGCTGCAGAGCCTGCGACCGGCCTGAGCCAAGCGAGGTGGGGTGATCAGCGTTCCACCTTCAGCACCGCCATGAACGCTTCCTGCGGCACCTCCACGGTGCCCACACGTTTCATGCGGCGTTTGCCCTCCTTTTGCTTCTCCAGCAGCTTGCGCTTGCGAGTGATGTCTCCGCCGTAGCACTTGGCAGTCACGTCCTTGCGGAGCGCCCCCAGCGTTTCGCGGGCGATGATCTTTGCGCCAATGGCCGCCTGAATGGCGATTTCAAACATCTGCTTGGGGATCAGCGTCTTGATGCGCTTGGCCAGTTCACGCCCTCGGTAGTAGGCCTGTTCGCGGGGGACGATCAGGGAAAGCGCGTCCACCGGGTCGCCGTTGAGCAGGATGTCGAGCTTGGCAAGATCTCCACGTTTGAAGCCGCTCAGTTCGTAGTCGAAGGAGGCATAGCCTCGCGACACGGACTTGAGGCGGTCGTAGAAGTCCATCACGATCTCGTTGAGCGGCAGTTCGTACTCCAGCATCACGCGGTTCGGTGCCGGATACTCCATGTGAACCTGCGTGCCCCGGCGTTCCTGCGCCAGCGTCATGATCTGCCCCACAAACTCCGTGGGCGTGAAGATGCGCCCCCGGATGTACGGCTCGTCAATGTGGTCAATGTCTCCGGCGGGCGGTAGTTGCGCGGGGTTGTCCACCTCCACCATCGTGCCGTTGCGCAGGTGGACGTTGTACACCACGCTCGGCGCGGTCGTGATCAGTTGCAGCTTGAACTCGCGCTCCAGCCGCTCCTGCGCGACTTCCATGTGCAACAGCCCCAAGAATCCGCAACGGAACCCAAAACCGAGTGCTACCGAAGTTTCCGGCTCAAAGGTCAGGGAGGCGTCGTTGAGCGCGAGCTTGTGGAGGGCTTCGCGCAGTTCCTCGTAGTCCTCCCCATCCACCGGATAGATGCCGCTGAAGACCATCGGCTTGGCCTCGGCGTAGCCCGAAAGGGGCTGCGAGGCGGAGCGTTTCGCCAGCGTGACCGTGTCGCCGATCTTCGTGTGCCCGATGGTCTTGATGGACGCGCAGAGGAAGCCGACCTCTCCGGGGCCGAGCGTTCCGCGTTCCTCTCGGAAGGGGGTGAACACGCCGAGCTGCGTGACTTCGTAATCCTGCCGGGTCGCCATGAAGTGCACCACGTCTCCGGCGTTGACACGGCCATCCACGATCCGGATCATCACCACAACCCCAAGGTAGGCGTCAAACCACGAATCGAAAATGAGGGCGCGGAGCGGAGCCTCCGGATCGCCTGCAGGCGCGGGCACCTGCGCAACGACCTGCTCCAGGATTTCGCCAATTCCCCGGCCTTCCTTCGCACTGGCCCGCACGGCGCTGCTGGCATCCAGACCGATGATGTCCTCAACCTCCTGCGCCACCCGATCCGGCTCTGCCGTGGGCAGGTCCACCTTGTTCAGCACCGGAAGCACCTCCAGGTCGTTCTCGATGGCAAGATAGACGTTGGCGAGGGTTTGCGCCTCCACGCCCTGTGCGGCATCCACCACTAGCAACGCCCCCTCACAAGCCGCCAGCGAGCGCGAGACTTCGTAGGTGAAATCCACGTGTCCGGGCGTGTCAATCAGGTTGAGGACATAATCCTGCCCATCCTCGGCCCGGTACTGCAAGCGCACCGCCTGCGACTTGATCGTGATGCCGCGCTCGCGCTCGATGTCCATGCTGTCCAGCAACTGCTCCTGCGCCTCGCGCTCGGAAACCGCCCCGGTGGTCTGCATGAGGCAGTCCGCCAATGTGGACTTGCCGTGGTCAATGTGCGCGATGATCGAAAAATTCCGGATGCGCCGGGAATCAATGTCCTTGGGTTTCATGAAGTGGTGTGGGACGCGATGACTGGAAACACATCAGTTTACCAACCCCGCCCCTCCGGTTCCAGCCGAATCTGGGGTGCGCCCCCCTCGGCAAGCGGATTATACGCTGGACTGTTGGCGGCGGCGCTCCTAACATTGGAGAGTTGTGAATCCTCTCGACATCCCACCGTGACGGCACCATTGCTTTCCTTTGAAGACTACCTGAGACAGCCTCCGGAAACCCGGATGGCGCACTACACGCAGAATGAGCAGCTTTACCACGTCATGCTTCCTCAGCAGTTTAAGGAAGGGCTGATGGAGGGTCTGTTCGACACCGCCGACCTCATCAAGGACATCACCCGCAAGCCCAACGGGAGCGGCTTCCTCAAGTCCGTGTTGCAGCACAAGAAGGCGATGCTCTACTTCACGCAGCCTTCGACCCGGACCTTTCTTTCGTTTTTGGGTGCCTGCCAACTGGTGGGGATGGACACGGCGGAAGTGCGCGACCCTTCGCTGTCCTCCGAATACAAAGGCGAGAGCCAGGAGGACGGGGTGCGGGTCTTCAGCAGCTACTTCGACTGCATCGTGATGCGCGATCCCAAGCCCGGATTCTGCGAGTACATGGCCTACCTGCTGGACACCACCGGGCGCAGCGTGCCGATCCTCAACGGCGGCAGCGGCAGGGACCAGCACCCCACGCAGGCACTGCTGGACCTCTACACCATGCACCGCTCGTTTCTCAGCCGGGGGGGCCTCCGGAAAAAACGCTATGCCTTTGTCGGCGATCTGTTGCGCGGACGGGCGGTGCGCTCGGCGGTGTACCTGCTCAGTCAGTATCAGGATCTGGAGTTCCATTTTGTGGCTCCCGCCGCCTTCCAGATTGCCCCGGACTTGGAGGACCACCTCAAAACCCTTGGAATCTCGTATCACCTCAGCGAAGATCTGGAGTCGCTGCTACCGGAAATGGATTGCGTTTACATGACGCGGTTGCAGGACGAATATGATCTCTCCGGCGAGTCGCAACTGGTGGACTACTCCCGCTACAGCCTTGACCTCGGCAAGGTCAAACACATGAAACCGGAAGCCATCATCCTGCACCCGCTGCCGCGTCGCGACGAGATTCACCCGGAAGTGGACGCCGATCCGAGGGCGATGTACTGGCGGCAACTCCGCAACGGCATGTACCTGCGGGCGGCGCTACTGCTGCACGTCTTCGGGGTTGCCGGGCGGTTGCAGGAGTACTAAGCGATGCAAAAACGCGAATTCCTTTCCACCCAAGCCGCACTCGTGCTGGTTTACGGACGCCCGCCCCTCGTGTTTGCGGGCATGATCTGCGCGATCATGGTCCTGCTCAACCGCCAACCCGGGCTCTACGTCGCCGGAGTCGTCTGCCTGCTGGTGGCGATGGTCTTCGATTTGGTGGACGGCTGGTTTGCCGCACGCTTCCGTCCACAGGCCAAGCTCGCCCACCTTGCCGACCGCATCATGGACAAGGCGGTGTACTCGATGGTCTTTCCGCTGGTCGCGGTGGGGATGATGTGGCGCTACCAGTTTCTTCCGGAAGACGCGGACCTGCGGTTGGAAATGCTGCACGTCGTCTTTGTGCTGGTGTTGTGCGTGACCGTGCTGATGCGCGACAACTTCGCGCACTTCATGCGCAACTTCTCGCTGCGCCACGGCGAGGAGGAGGAACTGAAGGAGGTCACCCGTCTGCGCACCGTGGTCGCCGCCCCGGTCGGTGCCCTGCTCTACGCCCATGCGTTTTACGTTCCGGAAGGTCCGGCCTCCGGGCTTTACTCGTGGATCAGCCTGCTCGGCGAAATCCCGATCCAGCAGCTCTTCTTTCTGGAAATCCTCTTCCTCGTCATCAACTTCGGTTCGCTGGCAGGCTACTGCCGCAAGTACGGAACCGCGTGTCTGGACGACCTCTGCCTTGGGGACGAGGTGCTGCGCCGACGCATCCTCTCTGTGTTTCCCAATGCCCTCACCGTGATGAATGCAGTCATGGGCGTGTTGGCCATCCTGTTTGCTTATCGGGGACGGATGCAGGAAGCCTATCTGATTTTGCTCGGTGCCGGATTTTTTGACCGGCTGGACGGCGCCTTGGCCCGCAAGCTGGGACTGACAGAGCCGCTGCCCTCCGCAAAGTCCAAAAAGCACAACATCACCCTTGGCGGGGTGCTGGATGACGTTTCGGACATGGTCAGCTTTTGCATCGCGCCCGCCATGATTTTCTACCTGTTGATGGCTCAGGTGCCCGAAGCGTACACCGCAGGGTTGCCCTATGTCTGGATGGCCGTCTTGTACGCAGGGCTGGGAATCACGCGGCTCGTCTTCTTCATCCTCGACACCAAGAGCATTCCGGGCTTCTTCAAGGGCATGCCGGTTCCTGCCGCCGCCCTGCTGACCACCGCCCCGCTGATCATGCTCGCCCAGAGCCTTGAAGCCAATGACGCGACTCTGGCCTTTTGGGTGCCGTTCTGCTTCTGGCTGGTGCTGGCCGGAGCCTTGCTGATGGTCGCCTTCCCGATCCGCTACCTGCACATGGGGCGGCTGATGGGGCGCAAGCCGTGGGTCGGGCGCTTCACCCTGCTGCTGGTCTTCGGCTTCGCATTCACGCCCTACTTCGGACACGCCGCGTTCACCTACATGCTCTTCTACGCGATCTCGCCGCTGTTCACTTGGCGCATCAGCCCGGAGGTCGCCTCTCAGGAGTCGCGCCCGACCCCCGCATCCAACGGGTGATGATGGAGGACACCCCCTACGAGGACGAGGAGCGGCTGGTCAACCCGGACCCGCAGCCGGAAGAGCAGTACGACCTTTCCCTGCGCCCGCAGCGGCTGGCGGAGTACATCGGCCAGCCCGAAATCAAGGAAAACCTCCAGGTCTTCATCGAAGCGGCGAAAAAGCGCAAGCACCCCCTCGATCATGTGCTGTTGAGCGGCCCTCCGGGGTTGGGAAAGACGACCCTCGCCAACATCTTCGCCAAGGAGATGGAGACGCAAATCCGCTCCACCTCCGGCCCCGTGATCGAGCGGCAGGGCGACCTTGCGGCCATCCTCACCAACCTCGAACCCGGCACGATCCTCTTCATTGACGAAATCCACCGCATGAACCGCGTGGTTGAGGAGGTGCTTTACGGGGCGATGGAGGATTTCACACTCGACATCATCATCGGCCAAGGCCCAGCCGCCAGGACCGTGAAGCTCGACCTGCCGCGCTTCACGCTCGTCGGGGCCACCACCCGTGCGGGCCTGCTATCCTCTCCACTCCGGGACCGCTTCGGCATTCAGAGCCGCCTCAACTACTACACGCCGGAAGAGCTGCAAATCATCATTCTGCGTGCCGCCGCGATCTTACAGGTGGAGATTGTCGAGGAAGCCGCCATGGAACTGGCCCAGCGCTCCAGAGGCACCCCCCGGATTGCCAACCGCATGTTGCGGCGCTGTCGGGATTTCGCGGATCTCGAAACCGGCGGTGTGATCACCCTCGAACTCATGCGGCGCAGTTTGAAGAAGATGGGGATTGATCTGGAAGGACTTGACCAGATGGACCGCCACATCCTCCAGACCATCATCGAAAAATTCAGCGGTGGCCCCGTCGGACTTGGAACCCTGGCCGCAGCCGTCTCGGAGGAAAAGGACACGCTGGAGGACGTTTACGAACCGTTCCTGCTGCTCAACGGCTTCATCCAGCGCACCCCTCGTGGCCGCACGGCCACCCTGCGGGCATTTGAACACTTGAACCTGCCGACCCTTCAGTCGGACTCCCAAACTTCCCTCTTCTAGACCCCCTCGCATGGATTATCTCACACGACTTGCCCAGCGCTGTGTTCAGGCCCAGCGTCCGAACCTGTGGCTGTTTCTGGCCATGCTGGTCGCCTGCTACGGGCTTTCCGCCTACATGCGGATTGCGCAGTTTGAGACATGGAAGCAAAATCCACAGGCGTACTTCGTGGGCGAGCGACCCATGATGACCACGCTCGACGCTCCCTACTGGCTCCGTTTGGGCCGGGAGTATCAGGAAGGAACTTACAAAGCCAATCAGCTTCGGTTTTATCCGGACTACACCAAGTCCCTAGGAAATCGCTTGGCCCCGCCGCCGGAGTTTCAGGATCAGCCCTCCCAAGCCGCCGCAACCGAAGAGCCGGGCCTTCGTGACGTTCCGCTCCTCAGCGTCCTGTCCGGGCAACTCGCAACCGCCTTGGGGGGCAATCACTATTTGGCGGGAACCCTCCTGCTTCCCCTGCTCGCCGGATTGTTCATCATCCCGCTGGGCCTTTACTTCTACCTGATTGGCGTCCCTGCCGCCGGATTGCTCGGTGCGCTGATTGGCAATTTCTGCGCGGAGTACTACATGCGCGCCTCGATTGGCCGCATTGACACCGACATGCTCAACCTCTTCTTTCCTGCGCTGGGTGGCCTGATGGTTCTGCTTGCCGGAAAGTCCCAATCCCCCCGAACTCAAGTGCTGTTCTGCGCCCTTGCCGGATTGGCCCTGCACGGATTCGACTGGTGGTACGACAAGGCCGGGTTCACACTCGCCTACTTCTGTGTCCTGCTGGCGATGCTGGCCGTCCATCGTGTCCCGCTTCGCACGCTTCTGCTTGGCTCCTTGGCGTTTGTGATCGTCGCAGGAACCGCGCACTTCCGAGGAGGGGTCGGCTCCATTTCCGGGAACCTCATCAACCGCTACTTGAACGTCGGTCAAGAAACCGTAGTTGAAAGCGTGGATGAGTCCCTTTCTCCGGCCACCTTCCCGAATGTGTACAAGACGATTTCCGAAGCAGAGCGTGTGCCGATGGGGGAGGTGCTGCTCCAAGTGCTGGACAGCGAAGCACTCGGCTGGCTGGGATTCGTGACCTTTGCGGGGTTTGCCCTCCTGCGGTGGAGGAGCATCATTCCGCTCCTGCCGCTCCTTGCGCTTGGCATGTTCGGGTTCTACTCGTCGCGGCGGTTCATCATGTTCCTCGCCCCCTTCGTGGGAGTCGGGCTGGGCCTGTTTGCCACGCTGGTCGTGCAGTATGTGTGGTCCGGACTGCAATCCCTGACCCGCCCTGCTGCGGAAGAGTCAAAATCCGGCAAGGCCAAGCCCGCGCAGGAACCCGTGCAGAAAGCGGGGATTTGGCACAATTCGCTGCTCCGGGAGGTGGCGGTGTATGGGGCCACCGGGCTGGTCTTCCTTGGAGTTTACAAAAACACCGCCTTTTCGTTTGTGCCCGGACCCTCGATCCCAACGGTGGTGTACGCCACCTTCATGGAAGTGAAGAAACGGGTGCCGCCGAATTCCGTCCTCGTGACGTGGTGGGACTATGGCTATGCGCTCACGGACGCGACCGGATTGGGAACCTTTCATGACGGCGGGGTCCAAACCTCGCCGAAAACCTACTTTGTGGCCCGCAGTCTCATCACTCCCAGCCCCAAGGACTTGTTCCGCATCACAAAATTCCTCGCCACCGAAGGCAATCCGGGCATCACTGCGGCGAACACCTCCCCAGAGCGGCTGCTTCAGGCGGTTCACAACCCCACCCGGATTCCGGAGCATCCGATCTACCTGTTCTTCACCTACGACATGATCGGCAAGTACATCGCCTTCTCCAACCTGGGGTCGCATGATCTGGCCAAGGGAGGCAGTCGCCCCAAGGGGTATCAGAAGATCGCCTGCCAAAGCCTCGCCAACGACATCCTGACCTGCAATCGAGACCGCATCGACCTCAAGCAGGGACGCATCAACGACCGCTATCCGGTCAAGCGGACGATTCAGGTTTTGGGCGGCAAGGTGGTGCATGAGCAGGAATATCCGCACACAACGGGAATCACCGTGCAGTTCCACCTGCACCAGCCCCGTCAAATCTCGGAGATTTACTTGCTGGAGGAAGAGGTGTTCCGCTCCAACTTCAATCAGATGTATCTGCTGGGGCGCTACGATGCCTCCCGCTTTGAAGAAGTCCTCAACGCCTTTCCCCTGTCTCGTCTCTATCGCTTCCGCTTTGAGAAGCCGACTGCGCAGAGCGAGTGATGTCCCTCACGCATTCGCCTGTTGAAAACTACCCCTTCCTCGCCGAGTTCCGGCTGCCCCAGCAGTCGGAGGAACGCGAACAGCACATTTTCAGCCTCCAGCAACACCTGACTCAAGCGCAGAGCCAGCTTCCGGAAAACTCCGGACTCGCCCTTGAGTATTTGGCGGCACGGGAGCAGAGCTTCATGCAGGTGGTCTCGGAGTATTTTGCGGAGAACCACCAGCAGTTGATCACGGAAAACTTGTCCTCTGACAATGCTTTCCAGGTGCTGGCCCGCAACACCCACCTGCTGGATGCGATCTTGCTCGTGGCGGCGGATTATGTGCTGGAGGACTTGCCGGCGATCAAGGAAATCCTTGTGGAGGAACTGAAGCGCGAGTGCGAGTACAAGCTGCGGGTGCTGCCGGAAAAGCAGGAGAAGCACGGGATCATGCAGAAGGAGGTGGCGAAGTACGCCAACCCCGAAAGCACCGATGAGCAGAACCTTGGAAATTATTATCGGCGTGTTCTGGATGAGCTTTCGCAAGAAATCGAGCAGTTCCAAAAGCGACTGGAAGAAGCCCAGCAGCTCCTGCCCCAAGCCCAGAACTGCACCATTGACCACCAAAAAGTGCTGGAGCATCTGGTGGTCTTTGCGCGTGGAGGATACGGACGAGCGGAGTTGAGTTTCGCCTCGGATCGTGATCTGGGCTACTGCCTTGACACCCGACGCTTGGAGGGAGGCGCGGTGCAGCTCTACCAGCAGATCGTGGTCCGCATCGAGCAGTTGCTGAACCGGGCCGGGATTGAGACCGCCCACCAGTATTTTGAGATTGATGAAGACCTCTCGCGCTTCCGGGAGCCGGGATCGTTGCACACGATCCCCTCGATTCTGGAAAGCCGGGTGTTGCTTGGCAGCCCGGAACTTGCCGCCGAACTCAAGCGGCGCTTCTTTCAGGTGCTGCCCTACGAACCCTACGTTCTCAGCAAGATCGAGGAGTACCACGGACGGCAGGAGCCTTCGCTCAACCTGATGAACCTCAAGGAGGACCACGGCGGGTTGCGGACCTTGCAGATTCCCCTCTGGATCGCCGCCGCCACATTCGGGGAGTTCCCCAGCCAAACCGCCGATCTCCTGGCCCTGCTGATCCAGCGCCGCATCCTCACCCCGCGTCAGGGACTCAAGGTGTGCCAGGCGCTTGAGTTCTTCTACGACCTTCGCAACTTCAGTGGCGCGGCCCAGCACTACTACGATGAGGAGGCTCAGGCCAGCGGCTGTGTGGACACCGACCTCAAGGCCAACATCATCAACGACAGCCTGGAGCGGCTCTATCTGCTCAAAAAGCAGCGTTTCCGGACGGTGGACGAGTTCGACCGCTTCCGGTTGCAAATGGTCCACAACATCCAGGTGCTGTCGCGGACCATCCTGCGCAAACTGCTGGACCGCACCATTGTCCGGACGTTTGCCTCGTTTCAGGCGGTGGTCCAACTCCGCAAACGCCGCATCGTCGAGGTTCATGCGCTGGAGGGCTTGCCGCAGGTGCCGCTGCCGCTGATCTTCAACACGCCGACGGCGCTGCTGGACCTCTTCGTGTATCTCGCGGAATCCGGCTACAACCTCTCGCTGGAGTTGAAGGACGAGCTTGCGGAACTGCTGCCGACGATCACTCCGGAAACCCTCCAGAGCGATCGGATCGAGGTTCGCAAGCGCTTTTCGGCCCTGATGATTGCCCCCTATGCGGCCAACGCGCTGGAGGCGATGCTGGAAATCTCAGATCCGTTTGAGGCCGGGAAGGGGCCGGACACGCTGTTGGGACGCTTCATTCCAGCAAGCAACGAGATGCGCTTTCTGCTGCGGAACCTCTCGTACCACCAGCGTCCGGTCTGCCTGCACAGCCTGCGGGCAGTGCAAAACGGGGAGCAGGAATTGGATCGGCTGCGCACCAAGTACCCGGAACTGCACCAGTTCCTGCAACGCAAGCACATCCTCGCACTCAAGTGGGGGCTGTTCTTCCACGACGTGGGCAAGATTGACCCGCGCACGCGCCACCAGATTTCCGGCACCTCGATCGCGGTGCGCGCGCTGGAGCGGCTCGGCTACGACGACCCCGAATTGTTCCAACTCGTCTCGCTGCTCATCGTCCACCACATGACCGTGGTGCAGCTCAGCCGCACCTCCGCGTATTTCGATCAGGCGTTGCAGAGCTTCTTTGAAATCGCCGACCGCAATGTCCTCAACGTCGTCCTGCTCTACCTCGTCAACATCTCGGACTACCGCGCCGTCAGCGACTCCAACGAACGCGACACCCGCCACCTCCGGGACTTCTTTGACGAAGCCTTCAAGCTCTACGCGGAGATGCGCTCCTCTGGAATGCCGGAAGGCTCGCTGGACGTGATTCAGGCGTATCTTGAAAACAAGAAGCAGGATTTGGAACTGGACACGCGCATCCACCTGCTGATTGACCGCAGCCTTCAGGAGGACTTGGACACCACCGTGCTGATGCCGCTGGAAGAGATCAACTCCCGTGAACGGGAGCGGATGCACAAGGGGGAGGAGGCCCTGAAGCAGTTGTGGCGCGAACTCAAGATCGGCTCGCTGGACACAAAGGGAACCAACCAAACAACCGATCGGCTGATCCGGACGTTCCGCCAGCACCTCAGCAACGCGACCATCACGGAACTGACCTCCTCCTTCAACCCGGCAATCAACTGGTTCTTCACCGCGTTCCCCAACCGCTTCCTGCTGAGTGCGCCTCCGGATTTGCTTTCGCAGAACCTCAACCTGTTCCAGCGCACGGATCGGCGCGTGATCGTGAGCATCCTCACGAATGCCCGACGCCGCGTGAACGGAGTCCTGCTCTATGTGCATGAGCTTCCGGACATCCATCGCCGCGTCGCCTATGCGCTTTCGCAGCGCCAGTTCAACATCGAGTCCGCGAAAATGAACAAGGTGACGTTCCTCAACGGGCGCGTCGGCTTTTGCTACTACGTCGAGGTTTCGCAGCGGGGCAAATCAGAAATGACCTTCCCCCGCGAACTGGAAACCTCCATCCTGCGGGATTCTCCGCCGCCCCTGCAAACCGAGCCGGGCAAGTACGACTACACCTCGCGGGTGCAGATCGAGCATCTGGAGGACGACCAGAAGGGCTATCTGGTGGAAGAACGTCCCCCCAAGGTGGGAGGCGGCGGCTCCACACGGTTCCGGCGGCGCCCACAGGAGTACCACTTGGTGCGCATCACTGCCGAGGACGCCTTCCTCGTGTACTACAAGATGGCGCTTGCCTTCGAGCAGGCCGAAGTTCCCATCCAGCAATCGCTGATCACCACCACCGGACATCAAGTCACGGACACCTTCTACATCCGGCTGGAAGACCGCCAGAAACTGCTCGACTCCAATTTCGAGGAAAACCTGCGGCACCTGCTCTCCACCCCTACCGAAGCCTGACCTCACTACGGATCGCAGGAGCGGGCCTGCCCACGACCGCCCTCAGCGGAGCGGGGCGGCGAGGGAGCGTCCGAGGCTGGCGGCACAGCAACCCTCATTTCGGCAATCGCCTCTGGACCAGTCGGAATAGGACGTTGAACAAACCCGTGAGGAAGAACAAGGATGATGCAAACACAATGGGCCAGTACGAATTGGCGGTGGCATCAAAGAGCCAGCCTGCGATACCGGGAGCCGGGGCGACGATCAGGAAGTAGCTGCTGAAGAAGACCCCCATTCCGAAGGCCCGGCGTTCCGGGGCCATCGCCTGACCTGTCAATGCCATGATCACTCCAGCGGGGGCCATGCCGAACAGGCCAAACCCAAGGCTTGACCCAAGAGCATACTCCGTCATGGGCAGCATGAGAAGCGAGCCGATTCCAACTGCGAGGCAGCAATAAAGGATCAGGTCGGGCTTGTTGGTTCTGTCGGCGACTTGGCCACAGACAGCGCCGGAAAAAAGCATGACCCAGCTTGCCAAGCTGATCGTTGCGGCGGCCTCTGCCAAACCGTACCCGCCATCGGCCAGCACCCGCATCGCGAAACTCAGGTAAACGATATAACCCGCATTGAAGAGCGCCCAGATTAATGAGGCCAGCAAGGTCAGCACCAGCTCGTTTCTTGAGAGCTTCCACTGGCTTTGCTGAGCGGAGTTCGCAGTCGTTTTCGGAGCGCGATACGCGGCATACACGCCAATCGCTCCAAGTCCACAATATGCGGAGGCCGCAAGGAAGGCCATTTGCCAATCAAAGGCAGCGGCCAGCCACACATGTCCAATTTGTCCAGCGGCGATTCCGAAAGGCCAACTCATCACCAGCACAGCCATCGCCGTCGCCAGTTCCTTTCCTGAAAACCAATCCGCCACCATTTTGGTGAAGTAGAGGGTTGTCACCACAAAGCCGATTCCAGAGATCATCCTCGCAACCGCAAACATTCCAAAGCTCGCCGAAAAGGCGGCGAGTGTGCCGCCCAGCGCCAAAGCCAGCAGTCCTGCGGCGACCAAGACACGATCCGTGAAGTAACGCCCGGCAAAGCCACAGGGAAGCGCCAGCACCAGCCCCGGAAGCATGAACGCTCCGATCAGGCTTCCAATCTCTGCGTGACTGAAACCATACGCTTCAATCAGTGGATCTGAAACGGAGCCTAGGGTCTGGAACTGAAAGCCAAGCCCCGTTCGGCTGGCAAAAAGCACCGCGAGGACAACCCAGCGGTAAGATGCGGTCTGCATTGCAACCTCCTGTTCACTGATCGCTTTTGTATTGGAATGGCCCCAAAGACCCCTCGCCAGTTCGCCCATGAATCATGGGAGTCGGGCTGGACGGCTGCTTTTCGGGAGATAGAAGCGGGGAGGAGTGGAGCAGTGGGGAGATATCACGGGGGCCGGACTCTCGTGGGTGGCCGTTGATGTTGAGGTGAAGTGTACGTTCCCCTTCCCGTGTTGTCAAATTTTTCTGCAAAAAAACGAAAAAAGTGAAAACCGTTGAAATTGCGGAGAAAATTGCAGGGCGTCCATCCGCACCGTCGTGAAATCACTTCAGTTGCATGAAGTGATGATTTTCAGGCTTGACACCTCCGGACAATCCCCTATCCTCAACAGGCCCAGTATCGAGATGACGCAGAGGGATCTGGCCCGTTGATGCGTCAAGCAACCTTTGTGGCGCAAAGGTGCTACCGCCAGCCCGTCGGATGCACGTCCGGGAGGGGTCGATACGACTCGAAGGAGTAACCGCCGCCCTCGGGTCTTCCCTGCCTCTTCCTGCGTTTCCGCTTCTCAATCGGCTGGGCGTTTGTCCGACTTTTTTTAGACCGAAACCATGACCCTGATTCTGCGAGAAGACTACCACGCCCTCCCGATTGTTGAACAGAACCGCCTGCGCTGGATTCCTCCGGAGCGGGCGGAGCGGCAGGACATCCGCCCTCTGCGCATCGGCATTCTCAACATCATGCCGCTCGGCGAACAGTACGAGTTCAACATCCTCCATCCACTAGGGCTGTCGGTGTTGCAAATCGAACCGGTCTGGATTCGCCTGGATTCGCACTCGTACAAGACGTGGCTGCCGGATCATGTGGAAAAAGTGTACGTGGCCTATCGGGAGGCGGTGAGCCAGCAACCGCTGGACGGCCTGATCCTCACGGGCGCTCCCGTGGAGACGATTCACTTCGAGGACGTGAACTACTGGGAGGAAATCAGCACCATCCTGCACGAAGCCCGGCGCACCATTCCCTGCACCCTCGGACTCTGCTGGGCGGGGTTTGCGATGGCGTACTTGGAGGGCGTGAACAAGCTCAACTACGACCACAAGCTCTTCGGGGTCTATCCGCTCCGCAACCTCGACAAGGCGCATCCGGTCACAGGGGAGTTGGACGACGAGTTCTGGTGCCCCCAAAGCCGCCATGCCGGACTGGCGGACGAAGCGATGGAGCAGGCCGAGCGCGAGGGGCGGCTCAAGCTGCTGGCCCATGGGGCCGAGCCGGGCTACACCATCTTCGCCACGGCGGACCAGCGCTTTCTCGCACACACCGGACACCCGGAGTACAATGCCACCCGGCTGGCCTACGAAGCCCAGCGCGACGAACACAACCCCGAAGTCCCACCTCCCGCCAACTTCGATTTTCACAACCCCGTCAACCGCTGGCGTTCGCACCGCAACAATTTCTTTGGGCAGTGGATCCGGCACTGCTACATGAGCATCAGCTTCAGCAACGGCAGCCGCAGCTAAGTCGGATTCCTGCGAGCGCAAAATAAAAGTTGTGCATTTTCCAAAAGCTGTGGTACGATAGCTGAAAGAATCCTGAAAACTGTTGCTGTCACTTGCTGTGAACCCACTGATGCGTCCACTGATTGCTTGCTGTGCCCTTTTGACACTACTCTCGGCGTGTAACGTGAAGAAGGAAGGGGTGAAAACCATGCAAGTTCGCTTTTCACTTGAACATCCGGAAGAGACTGATTATTCGATTTCGCGTTCAGACAACCGAAATGAAAACTTGACCGAAGGTGTTGGCACGGAGCTAGTGGTTGCAATACCCGCAAACATTATGTTCCCCAAAAACTACCTTAGTCTTAGATCATATAGTCGTGGGCTCACAAATTTAGTTGACAATACGATTTCGCTTCCAATCCCTTTATCAAAGCCAGTGAGACTGGCAACGTATCGATTTAGTGAACGTTTTTCTGAAAAGCAATTGCAAGAACAATTCAGAAATTACGATTCATATGGTATTTCCGCTCCATTTACAATATCTCAAAATCAAACTGATTTAACGATTGATATTACCATCCAGCCTAATGGAACACCCGGAATATTAGTAGTTGGGCCCAGTGATATAATTAGTGAAGACGGTGGGCAAGCTTCTATTGCAATTTCACTATCGACCCCCCCCAAGAAAAATGTAGTCATTCCTGTAGAGAGTACCGACATAACAGAAGGAGTGATCAGTCCCGACCTGCTAACGTTTACTCCAGCCAATTGGAAGGAAAACCAGACTGTCACTGTGAAGGGGGTGGATGATCAGGTGGATGACGATAATATTGCTTGGAAAGTAAAACTCGGATCAATAATTTCCGAGGATAATGATTACAATCAGTTGGAATCGAGTTATGTAAATGTAAGCACAATTGACAACGATACCGCAAGGATAATTAATATTACTTCCAACATTGAAAATGGGAGCTACAAAGCGAATGACAATCTGACAATTTCTGTGATTTTCAGTGAGGCGGTTAAAGTTTCAGGCACGCCTAGCCTCCAATTAGAAACAGGGATAGGCGGTGATAACGCAACTTATCAAGGTGGAAGCGGTACCGATAACCTCTCTTTTCTTTACAAGGTTTTACCCGGGGCAACCAGTAGCAATCTAGACTACTCAAGCAAAAGTTCACTATCGGGAACAATCAAAAGTTTGGCAAATATACCTACTGACTTGACGCTCCCTCTTCCAGGGAGACCCGGATCACTTGGGGACAATAAAGATCTTGTTATCGACACAACAGCCCCTAAGGTTAGTTATGTTACTTCGACCTCCCAGGATAACAAGACGTCTCTTACTCCTCATTACAAAGCAGGAGATAAAATTTACCTTACGGTAGTATTCAACGAGTCGGTTAAGGTTGTTAATTTAAATGGGAATCCAAGGATTCAACTAGAAACTGGGTCAACCGATCAGTACGCTTACTACTCTGAAGATAATGATTCCAAGGTCGGTTTTACCTATCAGGTCAGTAGTGGGGACAACGCGACAGATCTTGACTACAAGACAGTTAATGCTTTGGAGACTAACGAAGGCAGAATTCAAGATCTTGCCGGTAACAATGCTGTTTTATTGCTACCACCTCCAGGTGAAGAAAACTCTCTAAGCCATAATAAATCTTTGACCATTGATACTGTAGCCCCTTCAGTTACAATCACTGGACTGTCCACCATACCGGGTTATCCAGGAACGGGTCCTGGTCCATTCAAATCTGGAGATAACCTGAGCCTGAGCCTGACATTCTCTGAAAAAGTACAAAGAATTTTTCCATATACCA
Organism: uncultured Pseudomonadota bacterium; assembly: GCA_964597275.1. Taxonomy (GTDB): domain Bacteria; phylum SAR324; class SAR324; order SAR324; family NAC60-12; genus UBA8110. The sequence goes on along the minus strand of CAZQXS010000038.1, from coordinate 2,139 downwards.
CTCAATTTAGGTTTAACGGAGGGACTTATGAAGATTATGACAATATTTCATGTAACCCTAATTGCAAATCAGCAATATTAAGTCATACCGTTAAAGAAGGAGATGGTAGAGCCTCCATCACTGTTTATGGATTGGAAGATCTTGCAGGAAATGTCATTGAAAATACTCCCAACGTTCAAGACAATTTTGTGGTGGACAATACACCACCGGAAGTCAGTGTTATACCTACAGTCTGTACACGTGACCTTGAGCTAAACAATGGAGAACTCAGAATTACGGCTGATGATAGTTATTTTTTGAAATCATGGAAAAAATCAAATGACAGCCAGACTCCATCAGTTGGCACTTTGGATAATTTGAGTGTTTCCTCAAAATCCTTTGACAACAACAGCCTTACTCATACTCTCGATAACACAACTTGTCAAAATACAGAAGATTGGGGTGGGTGTGAGAAGAAAGTATATGTGTGGTTTGAAGATTTTGTAGGAAATATATCAAATTTGACTTTTAATTCAACCAACTACGACCCTGTTTTTTCAAAGGTAACAAATGTTACTTCTTCAAATCCTGATATAAAGTCACTCCGGTTTCCATATTATGGTCCTTACGACTCAATCGACATCGATGTGATACTCTCCGAAAAGGTTAGAGTCCAAAAAAATAGACCCTACATAGAAATTGCTACCGGTCCTTCAGGAAAAAGGTCTGCATCATTCAAACAGGATAGTGCAAATGGCTGGAATGGGTACTCAGCATCTGGTTGGAACAATGGTTATTGTCCATCATGTTTTCAAAAAACACACAAATATGTTTATATACCACGTTTTCCAGATAACAGTGCTGATCTGGCTCAATTCAGCGACAATATTACATACAATAGCAGTGAGATGCATGAACAAAGTGGATGTATGGTAGATAATCTCACTCTTCCTTTACCAGGAAGTAGCAATTCATTGTCTGCAAACAAGCAATTTGTTATAGACACAGAAAAGCCGGTTAATTTAACCATGGATGTCAAGGATCATGATAATACAACCAGTAACGGACAACTATATTCGGACAACATTACTCTGGGATTTACCTTTTCCGGAGAAGATAACCGTGGAATTGCAGAATGGGTTGTAATGGACAATAAATGCCCGGTTGCTTGGTTTTCAACAACTACCGTCTCTCAAAAACAAAATAGCACTTCTGAATATCCATTGGATAATAGTTTTTATACTAATTATGGCACAGGGTTATCTCCAGCTGACAACTCAACTGCTTACTCAAAAAGTGATAATGGGACTGTACACTCATGCCAGAGTGTATCTGCACAAACAGGAGACAAACGTACAGTCACGGTCTTTTTAATCGATTTGGCAGGGAATGTATCAAAGAGTGACAATAGTAGTTCTCAAGATACAATCACCTTTGACAATCAACTGCCCAAGCCTGATTTAATCAACCTTCTCTACTGCGGGGGACAAACTGGAGGGACTTCACCACACACCTGCGGCTCCAACTCAGACACCTATCCCGGTCTTGGTGGCGCTTCACCGATTTCTGCTGCCTATGCGGGACATGACGAACCCAACAGTTCCGGGTTCATAACTACGGGGTGGTCCGGAGGTTCAAACAACCCAAGAGCAAATCTGGCGGACAACGCCAGTTTTGACGCAACGTACAGACAGCCCTTGAGTGTTGAACAGGTCCGGATCGTCTACAATGAGCCGATTCAAACAACAATCACGGTCAATGGTGCCGGCTCAAACGCATGCAGCGGCGTCCTTCAGATCAGCTCGGACAACTTCTCCACCAATAGCTGCCTGCCACTGTATCCGGACACCGCGGCGACGGGATGCGCGAACGGAAGCTGTGACAACAAGACCTGGTCCTTCTATGTCAATAATTTGAACAATGACGCGGATTGCCCAATCTCCCCCAAGGGGGACGATTGCCGGGCAAGGTTCAAGGACAACACCACCTACACTTTAAAACTATCCAGCATCAAGGATTCCTCCTTCAACTCATCAGACAACCTGACAACCAATTTTTCAACCACGCCCCGGCCCACAGTTACCGGCTCAAGCCCGGACAATGATTCAACAAATCAATCCGTCTACACTTTAGCCAAGTTTGTGTTTGACTCCTACATGG
>CAZQXS010000037.1:5135-30033 GCA_964597275.1 uncultured Pseudomonadota bacterium | reverse complement strand
GCCGCACTGGACCGCTACCTCGCCCTGCGTCCCAACCTCAAGACCCGCGACGACTACCGCCGCATCTTCATCCCCAATTCCGCGCTGGCAAACCCCATCATCGAGGGACTCGTCAAGGCGGGCTGGGAACCGGAAGAATAAACCTTTTAACCAAGAACGAATAAGCATGTCCAATCAAGTGAACCGTCAAATCCTGCTGGCCTCGCGTCCGGTGGGGGAACCCAAGCCGAGCGACTTCCAACTCGTCGAAACGCCAACCCAAGCTCCGGGCGAGGGCGAGGTTTTATGCCGCACGATTCACCTCTCGCTCGATCCTTACATGCGCGGACGCATGAACGCCGGGAAGTCCTACGCCAAGCCTGTCGAGGTGGGTGGCGTGATGGAAGGGGGCGCGGTCGGGCAGGTGCTGGAGTCGCGGCATCCTGATTTTGCCGAAGGCGAGATTGTGGTGGGCTACGGCGGCTGGCAGGCGTACTTCACCCTGTCCGGCAAGACGTTGCGCAAGGTGGACCCGGCGTGGGGGCCGATCTCCACCGCTGTCGGAGTCTTGGGCATGCCGGGTGTGACCGCCTACACGGGCCTGCTCAACATCGGCAAGCCGCAGCCCGGCGAAACCGTGGTGGTTGCCGCCGCGTCCGGCGCCGTGGGGTCGGTGGTCGGACAGATCGCCCAAATCAAGGGGGCGCGGGCCGTCGGCGTGGCAGGATCGCCGGAAAAGTGCCGATTTGTCACCGACGAGTTGGGCTTTGACGCCTGCCTCAATCACCGCGACCCCGACTTTGCCGAACAACTCGCGGCGGCCTGCCCGGACGGCATTGACGTGTATTTCGAGAACGTTGGCGGCAAGGTCTTCGAGACGGTGCTGCCGCTGCTCAACGAATTCGCCCGCATTCCGGTCTGCGGCATCATCGCGCACTACAACGCCACCGAACTGCCGCCGGGACCGAACCTGATGCCCATCATCCTACGCAACATCCTCACCAAGCGGCTCACCTTCCGGGGCTTCATCGTCTGGGACTTCGCCGCACAGGAATCCGAAGCCCTCACCTCGATGGCAGGCTGGATTCAGGAGGGGCGGCTCAAGTTCCGCGAGGACTTTGTGGACGGGCTGGAATCCGCTCCGGAGGCACTGATCGGGCTACTCAAGGGCGCGAACTTCGGCAAGCTCGTGGTGCGCGTTTCCGACGACCCCACCTGAAAACCCCATGCAACAACGTTGGAAACACCGCCCGGAAGGCTCCAACTGGGGGGAGTTTGGATCGGATGACCAACTCGGTCGGCTCAACCTGCTCACGCCGGAAAAGGTGCTTGAGGGTGTGGCGGAGGTCAAGGCAGGCCGCAGTTTCTGCCTGAGCCTGCCGCTCGACTATCCGGGCGGCAACGTCCTCAACCCCAGCCGCTTCCCACCCCGACGCTTTGCCACTGACAACGAAGGTCGGGCGCGCTTCAACTATCCGCTCGACACCCTCGATCCCGACTGGACCGACGTGGTGTGTGACGATGCCGTGCTGCTGCACACGCAGTATTCGACACAGTGGGACAGCCTCTGCCACATCGGCAGCCAGTTTGATGCGGACGGCGACGGCGAGGCCGAGATCGTCTATTACAACGGCTGGCGGGGAGGCGAACACGTTTTGGGTTCGGAACACTTGAAAGCCGAAGCCCAAGGTTGTGCCCGGCATGAAGGGTCCGAAGCAAAAAAGCTGGGCATCGAGAACATGGCCGCGACCGGAGTGCAGGGGCGGACGGTGCTGGTCAACCTCCACAACCGCTACGGACGCGAACGGGCACTGGTGGGCTTGCGAGAATTGCAGGCGATTTTTTTGGAGGACGGCATTGCAATCGAACCCGGAGACATGGTGTGCTTCTACACGGGGTTTGCCGATGTCGTCTTGGAGCAAAACCAGCAGCCCACTGCCGAGGTGCTGGAAACCAGTTGCGCCTGCCTCAACGGACGCGATCCCGAACTGCTCCAGTGGATCACGGATTCCGGAGTGGTCGCCCTGATTGCCGACAACTATGCGGTGGAGGCGTATCCGTCCGTACCTGCGGTGGGACCGCATCCGCGCCTGCCGCTCCACGAACACTGCCTCTTCAAACTCGGAGTGCCGCTGGGCGAGTTGTGGTTCCTCACGGAGCTTGCTGACTGGCTTGCCGAAAACCGGCGCTCCCGCTTCCTGCTCACCGCCCCGCCGTTGCGGCTTCCCGGAGCCGTGGGTTCTCCCGCCACGCCCGTAGCGACAGTTTAGGTCTGTAACGGCGACAAGCCTCGTTTTTTCACCACAGAGTCACAGAGATCACAGAGGAACAATGCCCATTTCAGCAACACCCCTTGTCAAAAAGACCATCGCGGTGAAGGACCGCACGATGGCCTATGCCGAACTTGGCGCAGGCGATCCGGTCGTGTTCCTGCACGGCAACCCCACCTCGTCCTACCTGTGGCGCAACGTGATGCCGCACCTCGCGGAATTGGGCCGCTGCCTTGCGCCGGACCTGATCGGCATGGGGGATTCGGACAAGCTGGACGAGTCAGGTCCGGGCGCGTACCGTTTTGTGCGGCACCGCGAGTACCTGAACGCATGGCTGGAAGCGGTGGGCGTGTCCGAGAACGCGGTGTTTGTGGTTCACGACTGGGGCGGGGCGCTCGGCTTTGATTGGGCCAACCGGAACCGGGCGGCGGTGCAGGGACTGGCCTACATGGAAACCATCGTCTGTTCCGTGACGTGGGACGACTGGCCGGAGGACGCAAAGGGCATTTTTCAGGGCTTCCGCTCTGAATCGGGAGAGCGGCTGATTTTGGAGAAGAGCCTGTTTGTCGAAGGCGTGCTGCCCAACGCGGTCCTGCGCGGTCTTGACGAAGCAGAACTGACGGAGTACCGCCGTCCGTTTTTGGCGGGTGGGGAGTCGCGTCGACCCATGCTCACCTGGCCCCGCGAGATTCCCATCGAGGGCACCCCGGAGGACGTTGTGCAGATCGTCAGCGACTACGGCGCGTGGCTGGCGTCCTCGGATGTGCCCAAGCTCTTCATCAACGCCGATCCCGGCTCGATCCTCGTAGGACGGCAGCGCGAGGTCTGCCGAAGCTGGCCCAACCAAGAGGAAGCCACCGTGCGCGGCAGCCACTTCATTCAGGAGGACTCCCCGGACGAGATCGGGCAGGCGGTCGCCGCCTTCGTCCGCAAGTTGCGCGGCTGATCAACCCACGGAGCGCATCGAGGCCGCGGTCCCGGATTTGAGCTGGCCCACTAAGTCCTGATGGAAGGCGGTGTAGCTGGGGGCCACCACCTGCCAGCGGTGCTTCAGTTGCTCGTGCAGTTGCGGAAGCTGGTGGAAGGGCACCTGCGGACACACATGGTGTTCGGCGTGGTAGGGCATGTTCCACATCAGCCAGCGCATCCAGCGGTTGGAAAGCGTGGTGCGCGTGTTCGCCTCCGGGTTCGTGCTTTCCTCGCAGCCCGTGTGTTCCGCCAGCAAAAACAGCCGCAAGAACGGCTGTCCGACCAAAAGCGGCACCAGCCAGTAGAACAGCGGGCCGCTCCAGCCCAGCCCTTCCAAAACAAGGCTCCCGCCCAGCAATCCCAGCGCGATCCGGGCTTCGCGGATGACTTGGGGATGTTCGTGTTCCGGGACAAAATCGTCCCGAATCTCGCCCTGCGCGTGCCTCCTCAACTCCAGCAGGCGATCCTTCCAAAACGGCAATGCGGGCACCCACCACGCATACTGCGCGAGCGTTTGCGGTTTCGGTGCAGACAGTTCCGGGTCTTTGCCGGGAAGTTGGGTGTGGCGGTGGTGGGCGTTGTGAAAGCGCCGGAAGTGTGTCGCCGGAACCAGAACGGCGAAGCCACAGAGCGTGGCGATGCGGTCGTTCCATTTGCGGGACTGGAAGGCGGTGCGATGCACCGTTTCGTGCAGGCAGGCAAAGAAGCTCATCCAGATCACTCCCTGCACCACCAGCATCGGCAGCGCCCACTCCGTGCCCCACGCGGCCTTCAGCCCCAGTGAACTCGTGAGCAGCACCGCCCCATGCCCCGCGAGGGCCACACTTCCCTGAAAATCCGAGTAGTGCAGTTGAAAGGTCGGTTTCATTGAAAGGGGTTCCCCTGAGCGTTTTCGGGTGAGGCAATGAGGGACTGCAAGCCGGACACCCACGCCGGATGGTCATTGAGGGAGGGCACCAAGGTCAGCGAGGTTCCGCCTGCATCCAGAAATTCGGCATTTGCGCGGATTGCGATTTCCTCCAGCGTTTCCAGACAATCCGCGACAAAGGTGGGGCAGAAGACCACCACCCGGTGCTTGTCGGAACGGGCAAGAGCGTTCAGCGTGGAGGGCGTGTCGGGCTGGAGCCAGCGGTCGCGGCCCAGGCGCGACTGAAAGGAAAGCGACCAGCGTTCCGGCGCAAGCTCCAGGGCGTGGGCCAGCCGTTGGGCGGTGTGGTGGCACTGGGCGCTGTAGCAGTTGCGGTTGTCCTCGCAGATTTGGGCACAGCAGTCGGGCTGTTGCAGGCACCAGCGTCCGGAATCATCACTCTTTTGGACATGCCGTTCGGGCAGGCCGTGGAAGCTGAACAGGACATGATCGGGTGCGGGGTTCAGGTGCGGACGGCCGATTTCCGCAAACGCGTGGATGAACTCCGGGCGGTTGTAGAACGGAGGGATAACGACGAGGTTGGGCGTGTTCCACAGCCGGGCGGCGGTTTCGTACACCACCTGAAGGGCGGTTCCGGTGGAACTGGATGCGTACTGCGGATAGAGCGGAACGGCGATCACGCGGTCACAGCCCTGCTCGCGCAACTCCCGCATTGCGCTAGGAATGGACGGGGTGCCGTAGCGCATTCCCAGCGACACCGGAGTTCCCGCTTCAGCGAATCGTTGGGCTAACGCGGCTTGCAGGCGTTTTCCAAACACAAGCAGGGGCGAGCCTTCCGCCGTCCAGATTTTCGCATACGCCTTAGCCGATTTTGGAGAGCGGAAGGGCAGGATGACGAGCCTCAGCAACAGCCAGCGCAGAACCGGATTCACGTCCAGCACCCGCTCGTCGCTGAGGAACTGCTTGAGGTAGCGCCGCACCTCCGCCGTGCGGGGCGCGTCCGGCGAGCCAAGGTTGATGAGCAGGATTCCGGTTTTCATGCAGCCGCCGAATTCTCGGCAGGTTTTCCATGCCCGGAAGCCTCCGGGAAGTAGAGGCTCCGGAAATCCTCAAGGATGAGGTAGAGGACCGGAATGAGGACGAGGATGATGAAGGTGGCGAACAGCACTCCAAAGGCGAGGCCAATGGCCATCGGCACGATGAAGCGTGCCTGCAAGGACTGCTCAAAGAGCATCGGCAACAACCCGAAGAAGGTGGTCAGCGAGGTCAGCAGGATGGGCCGGAAACGGCGGATGCCGCCCTCAACTGCGGCTTGGAAGGCGGGGGTGCCGTCGTCACGGCGTTTGTTGACGTAATCCACGAGAATCAGCGAGTCGTTGACCACGATTCCCGTGAGCGCGACGAGTCCGAGGACGCTGACGATGCTGAGGTTGTAGCCGAGCAGCAGGTGCCCCAGCACGGCCCCGACGATGCCGAAGGGGATGGCCGCCATCACGATGATGGGCTGAAAGTAGCTGCGGAACTGCAAGGCGAGCAGGCTGTAGATGACCAGGAGCGCGATGGGTGCCCCCATCCAGATGCCCGCAAAGGTGTCGGACTGGTCGCGCCGTCCGCCCTCAAAGGTGGCATGCAGGAGCGGGTGGTCCGCCTTGAGCTTGGGCAAGAAGTCGCGCTTGAGGGTCCGGACGAGTTCTTCGGTGTTGGAGGTTTGGGTGTCCACATTCGCAGTGACGTTCATCACGCGCCGACCGTCCACCCGGCGGATGCGGCTGTAGGACTGTCCGTGTTGCAGGTGCGCGACTTCCCCCAGCACGGCCCGCTGCCCGGAAGGCGTGAGGACCACGAGGTTTTCAAGGTCGGGCAGGTGATCGCGCTCGGCTTTGGGAAGCCGCAGCACCACGCGGATTTCGTCGCTTCCGCGCAGCAGTTTCAGCACCTCCAAGCCCTGGAACGCCGCCCGCACCTGTTGCGTGAGGTTCTGGGCGGTCAGGCCCAGCGCCAGCCCGGCGGCGTTGACCCTGAGCTGCACCTCGCGCTTGCCCGCATCCGAGCTGTCCTCGATGTTGCTCACGCCCGGATACTCGGCCAGTTCCTCCCACACCTGCGCCGCAATCAGTTCAAGCTGGTGGGGGTCATTGTGGGACAGTTGCAGGTCCACGTCCGAGCCCGAGCCGAACCCGGTGGAGGCGCGGAAGCTGATGGACTCCAGCCCCGGAATGCGTCCAAGGCTTCTGCGCCACTTGCGGGAAAACTCGGTGGCCGCAAAGCCCCGTTCGTTGAGCGGTTTCAGGAAGACGAGCACGCGGACCACATGGCTGCTGCCCTGTCCCAGCGTGCTGAAAATGCCATCGGCGACCGCCTTGCCCTTTTCGGCCTCGTACTCCTGAATGAGTGCTTGGGCCTTGTTCAGCAACCGCGTTTCGACTTTTCCGGTGATGGACGCTGGCGTGCCAAAGGGCATGCGGGCGGTGACAAACACAACATCGGTGTCCACCCGTGGAAAGAAGGTGAAGCGCAAATGCCCGCCGATCACGAATCCGGCGCAAAGCATGATGGACAACGCGCCAAAGGCCAGCGTGGCGTAGCGGTAGTTCAGCAGGAGCGTGAGGGTCTTGCGGTAGGGGGTGTTGACAAACCAGCGCAGGCCCGCCGTGAAGCCGCGCCTTGGCCAGCGCAGCACGAGATCCAGCGGCCAGAGAACCACCCGCAGAAAGCGGTTGGTCGGATGCGACAGGTGGGCGGGCATGATCAGCATCGCCTCTGCCAGCGAGAAGAGCAGGACCGCGACCACCACATCCGGGATTTCTCCGAAGAACTTGCCCGTGGTGCCGGGAATCATGTACATCGGGAAAAACGCGGCAATCGTCGTGAGAATCGTGATCAGCACCGGAGGGCCGATTTCCAAGGTTCCGTCCACGGCTGCCTTGAGTCCCGGCTTGCCCTGCTCCTGATGCGAGTAGATGTTCTCGCCCACCACAATCGCATCGTCCACGACGAGACCCAGCACGAGGATGAACGCAAACAGCGAGAGCATGTTGACGCTTCCACCCAACTGCGGGAGCAGCACAAACGCTCCGGCAAAACTGATCGGGATGCCGAGCATGATCCAGAACGACAGGCCGATTTCCAGAAACAGTGCCAGCACGACAAAGACGAGGATCAGTCCCATCCAGAGGTTGCGCAGCAGCAGGTCAATGCGGTCTTGCAGAACGATGGAGCGGTCGAACAGCACCTTGGCCTGCACACTGGTGGGCAACTGTTCCTGAAGGCGTTCAAGGGTCGCCCGCACACCTTGGGAAACCTGCGTGGGGGTTTCGTCGCCCACGCGGTACACAAGGATGCGCTCGGCGGGCTTGCCGTTGAAGCGGTCCACGCGGTCGGATTCCTCGAAACCATCGGTGATGGTGGCGATGTCTCCTAGGTGCAGGGTTCCGGTGGGGGATTGAAAGAGCGGAATCCGGGCGTATTCCTCGGCGGTGTAGCGGCGTTCCTTGGTGCGGATGAGGATGTCGCCCCCGGAGGTTTGCAGCTTGCCGCCGGGCAGGTCGAGCGTGGCCTGCCGGATGCGGGCCGAAACCTGCGGCATCGTCAAACCGAGCTGCTGGAGTTGTAGCGGCGGGATGGAAATGGTCAGCTCATAGCGCCGCGAGGCTTCGATCTCGACCTGCGAAACGTCCGGATGGTTGAGCAGTTCGTCGCGGATCGTCTGCGAGATTTCCAGAAGCGAACGCCGGGGGGCGTCCCCGAAAACGGCGACGTTGAGGACTTCCCGCTTGATTTTCGGGATGGTGATTTCCGGGGTTTCCGCGTCTTCGGGAAGCGTACCCAGACGCGAGACGAGCCGTTCGATCTCATCCCTCACCTCGCGCACGTCCGCCCCGTCCTCCAAGTCCACACGGATGGTCGCAGCTCCCTCCGGTGCGTTGGAGCGGAGGCGCTTGACCCCCTGAACCCCCCGGATGACGTTCTCGATGGGAATCACGATGGATTCCTCCAGTTCCTCCGGGGTGGCTCCGGCGTAGGCGACCGAGACGTTGACCCGATCCAGTTCAAACTCTGGAAAAATCTCCTGCTTGACGTTGAAGACGCTGACCGCGCCGCCCACGAGAATGAGCGTCATCAGCAAGTTGGCGGCCACCGGATGCCCGGCCATCCAGCGAATCATCCGCCCCTCCGAAAGCCGCCGCGCCGTCCGCGCCGTCCGGTTTCGTCATTGGCCTCCTCGTCCCCCTGTCCCGGGGGTGGCCCCCGTCCGGCTTCCCGCACCTTGAGTCCGTCCGCCGCGCCTTTGAGCGGAGAGACGATCACGCGGGCCTCTGCGTCCAGTCCTGAGCGCAAAAACACCGTGTCGCCGTCCTGATGGGCGATCTCGACGGCGCGGATTTGCAGGGTTCTGCGGTCGCGCACCCACACCGTGTTGCCGTCGCGCAGGGCCACTGCCGGAATGCGCACCACGTCCGCAAGCTGCCGCCCTTCGATTTCCACCTCCACAAAGGAGCCGATCAGCAAAGCCGGAGCCGCCGCCTTGCGTTGCTTGAGCCGGAAGGGGTCTGCGACTTCCAGCACAAGCCGCACCATGCGCCCCTGCTGGGTGAGTTCCGGAAGCTGCCGTTGCACGGTCGCAGGCCAAGTGGTTTGCTGCTGGCCCACCTTGAGCCGCAACTGTGCCGGAAGGTTCCAGCCCTTGACGCTTTGGCGATTGCGGGAGGGGAGGTCCAACAACGGAAGTTGGCTGAGGGGAAGGTCGGCGATCACCTCGGCATGGTCGGTGCCGATCAGCGTGGCCAACGCGGTGCTGACGGTGACATGCTGGCCGATGTCGGTGTTGCGCTGCTGCACCACTCCGTCAAACGGAGCCTTCACCAAGAGGCGGTCCCGCGCATTTCCAGTGAGCGGATCGAGCTTGACCAGCACCTCGTTCTTGCGGAAAAAGCGGCCCTCCTGAAGCTTGGGGCTGATCCATTTCACTTGGCCGTTGCGGCGTGAGGTCAGGATCACCCGTTGCGCGGCCCGCACCTCGCCTTGAGTGCGGACCCGGATTTTGGGGTTGGCGACCTCTGCCGCGACGGTGTTCACCACCACGCCCCGGAAGGGCCGCTCAAACTTCTTGGCGGAGGGGCGCGACTTCATGAAGCCGTACAACGCCCCGGCCCCGATGGCCAGCAGCAGCACCGGGAGCCAGAATTTGAGGCTGAAGAGCTTGCGGAGCATGAGGATTAAGGCCGGGTCACTTTTCCAGGCGGGTCACGGTTTGGGAACTTTGCCAGAACGTATACTGGACGCTCCACACGAAGCTGCGGTTTTCCTTGGTGACGACCAAGGGGCTGTCCCGGACCACCGAATCGTGCAGTTTGGCGCGATAGGTTGCCCCGAGCACTTTGAGGCGGCTGGTGACTTGGGCACTGGCGAAGACCCGCTCATTCCGCGAGATCAAGCCTGCCGGAGCGTCATACGCGGCACGGTCGGAAAGGGCGTCTTCCGCCGGAACTCCGTAGTAGAACTGGTTGAAGCCGACATCCCCGTAGTCCATCGTGTACCCCACGCCCAGAGCGTAGTCGGAATTGCGGTCGAAGAGGTCGAAGGACGCACGCACGCTGTAGTTGTTGCCCACGTTCAAGAAGCCGCTCCCCAGCGTGCGCTTGTTGAGATACGGGGCGCTCAGCGTGAGGTGGTCGTTGACGTACCATGCGAGCTTGGCCCCCACGCCCAAGAGCGCCTGCTGGTTGGCCATGCCCCGGCGCGTGTAGTTCGTGTCCCGCACCAGCGTGGCGTTGGGGTCCGTGGCTCCGGTGGGAGCGGTGGCGGTTGCCGCATCCGCCTCGACCGGAAACTCGAAGCCCAGCGCCAGTTCAAGGTGAACGTCCTTCCAAAGCTCAAGGTAGAGCTTGGGCGCCCGGCCCACGTCCAGCGACTCCAGACGGTACACCCCGTAGGGAAAGGTGAAGCTTCGGAAGTAGTAGTGGTTCGAGCCTGCGTAATGCGGCACAAGGGCTTCAAGGTGCATCAGCCCCAGCTCCCACTTGGGCTTAGTGAGGGCCGCCAGCGGCGAGGCCAGCCCCCCGCTCAGGAGCAGCCCAAGGGCGAGAACCCAGAGGCGTTTTTGTGCCATCGCTTCAACCTAAAGATAGTGCATTCGGATGATCAGAAGCATTGGCTCCGATCCCAGTTCGAACCGGGCTTCCTCAAAACTGGGCGGGCCAAATCCGGGTTCGGGATTGTTGGACACGCCAATGCCCTCGGTTGGGATGAACAGCCAGTTCGAGTCCAGTTCGTTGTTTGCGTTTTCGTCATGCACCACCGCGATCGCATAGGCTCCAGGCGGGAGGCGCTCAAACGCGCCCGTGGCCTGACCCTGTTCAATTCGGAGGGCTAGGCTTTGGAGCGCCTCCTCGCGCTTGCCCGGAAAAGGATCGGGGTTGTCGTAAAGCCCCACGAGGATTTGCCCCTCGTCGTTCCGCAAGCCTTCGATTTGAAGGGCAATGCGACTTTCGGCCCATGTGAGGGTGGAGCCGCCCAGAAAAAGCAGGAGGAACCACCATCTGCAATTTGACATGACTTTTTTCAGGAAGGAAGTGAATCGCGCTGGCTTGGAAAGCTCACCCGGAAGACGCTGCCGCGTCCCGGTTCGCTTGCCACCGAGATCGTGCCCTGATGCGCTTCCATGATGGTTTTGCAGAGGCTGAGGCCAAGGCCGTAGCCTCCGGTGGTTTTGGTGCGGGAGGCATCGGTGCGGTAGAACGGCTCGAAGATGAAGCCATGGTCTTGCGAAGCAATGCCGATCCCGTGATCGGCGACTTCGATCACGATGTGCGACGGCTCCGTTTGCACGTGCAGGTCCACGGGCGCGCTTTCCGGAGCGGAGTATTTGAAGGCGTTGGCGAGCAGGTTCTTGAGGACCACGCGGACTTGCTCGGCATCGGCGGTCAGCATCACCGACGGCGGCAGTTCTTGGAGTCGCAGTCCGGGGGCCTGATCGCGGAACTCGGCGGCGACTTCCTGAAGGAGCGGAACGAGGTTGAATTCGTGAAGGTTGAGCTTGCCGTACTCGCTGTGGAGGCGGGCGTTTTCCAGAATGCCCGTGACCATCGTTTCCATCTCGTCCACGTCGTGCGCCACGTTTTTGCGGAGGTCGCTTTTGGGCATGAATTCCAGAGCGACCTTCATGCGCGTGAGCGGGGAGCGCAGCTCGTGGCTCACGTCAAGCAGCAGTCGCTCGCGGGCGGTGATCATGCGCTGGAGGCGGTCGGTCATGCGGTTGAAGGCTTCGGAAAGCCGACCGAACTGGTCCTTGCGGTACTCCGGCACTCGGTGGTCCAAGTCGCCCGCGCTGATGCGCTTCACCCCTTGGGAGAGGTCGCGCAGGGGCCGGAAGAGCCAGCGCAGGGTCGCATAGGTTCCAGAGAGGATGAACAGCACCCCGCCTAGCATCACCAAGGCCCAGAGGGTTTCGAGGTCGGTGCCTTCCGGATAGAGCTGGATGAAGATGAACAGCCCCTGCTCATGCTCGACGACCATCATCATGGTACGGCGATGCCAGCCAAACCGCACCCCCTCCTTGCGCACCTCCCAGTGGAATTTGCGGGCGGTCTCTGGTTCGGGAACGAGCGGGCTGGTGGACCACTCCCCGGACTCCCCCCAAAAGCCGATGCCAAGGTTGGTCTGCTCGGTGATTCTGCGGGCGACCTCCAGGCGAGGCGGGGTGCCGATTTCGTCAATCAGGTGATGGAGGTAGATCGCCGCGTGTTCCCGCCAGATGCCCGCCCGCCCCTCGCGCATGACGTGGAAGTAGATGCCGCCGATGCCCACGAAGAGCAGAATGCCCGTGGCGAAGATGATCAGGAAGAGCTTGGTGTAAACCGAGTGGAAGGGGTTGCCCCACTTAATCGAGATCATCCGCCGACTTGCCGATGAACATGTAGCCCGTGCCCCAGATGGTTTTGATGAAACGCGGCGCCTTGGGGTCGTCCCGGAGCTTCTGGCGCAGGCGGCTCATGGTGATGTCCACCGAGCGGTTGTAGGCGTCCCACTCGATGCCGCGCAGGCTCTCCATGATCTGGTCGCGGTCCAGCACCTGCCCGGAGTTGCGCACGAGCAGATCGAGGCAGTCGAACTCCATCGTCGTGAGGTCCAGCGCCTCGCCGTCCCGCCGCACCTGCCGTTTGGGATGGTCAAGGGTCAGCCCGTCAAAACGCTGCACGGGCGGAGTGACGTTGCCGTGCGCCCGCCGCAGCACCGCCTGAATGCGGGCGACGAGTTCTCGCGGCTCAAAGGGCTTGGGCAGGTAGTCGTCCGCGCCCAACTCCAGGCCGACCACGCGGTCCATGATCTCGCCCCGCGCCGTGAGCATCACCACCGGAACCGCCGACTGTTGCCGAATCTTGCGGCAGACCTCGAAGCCGTCCATCTGTGGAAGCATGACGTCGAGGATGACGAGTCCGGGCTTTTCGCGCTCCACGAGCCGCAGCCCCTCCTCCGGCAGTGTGCTGGAGATCACCTCGAAGCCGTGGTTCGCGAGGTAGGTGGTGAGCAGTTGGTTGAGCTTCTCGTCGTCATCAATGACGAGAATGCGGGTTTGCATGCGCGTTCCGTGGTCAGAGTCACATCAAAACATCCTATCCCGACCTGCCCCGAATTGCATCTCCGCTGGGTATCAGCGTGTATCAATTTGTAGTCTGCGGATCAAAAGGGGAGCCGCGGATCACACGGATAAAAAATCCATCCGCGCCCATCCGTGAAAATCGGTGGCAAAAAAACCCAAGCCGCCAAGTTCGCCAAGGGGCACGAATTTTTGCTTCGCGTGGCTTCGCGCCCTTCGTGGCTGAAAAAAGCAGGATTCACGGATCACACGGATCGAAAAAAACCATCTGTGAAAATCCGTGGCAAAAACTTTTTCCATGAAAATCCGTGGCAAACCCGTACGGATTTATCGGTTGCGTTTTGCTTCAGCTACGGAATCGTATGGCCTGAGGACTGAGTTGGCTTTTGGGGGCTGATCTGGAAGACTGAAGGGGAATCGTGCCAGCGACCCGCATAAATGCCCCCAACAGAGGAAACGAAATCGGGGCAGGAGAGCTGGCATGTCATTGAAAAAGGAAGAGTCTTCGGCAACTCAGACTGAACCTGCCCATGAAAAAACTTCCCATCGGGATTCAGACGTTCCGGGACATCCGGGAGGAGCCGTACTGTTATGTGGACAAAACCCCGCTGATTCAGCAACTGGCGACCCAAGGCGGCAAGGCGTACTTTCTTTCGCGTCCGCGTCGCTTTGGGAAGAGTTTGCTGATGGACACGCTGGCCGAAGCTTTTGCGGGAAGCCGGGAGCTGTTTTCCGGGCTGTGGCTGGAAGATCGCTGGGATTGGGAACGCAAGCATCCGGTAGTCAAGCTGGATTTTGGAGAAGGGGTTCTGTCCAGCCAGCAGGAGTTGCATGATCAAATCCTGACCCAACTGAAACGAACAGAAGAGGCGTACCAACTTCTGCTGGAGTCTCGAAACGCTTCGAGCCGTTTCAGTGAACTACTCATCCGGCTCCACCAAGCGACGGGCGGGCGAGCCGTGGTGCTGGTGGACGAGTACGACAAGCCGATCCTTGACAATCTGGAAAAGCCGGAAATCGCAATTGCCCTGCGCGAGGGCTTGCGCGATTTCTATTCGGTGCTCAAGGCGCAGGACGCGCACTTGCGCTTTGTGATGCTCACCGGAGTCAGCAAGTTCTCGAAAGTCTCGCTGTTCTCCGGACTGAACCACCTGAATGACATCACACTGGATTCGCAGTACGCGACGCTTTGCGGCTACACACAGTCTGAACTGGAAACGGTGTTTGCCGAGCATCTGGAGGGCGTGGACTTGGACGAGGTGCGGCATTGGTACAACGGCTATCGTTTTCTGGGGGAAGCGGTTTACAATCCGTTTGATGTTTTGCTCTACCTCCGCAAACGCAAGTTCAGCAATTACTGGTTTGAAACCGGGACTCCGACCTTCCTGATCAACATGATCCGCGAGCATCGTTATGCGATGCCGCAGCTTCACGAGATTCGCGTCACCGAGGATGTTTTGGGAGCGTTCGATGTGGGGCAGATTGCCGTGGAAGCCCTCTTGTTTCAGACGGGGTACCTGACCATCATGGAAGACACCTTTGATGGTGCCGAAATCCTTTATACTTTGGGTTACCCCAATCACGAAGTGCGAAGTAGCCTGCCCAGAGCCTTCCTCCATGCGTTCATTCCAAGTCCCTCCACCCGCACTCCACTCTCCGAAGCCTTGAAAAAAGCTCTGGATGAGAACCGCCCAGAACTGCTGGAGTCCGCCTTCCATGCGTTCTTCGCCTCGATCCCGCACGACTGGTATCGCAAAAACGCGCTTGCAAAGTACGAAGGTTATTATTCATCACTGGTGTATTGCGCCTTTGCCTCGATCGGGGTTGAGGTGATTCCGGAAGATGTGACCAATCAGGGACGCATTGACCTCACCGTGCGTTGGCAAACCGTGGTGTTTGTGCTGGAGTTTAAAATGCTCAAACCGGGAACCCCGGCCGGGAGTGCCCTTGCGCAAATCCGGGAGTGCCGCTATGCCGAAAAATATAAAACTCCAGAAACATCCGTCTCGCTGATCGGCATGGAGTTTGACAAGAAAAAGCGCAATCTGTGTGGTTTTGAATGCGAGAGCGCCTGAACCCTGAGACTTCCCCCCGCCGCAAGTTGCGTTTCTGGCCGCGAGTGTTGCGCGACCTGCTGGAGGAAAAAGCCTGCTGCTCTCCCGAAATCCCCATCCACAAGCCACTGGACCTGCAAGCGGAGTCGGAGGACATCCGCATCCTGCTGTTGGGAGACACGGGATCCGGAGATGCCGACCAGCGCCGGGTGGCGGAAGCCAGTGCGAGAACCTGCGAGGAGCTTGGCGCAGACCTGGTGCTGCTGCTTGGAGACAACTTCATCCAGGACGGGGTTTCCGGGATCGGCGATCCGCAGTTTCACAGCAAGTTCGAGGACATCTACCCGCACGACCTGCCGTTTTACGCGATCCTCGGCAACCACGACTTGCGGGGCGACTGGCGGGCGCAGATCGAGTACAGCAACCACAGCGAACGCTGGCACATGCCGGATGTGAACTACGCGTTCCGGGCGGGTCCGGTGGAACTGCTGGGCATCAACACGACCTGCACGGTTTGTGCGCTCTGGACGATCCAGCATCCGAAAACCCGTCCGTGGCGGCTGGTGTTTGGGCACCGCGCCCTCGTCACGCAGGGACGGCACCGGGGCATGAACTGGCTGGAGCGGCGTTTCGTGCGGTCCTCCGCCCCGGACCTCTACTGCTCCGGGCACAACCACCTGCTGGAACACGTCCGCTGGCGGGGCATTGACCAAATCACCTCCGGCGGCGGAGGCAATCCCATTCATCCTGCCGACCTCAACGCCGCGCCTGCCGAGTTCCTGCACGAGGGCTTCGGCTACGTCTGGCTGCACTTTGCGGGGTCAGAACTGGACGTGCGGTTTTTTGACGGCCACGGCACCCGGCTCTACGGATTTCAGCGGACCCTTCCGGGTCAGTCAGGCTGAGGGCGGAAAGGCGGGCAGTCCCCACTCCTGCGGACGAAACTGCTCCAGCGAATCGAGGAACTGGTCGGGGCGTGGATCGTAAAGGTTGCGGTCCATGTTGGGGTCCGGGACCACCACCACGGCCATCCCGGCGGCGCGGGCGGCTTGGGTGCCGGAGGGCGCGTCTTCAAACACGAGGCATTCCGCAGGGTCGAACCCCAGCCGCTTGGCGGCCAGCAGAAAAATGTCCGGGGCGGGCTTGCCCTGCTTCACTTCGGGGTCGTCGCCGTTGACGACGGTTTGGAACTGCTGGAACCATTCCGGATGGTGCGCGGTTTTGATGTTGAACAACTCCTGCCCCGAACTCGTGGCGACCGCCTGGGGAATCCCGGCGTGGTGCAGGTGCTGGGTGAGCCGCAGGGCGCCGGGAAGCGGCTGGGCGTCAGGAAACAACTCCCGCAGACGTCCGTTGCGCGATTGCAGGTACTCGTCCGGAGTGATCGGCAGTTCCAGCGTGTCCACGATGATCCGCGCCGACTCGTGCGCCTTGCGTCCGATGATGCGCGACTTGAGGGTCCAATCGAAGGTTTTGCCGTACTCGGCGGCGATTTCCTGCGTGACCACCGTGTAAAAGCGTTCGGTGTCCAGCAGGAGGCCGTCCATGTCGTAGAGGACGCAGCGGATCGGATGGGGCATGGGGTGGTGCGTTTCAGAACAGGGCGGGGGCGTGATCGCGCAGGTCAATCTCCTGAATGCCGCCGTTGCTGAGAGTCGCGGTCAGGATGGTGGGACCGCGCCAGCCCAGCCGCAGGCGGGCGGAGGTGTCCTCAATACGCAATTTCCGGAGCAGCACCTTGCCCGGAGCATTGCGCTTGACGAGGTGCAGCCGGAAGGTGTAGCGGCGCTTGGTCTGCCCGTCCACCTCCACTTCCTGAGATTCGGAGATGTGGTAGAAAACGGCGTGTTTGTCGTTAAGGGTGAGTCCCGAAGCGGTGCGGATTCCGGGGCTGAGCAGCTCAATGTGGTCCGTGCGAATGCGGAAGACCTGCTGGATGCCCGCCTTGTAGTCGGCAAATTCGTAAAACTCCCCGCGTCCGCGCCGGAGCCGCCCTTCCTGATCGTCGGCAGTGCGGATCAGCTCCAGCTTGCGGCTGCCATCCTGCTCCTCAACGAGCGCCAGCACCCCGCGGTCGTCCCGGATGTTGAGGGCGGCCCGCACCGAGCGTTCAGGGAAACGCTTGAGCAGGGCTTGCTTCAGGTAAAGCGCATTGCCAAAGCGGTGGATGGGATAAATCTGGAAGTTCCCCATCTCCAAGTGGGCGGGCTGCCCTTGCGGGCGCGTGAAAGCTTCCAGCCCCCACGCCCATCCGGGCAGGAGCAACGCAAGGGAAATCGCAGAAACGAGGTGAATCCGAGTGGTCATCCGACAAAGGGCAGTGCAATCCATCACCCGAAATACTGCACTGAGGCTCACGGGCACTCAAGGCGAATCTGACTTCTTGGCATTTACGTCGGTTTCTGAACTCAAGCTTTCCGTTCGCCCTGAGCCTGTCGAAGGGGGTGAACCCGCTCATGCTTCGACAAGCTCAGCACGAACGGGGAGGGCTTCATTCTCCAAATATTGAGGAAGTCAGAAGTTCTTGGGTGCGATGCACACCTGTTGCATTGATTGGGGGACCAGAATTGATGCAAAACCGACGGCTTGATGGCACCCACCTTTGACCTGACCTGCGTGGTCCCCCGTTCCGGGAGAACCCTGCGCAATTTCCTGCATCGGCTGGTGGGGCTGGGAGCGGATGCCGAGGAAATCGCAAACATCGTCCGCATCATGGATGTCAGCAAGGACCGCAGTGCCCCGGACCTGCCCACGGTGCTGGGCGACTTCCGGGAACTCACCCGCGACGCGCCTCCGTGCTTTTCGGTGTTTGTGGACCGCAAGCGGGCGCAGCGGCCCTACCGCATCGGCTTTTTGGGCTACGAGTGGCAGATCGGCCCGCACCGCCTCCGGGTGGAGGGCGAGGAGCCGCACAACGGCTCGTCCCTGATCAAGCTCGACGAGGTAGATTTTGCAATTGTGGGACTGGACGAGTTGCTTGCGATGACACAGTATTACCTGCGCAACCCCACACAGGTGACCAAGTGGGGCATGTATAATTACCATTTGGAGAAGCCCACGGGCATCCGCATTGCCGGATCCGCCATGCTCACCAGTCACAACGTGCAGCTTGACGAACAGGTGCAGGACATGGTCGGCTTCTTCCTGATCTCGAAACCCGGGGGCCGCCGCCGCTTCCCGGTGGATTTCGAGACGCTCTCCAAGCACGGACGCCGGGTGTACGTCAAGGGACGCTACACCGGAATCGTCTATGCCGCCTATCCGGGCCTGCACATCGAGTCGGTGGAGGACGTCGAGGAAGCGGTCACGTCCGGGGAGCGCGGTAGCGTGGGCATTGAAATCGTGCAGTCCGGAAACACCCTCAAGCGCAAGGGCTTGGTCCTGCATGGAGCGCCGCTTTTTCTCTCGGAAAGCCTGCTGGTGGTGGACTACGATCGCTATGTGAAAAACCCCGCCCTCCGCAATCTGATTGAATCACTCAAGCCAATCAGCTATTTTGAGGCCGAGCGTATCCGGCAGTTTGCCAAGTGGTACTACGCGCTGGAGCAGAATTTGGGAGACTCGTGGATTGACCGTCCTGCGGTGGAATCCCTGTTCTGCGTGTCCGAGGACGTTCCGGAGGGACTGCGGCCCTATCGGCTGCAAACGCGCCGCTGGAAGCCGGACGACCGCTACAAGCGCGGGGAGGCCGAGGCGCTGGTGGAACACTCGCGGCAGCAGCTCCGAGAAGGCTACGAAACCCTGAAGGTCCGCAACTCACCCAACTGAACTGATGACAACATTTCACTCTGATCTGCACCAGCCCATGACGAAGCTGATGCTGAAGCTGGCCTTGGGAACCGTCCTGCTCGTGGTGGGAAGCTTCCCAGCAGCGGCGCAGCAGGGGTTTGTGGACAGCGAAATCCTCGCCAGCCGCATTGCCAACTCCATCCAGCAGCGCATCCCGCCGCAATACAAGGCCTTGGCGATTTCCCGGATTCGTCCGCATGACAAGCAAACCCGGCTCAACATCAACGAACTGATTGACTACACCAACGTCAAGATCGTCCGCAGCCGCCGCTTCCGCGTCACCGACCGCTCCAAGCTCAAGCTCATCCTCAAGGAACAGCGCATCCAGCTTTCGGAGTTCGTGACTCCCAACGAATACAAGGAGTTGGGGCAAATCCTTGGGGTGCAGGTGTTCGTGTACGGCAACGTCTATCCGGACACCCTGATGCTGAAGGCGATTGATGTGCAGACCTCCTCGATTGTGTGGGCGGACAGCTTTCCGCTCTACAATCAGCGTCCCAACTACGTCCTGCTCAACAGCCTGAGCGGAAACTTTCTCGCATCGCTCAGCAAGGACGCCGAAGGGTTGCGGGCCGACAAAATCCGCAAGGTCAGCTTTTGGAGCATCGGCACCCCGCCCGGCATGGATTCGGAGGAGGTGATTGACGCACTCACGGTGGTGGTCTCGCAAAACGATTTGCTTCAGGTGGTTGACCGCGAGAACCTCAAGCTCATCTTTCATGAGCAAAAGCTCAACCAGTCCGTCTTCATTGACGAATCCCAGGCGCGGCGGCTGGGCGAGTTGTATGGCGTGGACGCCTTCGTTTACGGCCAGATTACCCCTCGTCCGGACGGCACCTACGTTGCGTCCCTGAAGATGATGAGCATCTTCACCGGAGTGATCGTTTGGGCGGACCTGATCAAGTTCAGCCCGCCGCTGGATCAAACGGCGAACTTGGTCAACCCGTTCACCAAGAAGATTCAGCAGCGCCTTGCGCCGGAACGTCCGCAGGGGCAGGTCGCCATTCCCGGCGGAGTGTTCTTGATGGGCAGTGGCGATCCGCTTTATGGCAACGCGGCCCCGGAGCGCACCCTGCGGCTCAAGCCCTTCCTGATTGACGCACAGGAGGTTTCCAATTTGGAATACCTCAAGTTTGTCGAGAAAAAGCAGCACCGCCGCCCCGTGACGTGGAAGGGCGGGAGCTTTGAAGAGGCGCAGAAGCACCACCCGGTGGTGGGCATCGGCTGGGAAGACGCCAAGCTCTACTGCGAGGCGCAAGGAAAGCGCCTGCCCACCGAGCAGGAGTGGGAACGGGCTGCGCGGGGTCCGAAGGGACGGCGCTACCCGTGGGAAGGCGATGTGTTTTCGGCGAACTTTGCAGTGACGCGGGAATCCGGGACCAAGCAGTCGGTGGCAGTGTTCACGCGCAACCGGGACGTGACTCCCGAAGGCGTGCGGCATCTTGCGGGCAATGTGCGGGAGTACGTCGCCGACAAGTACCTGCCCTACTCCAATCCCTCGGCGGCGTCCTTCGAGCGCGTCATCCGGGGAAGTTCGTGGGCCTTCAGTTCGATGGAGGCCGTGGGCTTTTACCGGGGACACAGCCGCCCCAACCTCGCGTGGCCGGAAGTGGGCTTCCGTTGCGCACAGGATTTGTAAGCCGATGCCGATTCACCTCATCCTCCGGACCCGCACATGATGTACCTGATGCTCACGCTGGGCAGCGCACTGGTGTTTTTCAACCCGCTGGCGAACTTTGACGGGGCCAGTGGCGGCTTGGGACTTTCCACCTTTTCCGGAGGTGGTGGCGTGAAAAGCGGCCTGATGACCGGATGGGAGGGCACGGTGGAGTCGTCCTATCCCAAATCCCCGCCCCTGCGGCACACCCTGCACTATCGGCGTTTTTCCAACAGCGGGGCCTCGCTGTCCCAAACCGTGGTCGGGCTGGACTACGTCACGATGCCCTTCAAGCGGCCCATGCTGGTCAGCTACGGATTTGAGTTGGGCACCGGGGATTTGCACTCGACGTCGGGAAACGGCGTGTCCTCGATTGATCGGCTGGGCTGGGGAGTGCGGGCGGAGGGTCGGCATTACTTCGAGTACGAGGGGCACCTGCTTTACGCCTCCGCCAAGTCCACCCTGCAATTCGCCAGCTACCCCACCAGCACGGGAACCGCCTCCGGCACCGGACTCTCGGTCAGCGCCTCGCTGGGGTACAGCTTCTGAAAAAAACGGAATCCTGCGCTACTTGCCGTTGTTGGCGAGGTGCATGAACTCTTCGCGCAGTGTGGCGTTTTCCCGGAACACGCCGCGCAGGGTGGAGGTCGTCATCAACCCGGCGTGATTGACCCCCCGGAGTTCCATGCACATGTGAGTCGCCTTGACCTGCACGGCCACGCCCTGCGGCTGCAACTCTGCTTGCAGGAAATCGGCGATTTGGTTGGTGAGGCGTTCCTGTACCTGCGGACGGCGGGCGAAGTGGTCCACCACCCGCGACAGCTTGGAAAGCCCGCACAACTGTCCGTTGGGAACGTAGGCCACGGTGGCCTCGCCGAGGATGGGCAGCAGGTGGTGGGCGCAGATGGACTTGACCGGAATCTGCTGCAAGGCCACCATGCCGGAATCGGCTTCCGATTCGGAAGGAAAGGTAGTGAGCCGGAACCGCGGGCCGTGCAGTCCGGCGCACAACTCCTTTGCCCACGCTTCGGCGGCCCGGCGCGGGGTGTCCTGCAAATGCGGGTCGGAACGGTCCAGCCCCAGCCCCTGAATGAGCAGTTCCAGCGCCTGCTCGACCTGCGTCAGGTTTTGCTCCCGTAGCTCGGTTTCTCCGCGATGCGAATCAGGCATACGAACCTCCGGGAAGCTCGACGGTTGCGGAGTTCTTGTCGTTCTCGTACATCGTCACTCGGTAAACCCAGGCGCGCTCGTTCGACTTGCGGCGCACCAGTTCGTTGGCGTAGTCCAGAAAGTAGCTGGCCATGCCCTCGGCGCCACAGTTTTTCACCACCCGGAGCTTGCACACCCCTAGCTCGTTCATCTGCCGAAAGAGGTCAAGGTGCGGATCCTCTTCGTTGATCAGCAGCGTGTGGTCGCACATGTACTCCAGGTGTTCGTGCAGGTCTCTGAGGTTGCCAAAATCAAAGACGAAGCCGTTTTCATCCAACTCGTGGGCCGCACAGTGGAACTCAAAGCTGCGGGAGTAGCCGTGAATCTTCGAGCAATGCCCCCGGTGGTTGTGCTGGCGATGGGCGCACGGCAGGTTGTAGTAGCGCTTGGCGCAGGTGTAAGTAAGCATCGGTGTCTCCTCTGAACCGAAATTGATGGCATCATTTTGACACGGAATCGCAGGCGAGTCCAGACACGAGGCCACCTGAAACCGCAGCGCTTCAGCCTCGCCTTCCCTCTGTTGCGGGGCTTTGCTATCATCAGAGAAGCCGTCGCTGACTCAGGAACCGCATGACCCGCCCTTCGCTCTCCGCTTTCCGTTCTGAAAATCCTCCTGCCCGCAGAGCCACATCTTGGGTGCAGGGTCCGGGATGGGATGGGTTCTGGATGCACTCCGCCTTGTGGCTCGTGCCGCTGATCGTGTTGTTGGATCAGGCCGTGTGGTCTGGACTCTACCTGCTGGCGCTGTTTGGGGTCTGGATCGCCCATCGCGTGGCCTCGGCATGGCTGGTGTTCGGAACGGCAGCTTACGCGCCGCTTCGTCAGCGCGACGGAGTGCGGCTCCGGAACACCCTGCTGGGCATTGTGGTGGCGGTGGGTTCGGTGATGTTCCTTGCCGAGCGGGGGTTGCCGATCAGTCAAGGGGAGGCGCTGCTGGGCTTGCTGCTGCTCGATTTCGCGCTCAGCCTGCATCACTACGCCAAGCAGCATTACGGGCTGTTGCAATTGTATCGCACCCCCGATCCTACCGGAAATCCAGACCACGGGCGCAGGGATCAGCAGTTCTGCTTCTTCGTGGTGGGCGCGGTTGCTTTTGCAGAAATCCTGCATGGCACGTCCTTTTTGCAGGATGCAGGAGTCTTGGACTCCGGATTCTTGGGAGAAGGGGTGGGCACCGTCGCAGGGCTGGGGATGTTCGTGGTCGGCGGCGGCACGCTCTGGAGGTTGCACAAGGATCGGAGCCGCACCCTGCCCAATCGGCTGTACCTTGGAGGCTTCGGATTACTGGCCGCCTCGGCGTTTGTGGTGGACCCGATCCTGTTTTTGATGGCGTGGACGATGCAGCACTGGCTGGCCAACTTGGGGCTGGTCACGGCCCTCTCTGCACGGGACGGGAACCCCTCCAGCAGCGAAATGCCCTTGAATCACAAAAAACTCGGAGCCACGCTCGCAGGCTTGGTGTTGGTTTCGGTACTGCTGGCTCCTGTGCTGGACATCGAAGGGGCCGTCCCGGTGGAAGGTTCGCCGCTGTCGGTGCTGCCGGAGTTGGCAAACTGGCTTTTGCGTGAGCCGTGGCTGGGACTCGCCACGGTTTTGGCACTCTCCAGCGGGTTTGCCCATTACTACTTGGATCGTGTGGCGTTCCGAATGCGCGATCCACTCACCCGCAACTGCGCTCGTGCACTGCTTAACCCATAGGACGAAAGATGACCCACTTGGAGGAAGCCCTTCAGCAAAACTGGCCCAGCGCGGTGCAAGGCGAAATCGCTCACCCGGAATGGGGGGCGGTGCGCTACTGGACGGGCGAACAGCACGGCCACATCGCCGTCCACCTGCGCTACTCCGGCCAACCGGAGTCGGAAGCGGACAAGGTGTTTTTTGTGGACTCCACTCCAGAGGGCTGGGTGCTGCGGCACGTCTCCTCGTTCACCACGACGGATTCCGGCAAGCTCAAACTCGTCAAGAACCCGTCCTTCAAGGTGCTGGATGAACTGGAGGAAAAGTACCGGGGGGTGCTGGAAAGTTTTATGCAGGAGCGGAAAGGTTGGGGGCTGGCCTGAAGAAGGGGTGGTTTTGAGGGGAGGCTTCGTTTGTCCTGAGCAAGTCGAAGGAAACGAAACCGTGCGGCGACGCAATCAGTCGCGGCGGTCGCCGATCTTTTCGTCCGGACGGGTCACTTCGCTGATGCGGACCCCGTAGTTCTCGTTGACCACCACCACCTCGCCCCGCGCCATCAGGCGTTCGGACACCACCACGTCCATCGGCTCTCCCACAATTTTCGGGAATTCCACGATGGAGCCTTTCTTGAGCGTGAGGATTTCCTTGAGGTTCATCTCGGTGCGACCGATCTCCACGCTCATGAGCATGGGAACGTCCTCAAGGAATTTGTGGTTGTGGTAAACATCGTTTTCCCCTCCACCCACGAGGGACTGCAAATCGGCCATGACGACTCCAAAAAAAGGTCAAAACTCTTTGGTGAGGGGTGCAGGTTGTGTGCCGAAGGCGACTCTCAGAAAGCCCGCCGCCTTGGCCGTGTCCATCAGTTGCACCACCCGTCCGTGAGAAACGCGATGATCCACTTGCAGCACCAGCAGGTCCGCGGATTCGGAGGTTCGCAACGCCCGCAGTGTCTCCTCCAGTTGCCCCGGGGCAACGGGCTGTCCGTCAAGCGTCACCGTCTCGTCGGCCCCGACCCTCACCTGCACCGGGGCGCGGGTGAGGGCTTGGGACTGTCCGCTTTCCGGCAGGCGGAGCGTCAGCCCGGACTCGTCCGCCAGCCGCGAGGAAACCACGAAGAAGATGATCAGCAAAAAGAGGATGTCAATGAGCGGTGTCAGGACGATCCTCGGACGACGGATGTGTGACTTGAAGAGTCTCATGCGTCCACCTTTTCGGAGGGTTTCGGGGCTTTGCGCTGCAAGCGGTCATAGACGAACTGCACCTCCTCCTCAATCCGCAGACTGAGCGATTCAAGCTTGCGGGCAAACAGCGAGTGCGCCACCAGTGCCGGGATGCCCACGCCCAAGCCGAGGACGGTGGTGAGCAGGGCTTCGGAAATCCCACGACTCAGTGCCTCGTTGCGTCCCGGACCTTCCAGTGCGAGGTTCTGGAAAACCTCGATCATGCCCAGCGCGGTGCCGAGCAGCCCAAACAGCGGGGCGATTCCAGCAATCACCTCCAGCGTCGTCAGGCCGCGCTCCAGCGTGTGCCGCTCCCGGTGCGCCTGATCCCGGAGGGCATCCTGGAGATGGCCTGACGTGGTGGGCAGCAGGTCCAGCCCGTGCCGCAAGATGCGCCCCACCGGATGCGAGAGCGTGGGTTCCAGCTTAGAAGGCTTTCCCGGATTCTCCTCCACTTGCTGGCGCACCGCCTGAAGCGGCTTCTTGGGAAAAAGCCGTCCGGAGCGCAGCACCCACAGCCGATCAAGGATGACCGTGAAGGTCAACACCGAGCAGATTCCAAGCGGAATCATCATCACCCCGCCCAAGCCGAACAGCCCAAGCAGGT
>CAZQXS010000037.1:0-5035 GCA_964597275.1 uncultured Pseudomonadota bacterium | reverse complement strand
GTTCATCAGACGAGATGCCCCATGATGTACTGGCGTCGGTCGGAGGTGTTCGGTCCCATGTAGAACTCCAGCACTCCCCGGATTTCGTGCATGTGCTCGATGCCGACGGGAACCGCCCGCATGTCCTCGCCAATGAACTGTCCGAACTCCTTGGGGGAGATTTCCCCCAGCCCCTTGAAGCGCGTCACTTCCAGAAAACGTCCGCTCTTCAAGCTGGTTTGCGCCTCCTGTTTTTCCTCCTCGCTGTAGCAGTAGCGCGTCTGCTTTTGGTTGCGCACCCGGAAGAGCGGAGTTTCAAGAATGTGGATGTGCCCGCGCTGCACCAACCCTTCGTAGTAGGTGAGGAAGAAGGTGAGCAGCAGGTTGCGGATGTGGAGGCCGTCCACGTCGGCATCGGTGGCGAGGATGACCCGATTGTAGCGCAGGCCGTCTATCGAGTCCTCAATGCCGAGCGCCTTCATGATGTTGTAGAGTTCCTGATTCTTGTACAGCACGTCCATGCCCTGCCCCCAGGTGTTGAGCGGCTTGCCCTTGAGACAGAAGATCGCCTGTGTGTTGACGTCGCGGCTGCTGATCATGCTCCCTCCTGCCGAAACCCCCTCGGTGAGGAAGACCATGCTCTCCTCCCCGCGCTTGGACTTGTCGCCGAGGTGGACCTTGCAATCCTTGAGGTTGGGAACCGTGAGCGCGGTTTTGCGGGCGTTCTCACGGGCTGCTTTCTTGACCTTGCTCAACTCCTTGCGGATGCGCTCGTTCGACTGCACCTTCTGGCGCAGTGCCTCGGCGGTGTCCGGGTTTTTGTAGAGAAAGTCCACCAGCGTGTCCCGCACGAGCGGCATCAGCCACGAGCGCAGGTCGGAGTTGCCCAGCTTGTTCTTGGTCTGCGATTCAAAGACCGGCTCCTTGACCTTCACCGCGACTGCACCCACCAGCCCGTCGCGCACGTCCGGCCCCTCGAAGCTGGTCTTGAAGAACTGGTTGACGCCCTTGAGCACGCCTTCCCGGAACGCGCTCAGGTGGCTGCCCCCGTCGTTGGTGTAGTGGCCGTTGACGTAGCTGAAATGCTCCTCGCCGTAGCGGTCGGTGTGCGTGAAGGCGAATTCGACGTGCTTGGCACTGGCGTGGATGGGATCGTAAAGGTGGTCCTCCTGCACTTCCTCCTTGAGCAGGTCGAGCAGCCCGTTCTCGGACTTGAAGCGCTCGCCGTTGAGCGTGAGCGTGAGGTTGCGGTTGAGGTAGGCGTAGTTCCAGAGCCGGCGGCGCACCGCTGCGAGGTCGTAGGCGTATTTCGGAAACAGCTTGGGGTCCGGCACAAAGCGCACAAACGTCCCCGATTTCTCCGCCGAGGACTCCGGCTTGCCCGTGTTGATCAACTCGCCTTGTCCGAACAGCGCCCGCACGGACTTGCCCTCGCGGAAGGAGGCGATCTCGAACTCTTCGGAAAGCGCGTTGACGGCCTTCGTGCCCACCCCGTTGAGGCCGACGCTGAACTGGAAGACCTCGTCGTTGTACTTCGCCCCGGTGTTGATCACCGAAACGCAGTCCACCAGCTTGCCCTGCGGGATGCCGCGTCCGTAGTCCCGCACGGAGACCTCGCCGCCGTCAATGCGGATTTCGATGCGGCGTCCGTGCCCCATGATGAACTCATCAATCGAGTTGTCAATGACTTCCTTGAGGAGGATGTAGATGCCGTCGTTGGGATGCGAGCCGTTGCCGAGCCGCCCGATGTACATGCCCGGACGGAGGCGGATGTGTTCGAGTGACGAAAGCGTGACGATCTTGCTCTCGTCATACACGACTTCCTGCGTGATTGCCATGACGTTCCCTGTCTGTGGTCGGTGCGCCGCCGGGTTCTTCCCTGAATCCGGAACGCGGGCGGATGGTTTGATGATACGGGAAAACGAGGGGGTTTGTCAAAGAGGGCGGGGGTGGCTTATCTGAAGGGCATCCAAAAACTCATGCTAAGCCACCGGGTTGCACAAAGCGGGTTCCCGGAGCAGGCGGCGTTTCTGGAGGCCCGGCGAAGCACTGCGCCAGCGACATCCAGCGTTGGGCGGTTTCGCCCGTGACTCGCAGATTCGTGTCGGCAACGTTACGGACCTGCGTGACCACTTGGCAGAATTCCGTCGCGTTGCCTTCGACCACATTTTCAGGATTGGGCGCGTTCCACTCCCAAACCGCTCCGGAGGGGGCCGTGAGCCGCACTTGAGGCGGCGGGTCCGGAGCTTCCAGCCCGCGATTCTTGAAGGTCCAGCCCAAGGTGTTCACGCCGAGGACGGCGATGTTCTTGATGCGGTCGCGGTCCATCCGTTCGATCCCCAGCAGATCGAACACCGCCTGCCCGTGTGCCCACGTTTCCATCAGGCGGGCGGTGATGCTGGAACGGGCGCTCATGTCCGGCCCCGCCCATTTCAATCGCCGTTTCGGGTCAATCTCGCTCCAGCGTTCGGACATGGCCCGGTAAAATTCCCGCCACTTGTTCAGCAGTTTGCGGCCCGTCAGTCCGACAAGGTGATCACTTTCAAACTGACGCAGACCACCAGCGGTCAGTGAGGGGCGCAAGCGTCCCAGCAAATCCAGCAAGGTTGCTTCATCCTCCAGCGAGAGATTTGCCGCACGGTTCCAGAAGTGCAGGTGCGTGACCACGTCGTTGACCGTCCAGCCCTTGAACTGCGTGGCCCGGAGCCAATCGGCCTCGGACAGCGGTTCCAGCACTTCAAAAAGCGCGTCGCATTCCTCTCGAAAATCAAGCGCCTGTTCCAGCATCCTTTTCCTCGTTCAACTCGATTTCAAACAACAGTTCGTCCGCCGCCACCTGTGCTTCGGCGTGAGCATGAATTTCCCGGACCACGCCGTTCACCTCGGCCAGCAGATCATGCTGCATTTTCATCGCCTCCAGCACCGCCAGCCGTTTGCCTTTTTGCACGGAATCTCCCGCCTGCACGAACATCTCCACGAGCTTGCCGTGCATGGGGGCCAGCACCCGTCCTGCACCGTCTTCTTCCACATCCAAGCCCGAGTGCGCCAGCCGATCCCGGAACACTCGCGTGTCCCCGTCCATTGCCAAATGCAGGGCACCCCCCGCATCCAGCTTGGCACACGCCTGCACGGTGCGCCCGTTCACCTGCAAGCGCACTCCCTTGGAATCCTCCGCAAGCACGCTGAGGTCGGTGGCCCCTTCTGCGCTTTTCACCAGGTAGTCCTTCATGCCTTGCGGGAAGACCGCTAACTCAAACTCCCGTCCG
Organism: uncultured Pseudomonadota bacterium; assembly: GCA_964597275.1. Classification (GTDB taxonomy): domain Bacteria; phylum SAR324; class SAR324; order SAR324; family NAC60-12; genus UBA8110. The sequence continues at coordinate 1,790 of CAZQXS010000037.1, read as the reverse complement.
CCACATGTGAGCCGATAGCGCGTTTGCAGGCTTCCGGTGCTGGACCAGTGCAGCAGTTCGGGAGCAACCGCCACCGTCTTGGCAAGGGCCGCATCCCGCTCCGCACAAAATTGTATGACGGCAGCCACGGCGGCTTGCTCCAAAGTCGGCTCGGACCCCCGCAAGTCGCCCTCCGAAAATTTCTCGTCAATGAAAGCCGTGGTGGCCTTGCCTTGGGCAAAGGTGGGATTTCTGAGAATTTCGGCAAGGAAGCGCTTGTTCGTTTCCGGCCCCAGCAGCACCGTCTCGTTGAGGGCGGCCAGTAGCCGACGGCGGGCGGTGTCCCGGTCCTCGCCCCACGCGATGAGCTTGGCGAGCATCGGATCGTAGAACGCCGACACCTCCTGTCCGGATTCAATGCCGCCGTCCACCCGAACGCCTGTGCCCGTGGCGGGTTGCCAAAGCTCAATCCGTCCGGTGCAGGGCAGAAACCCCTGCGCGGGGTCTTCCGCATACAGGCGGGCTTCGATGGCGTGTCCCGCCAGCAAAACCTCCTCCTGCGTGAAGCCGAGCGGTTCGCCCTGCGCCACCCGAATTTGCAGTTCCACCAGGTCCAAGCCCGTGATCAGTTCGGTGACGGGATGCTCCACTTGCAGGCGCGTGTTCATTTCGAGGAAATAGAACTGTCCCTCGCCATCCAGCAGAAACTCCACTGTTCCCGCGCCGCGATAGCCAATGCTGCGGGCGACCTCCACCGCCGCCTGCCCCATTTGCGTCCGCAGCGTTTCGGTCATCACCGGACAGGGCGCTTCCTCGATCACCTTCTGGTGCCGACGCTGCACTGAGCAGTCGCGCTCGCCCAGATGCACCACCGCACCGTGGGCGTCCGCAAACACCTGCACCTCCACATGTCGGGGCCGGAGCAACGCCCGCTCCAGGATCAACTCGTTCGAACCAAACGCACTGCGGGCTTCCGATCGTGCCGTGCCCAACGCCTCGCGCAGGCTTTGCAAGTCCGAAACGAGGCGCATTCCGCGTCCGCCACCGCCTGCCGCCGCCTTGACCATCAACGGAAAGCCGATCTCGTCTGCCGCCTTCAGCAGGGCATCATCGGATTGCTCTGCTCCGTGATAGCCCGGAATGCCCGGAATTCCGAAATCCGCCATGCGCCGTTTCGCTTCCGCCTTGTTGCCCATCAACTCGACCGCCTCCGCCGTTGGGCCGATGAAGACGAATCCCGCCGCTTCGCATGCCCGCACAAACTCCGCGTTTTCGGACAAGAAACCGTAGCCGGGATGAACGGCCTCCGCTCCGGAGTGCCGGGCGGCCTCCAGAATGCGCTCGGCGTTGAGGTAGGATTCACTCGCGGGAGCCGGACCCACGCCAATCGCCGCATCCGCTTTGCGGACGTGGGGGGCTTGCGCGTCTGCGTCCGAATGCACCGCAATCGTCCGGAAACCCATGCGTTTCGCGGTGCCCATGACCCGCACGGCAATCTCGCCCCGGTTGGCAATGAGGATGCTTTGGAACTGGCTCATGGTTTTTCCTGACGCCTTAGAGGTACTGGTTCGTTGGATTGTACTCCACACCTGTTTCGGTTTCTGGGGCTTTTCCGTTCGGGCTGAGCCTGTCGAAGCCCAACGGTTCATCCTTCGATAAGCTCAGGACGAACGGACTGACGGCTCATCCTTCGACAAGCTCAGGGCGAACGGACTGGAAGTCGTCTGTAGCGGAATCACCAGAAACAGTACGCCTAAAGTGTACCAGCACCGCCCATAGCAATCCAATCCGCCTCTCCAAAAGTCGGTTGC
>CAZQXS010000036.1:28666-30496 GCA_964597275.1 uncultured Pseudomonadota bacterium | reverse complement strand
GTTCCAGAGTTCCAAAGGGGCAAAGTTTCAGAGTTCCAAAGGGGGTAGGAGCGGGCCATGCCCGCGAACCCGCCAAGAGGGGCCACGGATTACACGGATCAAAACCCTCTGTGTCTTTCCGCGAAAATCCGTGGCGAAATCATTGGCCGATCAGCCTTGCATCCCCTGTCGGTTCCGGAACATCAAGCGCGGAACCATCAATGCGAACAACAGACCCAACCACGGCACGAGGGCTTGCAGGAAGCCATAGACACCGATCACGCGGCGGTCGGCTCCGGCGGCATGGGCGACGGCCTCGGTGGTGAGGGTCACCACGCGCCCGGCTCCTGCGAAAAGCGTGGGGAGGTAGAGCGCCACGCTGACCGCAAGCCCGATGGCTCCGGTGATCAGCAACGGACGCAACAGCAGCGGCATCCGCACCCGCCACAGCACTTGCCACGGGGAATGCCCCAAGCAACGGGCCGTGGTCAGAAAACGGGCATCCAACCGCCGCCACGGCTCGGCGAGCGAGAGGAAACCGTAGGGTAACACGAAGAGCAGGTGGCTCCAGATCACCAGCAGGTGGGTGCCATCGAGCCGCAGTTTCAGGGCCAGCACCTGCACCCCCAGCAGAAACGCTGCCTGCGGCAGGATCAGCGGCAGGTAGAGCAGCCATAGGGAACGCCGAGTCACTTTGACTTGCCGCCATTGCTCGTTTTCCAGACAACCGATCACCAAGATGAGGGCGACGAGCGTACTGCCTCCAGCGATGAGCAACGTTGTGCCCACCGTGTCCGCCAAGGCCGGGCCGGGCCGCAACCAGTTGCGCAGGGTCCAAGTTTCTGGCCAGGCATCCGGGTAGGGCCAACGACGGGTCAGTGACCAGAGCAGCAGTCCGAGCAGGCTGGCTCCTGAGAGTCCCGGCAGCAGCCAGTTCATCAGCCATCCACTGTGCGCTGCCACGCGCACCGACGAACGCTGGCCGCTCGTTAGCCAGCCTCGGAAATGGTGGAAAGCCAGACGCTCCAGCAGCCACGTTCCGGCCAATGCCGCCAGCGTGAGGCCGAGCAACAGCACCGCTCCTGCTGCGGCGAGAAACCGGAACTGAAGGTCGGGATCGTCCACCCAGCGCAGGATCAGCACGGCCAACGGAGGCGGGGTGGTCGGCCCAAGGATCAGGCTGACGTCCACCACGGAAAGCGAGAAGGCCAGTACCGCAAACACCGGAAGACGCAGCAGCGGATAAAGCTGGGGCAGCACCAGCCGCCACCACGCCGACACTGAGCCGTAGCCCAATGCCTGTCCGCCCCGCACCATGTCCGAAGCCCGCACCTGTGGCAACGCCGCGAGGGTCATCAGCAACAGGTACGGGGTTTCCTTGAGAACCAAGCCGAGGACCAGCGACAACCCCCACGCATCCTGCACCGTCACAAGCTCCGGAGGCAAGTCCCAGCCGGTGAGTCCGGGAGAAAGCAGGCGCACCAGCCAGCCGCTCGGCGCAATCAGAAACGCCAGCCCCAGCGCCACCGCCGCATGAGGCACGGCCAGCAAGGGCACCAGCGTGTGTTCCAGTCTGCGGAACCAGCGAGTCTGGTGCCCCACCGCCGCCAACAGCAGAGCCAGTGCAAGCGAAATCGCCGTCGAGGCCAGCCCCGTCCAGAGCGTCAGCCCGACCGCTCCCGGAGTCGCAGGGTGCGCAAACAAACTCCGAAAATGACCAAGGTGGAGATGGTTTCTTCCAAGCTCTGGAAAGTAACCAAACGCGGGAAGCATCACGCCCAACAATCCGCCCAGCACGGGCAGTCCCAACAACAGCAGGGTCAGCCCCGGAAAGAACGGAAGCAGGCGCAG
>CAZQXS010000036.1:27351-28566 GCA_964597275.1 uncultured Pseudomonadota bacterium | reverse complement strand
CATAGCGCCGCAGCCATTCGGCATCAATGCGGTTCTTCCAGTCCGGATGCGGGTTGGGCTGGGTCAGGCCGAGTTGATCCGGGGGCAGGGTGGCGATGCCGCGAGGTAGTTCGTCAAAACGGCGTCGGTCGGCGGCGCTCATCCGCGTGAGATCGAGGACGGTGCCATCTCCCCAGATGTCCGGGTGTTGCTTGCGGGCCTGAGCTTCCGGGGACATCAGGAAATTCGCCACCACCCTCGCGCCTGCCGTGCTGGAGGAGTTGAAGGGAATCGCCACAAAGTGCGTGTTGCCGATGGTCCCGCCCTTGAGAACGAAGGTGCGAGCCGTTTCTGGAAGCGCCCCGCTGGCGATGGCGGCGGAGGTGTCGGCGGGATTGAAGGAAAGACTGAGGTCCACTTCGCCGTCGTCAAGCATCTGCCGCTGCCGGGCGTTGTTGGCCGGGAAGCCCGTGCCCTTGCGCCAGAGGTGCGGGTGCAATTTCTCCAGGTAGCTCCAGAGCGGCGCGGTGACTTCCCGGAACTGCTCATCGCTTTTTACCGCCTTTCGCAACACCATCGAGTCCGGGGTCAATTCCATCAACGCCTGAAGCAGGAAGGTCGAGCCGAGAAAGTCCGAGACGTGCGGGTAGGTGAACCGCCCCGGATGCGCCTTGGCCCACGCGAGCAGTCCGGGGATCGAATCAGGAGTGTGGGTCACTCGCGCCGAGTCGTAAGCGAAATTGAACTTGGCCATGCCCCACGGGGCTTCGAGTCCATCGGTCGGAACGTGGAAATCCAGCACGGTCGTCGGCTTGCCCTCGGTATCAACCAGCGCGAAGTTCGGCAACTGTTCGACAAACGGCCTAAAGAGCAGCCCGTTCTGCTTCATTGCCGCAAAGTTTTCTCCGTTGATCCAGATCAGGTCCACTGACCCCCCGGAGGTGCGCCCCGCCGTTTTTTCGGCGAGGACACGGGAAACTGCATCGGAGGTGTTGGCGAGCTTGACGTGCCGCAGGTCCACCCCGTGGGCTTCCCGGACCCGCTTTCCCACCCACGCGAGGTAGGCGTTGATTTCCTCCGAACCGCCCCAGGCGTTGAAATAGACCGTCTGCCCCCGTGCTTCCCGTAGGACGTTCTCCCAACTTTCAGCGAAAGCGGGAAGAGCGTTGACCGAGAGAACCACCGCAGACAGGGCTGCGACCAAGATTTTGTGAAACATCATCAGATTCGAGTTGA
>CAZQXS010000036.1:11268-27251 GCA_964597275.1 uncultured Pseudomonadota bacterium | reverse complement strand
ACCGCAGACAGGGCTGCGACCAAGATTTTGTGAAACATCATCAGATTCGAGTTGACCGAGAGAACCACCGTAGACAGGGTTGCGACCAAGATTTTGTGAAACATCATCAGATTCGAGTTGAAGTGAACAAGACGCGGAATTTAGAGTTTGGCACTCGCTTGCCGTAAGGCGGCTTTGATGCGCTCCTGTGCCGGTTCCGGTAGCTTCTCATCGGGAAGTTCCGGTTCCGGCATTCCGAGCAGGGTGTCGCGCAGGGCGCGGAGCTGCTGGGCGACTGCCGCGCATTTTTTGCACACCAAGAGGTGAAACCGCAAGAGCCAACGCTGGTGCCACGACAGTTCCAGATCGAGTCTCGCGGAAATCAGTTCCCCCGCGTCTTCACAGCTCATCGGCCAGCGCATCAGCGTGTCATCCATTCAAAGAGGTGATGCCGTGTTGCAAAAAGCACTCGCGGAGCTGCTTGCGCGCCCGGTGCATGATCACGTTGAAGTTGGAGACGCTGAGGCCCAACTGCTCGCAGATGCTTGCGGTCGTTTCGCCCTGCTGATCGCGCATCAGGAAGACCTGCCGGAATTTTCCCGGAAGCGCCTGCACGCACCGTTGCAGGGTTTCTCGCAGTTCCACGTTGCTCCGCATTTGTTCAGGACGGAGCCGAAGGGACTTGGCATCCTGCACCCAGCCCTCCAGTTCCGGGGTGGCCGGAGCCTTGCCGATTTCCTCCAGCGCGTCCAACGAATCGGGCAGCCGCGCCCGGAAGTGGTCCAGCACTTTGTGCTTGAGAATGCCCATCAGCCAGCCCTTGGGCGAGGACTCGCCCCGAAAGTTCTTCCGTCCCTTCAAGGCCGCCAAGTAAGTCGCTTGCACCAAGTCCGCCGCCACATTGGGGTCGTCCACGCGATAGCGGGCGTAGCGGAACAGGTCGTCCCCGTAGTCCTCCACCCACTGTTCCAGTTCGCTGACCGCATCCGGCATGAAATTCCCGCAAAAGAGTTCGGGCTTCATGCTACGGATTCTCCCTCAAGGTGCAACACCGATTGTCGCTCACTCCGCCCGAAGCACCTCAGTTTCTGGAGTCGTCTCAAGTTGGGGGACATGACTCCCCAACTCCTCGGTTTCCTGCAATTCCATCTTCAGGAGCAGTTCCTGCCCCGGATCGGGGGGCAGCACTTGGATTTCCCCTCCTTTGCCGAGAAAGCGGCGCATTGCCTGCTCGATCTCCTCGTGGGTGATGTCGTGGGCTTGGGATGTCATGGCACCTCCTTGCTAAGGCGTTGTCAGATGCCTTTAGGTCGGTACCGGATGGATTTTCTTACAGGGGGGAATCGAGCACTCGTCCCACATGCCCATCTGCGGCATCCAGTCGTGCTTGGGCGGCGGACGCATCCAGCCCCAGCCGGGCCATCACGAGGGCGGTGGGAACATCATTTTGGGCCTGCTGGAGCAAGTCGGCGGCGCGTTGTCCGGAAACCTCGCCCAATTCCGACACGATGCCTTGGGCGCGTTCGACGAGCTTCTGGTTCGTGACCTGAAGACTCACCATGCGGTTCTCATAGACCTTGCCCAACCGCACCATCGTGGCGGTGCTGAGCATGTTCAGCACCTGCTTCTGCGCCGTTCCCGCCTTGAGCCGGGTGGACCCTGCCAGCACTTCCGGTCCAACCTCAACGCTGATCGCGTGGTCGGCCAGTTCGAGCAAGGGGGAAGGTGCCTTGCAGGACAGTCCAATGGTTGCCCCTGCTTGTCCCTTGGCATAACGAACCGCCGCCAACACAAACGGGGTGGAACCGCTGGCGGCCAAGCCGACCACCACGTCCTTGTTGCAAAATCCTGCGTCCGCAAGCATGGAAGGACCGCTCGCCTCATCGTCCTCGGCCAACTCAACCGCTCGGTCCATCGCCGCGTCGTTCCCCGCGATGATGGCCTGAGTGAGATCCGGGGGCGTTCCAAAGGTCGGAGGGCATTCGTAAGCGTCCAACGCGCCAAGCCGACCACTGGTTCCCGCCCCGACGTAGAACAGCCGCCCGCCCGTTTCGAGGCGTTCGGCAATCAGGTCCACTGCTACTGCGATGTCCGGAAGCACCTGCTGGACCGCCTGCGCCACGGTGGCGTCCTCGGCGTTCATGGCTTGCACGATCTCCAAGCTGGACATGCGGTGCAAGGAGAGGGGGCGGGTCACGCCACGCCCTCTACGATGGAGGAGGCGGGCTTGAGGGAAATGCTCAGTTTGTAGCGGTTGCCCAGATAGACGGAGCGCACGAACTCGATGGGCTGGCCTTGCGGGGTGAAGGTGGTGCGCGTGAATCCCAGCACCGGAGTGGCAGGCCCGGTGTGCAGCTTTTCCATTTCATCTGGAGTGGGACGGCGCGCCTCGACCGTTTGCTGGGCCTCGGTCAGTTGCAGGGCGTATTTTTCCCGCAACACGCCATAGAGCGACTCCTTGGAAAAGTCGTGAGCCTGTTCGATGCCCGGACACAATTCTTGCGGAATGTGGGTGCGCTCCAGCGCAATGATCTCCCCATCGGCAAACCGCAGACGCTCCAGCACAAAAATGGACGTGCCCTGCGTCAGCTTCAACTCGGAGGCTGCGTCATCCGGAGCCACCTCCACTGCGGAGTGCAACACCTGACTGGTCACCTTGCGATGCTGGGCACCCATGTCCTCGGTGAAAGAGGTCAGCGATTCCAGCTTCTGGTCAATCTTGGTGCGCGGCGCAACAAAGGTGCCCTTGCCCATGCGCGTGTAGAGCCAGCCCTCTTGTTCCAGACTCTTGAGCGCCTTCGTAACCGTCATGCGGCTGACCTGAAAGCGCTCGGAAAACTGGCGTTCGGAGGGCAGTCGGGTGTGTTCCGCATACTCCCCGGATGTGATCCCGTCCTGACAATGCTCCTTGATCTGGAGATAGAGGGGAGTGGAGGTTTCCGGATTGAGCGGCATGGCCGTGTTTTCGTTCATTGCTCTAATCCTTGGTCACAGTCCGTAGGCATCAAACGTCCTCCAAGTTTCGGTCAGGTCCACGATTTGCCCGGACTCCCGTGATTCGTCCATCGCCATCGCCACCAGTCCGGCTTCCAACGCATCCACAATCGAAACGGGCAGGGAGTCGGCTTCCCCTCGCAAGTACCCGGCCAAGTCGGCGACCATCAACTCGTCTGCACCATAGTGAGCCGACTTGCTGCCCTCGCTGTCCGAGTAGTCCTTGTCCATCACGCAGCTTTGGGTGCGGGCGTCCGTGACTTTCAGGTAGCCGCGCAGAAAATCGCCTTCGGCCATGCCTCGCGCCCCGATGATGCAGAAGCGTCGGTGTTCGTCCGGGGTATTGAGGTTGGTGTGGAAGACCATGTTCACCCCGCTCTCAAACTCCAGCATCGCGGTCTGGTTGTCCACGATGTCGCCGTCTGAGCGGAAGGGGTCGTCCGCAAACTCCCAGAAGGATTTCTTGTATTGGTACACGTCGTCGTGCTTGCCGGGTTCCGGAGCATGTTCGGGCAGAAACGAACGCCGATTCCCAAAGCTGACCACGCGCTGGGGGCGGCTCGCCGTGACCATGTTGTAGATGTCGAGATCGTGGCAGCACTTTTCCAGCATGAAGCCCCCGGAGTATTCGTGCTTACGCCGCCAGTCGCGCAGGAAGAAGGAGCCGTGGTAGGGGGCGATGTGTTCGTTGGCCTCGATCGAGGCGATGTCGCCCAGCATTCCGGCGGCGATGGCCTCGCGCAGGTCACGCATGTGCTGGGAGTAGCGCAACACCAGCCCGACCATGACGTTTTCGGCACCATGCTTGGCGAGCAGTCCGGCCAGTTCAAAGGTCTGCTCCTTGCTGATCACCACCGGCTTTTCGGTGAAAATGCGCACTCCCGCGTCCAGTCCGGCCCGGATGTGTTCGAGGTGGAGGTGATTGGGAGAACCCACGAAGAACAAGTCCGGCTGGGTGTCGGACAGCATCTCTGCCACGTCGGGGTAGCTCCGCTGGGGCTGGGCGGCCCCAAGTCGCTCCATCCCGCAGGGCTTCGGGTCCACGTACCCCACGACCTCCAATTCAGGAATTTCCTGTTTCAGCAAGCCCACGACGTGTCCGGAGCGCAGTCCCAGTCCAGCAATTGCAATTCTCATCTTCGGCCTCCAGTCAGAACAGGTTTTTGGGAACTTCACGGCGCAACATCGCCGCCCCCTTGGAATCAAAGACGTGCAAACTGGCCGGATTGGCCTCCAGCTTGATGAGTTCTCCGACTTTGATCACGACATCGCCGGGCAGCATGGCGCAGAAGTTGGGATCGTCGCCCACGGTTCCGTAAGCCAAGGTGTTGCCGCCCAGGCGCTCCACGACCTCCACCTGCATCGGCAGCCCCTTGTCGTTTTCGGAAACCATGAGGTCTTCCGGCCTCACGCCGATCTCAACGGATTCGCCACCACCAAGCCCTCCCGGCTCAACCGGCAGCAGTTGTTCGCCGATTTCCGGCAGGTCCACGGTGACTCCCTCATCACTCACAGAGCAGCAGGTTGCCGCAAGAAAATTCATCTTCGGATGCCCGATGAAGCCTGCCACGAACTTGGTCGCAGGTCGGTGGTAGAGTTCCATCGGCGTGCCGTACTGCTCCAGGTTGCCCTCGGAGAGGACCACAATGCGGTCGGCCATCGTCATCGCCTCAATCTGGTCATGGGTGACGTAGATCATGGTCGCGTCCAAACTCTGGTGGAGCTTGGCGAGTTCCACACGCATTTCCCCGCGCAGGGCGGCATCGAGGTTGGAAAGCGGTTCGTCAAAGAGAAAGACCTTCGGCTGCCGCACAATCGAGCGTCCAATCGCCACGCGCTGGCGCTGCCCTCCGGAGAGCTGCCCCGGCTTGTGCGTGAGGCGGTTGGTGAGTTGCAGGATTTCCGCAGCGCGGTTCACGTGGTCTCGCAGTTCCGGTTCCGGGAGCTTGGCCACCCGCAGCGGAAAGGCAATGTTCTCGAACACCGTCAGGTGCGGGTAGAGCGCGTAGGACTGAAACACCATCGAGATGCCGCGCTCGATGGGTGGCAGCCCGGACACCTCCGTTCCGCCGATCATCAACTCCCCGCCCGTGGCCTCTTCCAAGCCCGCCACGATGCGCAAAAGGGTGGTCTTGCCACAACCGGAAGGTCCGACGAAAACCACGAACTCCTTGTCGCGGATTTCGAGGCTGATGTCATGGAGCACCTGAGTTTCCCCAAAGAATTTACTGATGTTCTTCATCGTCACGGATGCCATCGCATCAACCCCGCTTGCTTGATTGTCTTATGTTATGTGAAAACACTCCCGGCACCGTAAGGCACCGGGAGCGAAAACAAAGGCTGAGTTCAGCGGATCACTTGAACTCTTCGAGTTCCTCAGCCGCCGTAGCGACCAAGTCCGCCGCACTGCCCTCGCCAAGGACGATGCCCTGGATCATGCTGTTCATCACGCTTTGCAGCGACTTGTACTCCACGAACAGCGGCTCCGGCCCACCCGTGCCAATCGGGTCCACAAAGACCTTCCAGTACGAGTTGTTGGCGTAGTAGGGGTTGTCCACGAAGTTCTCGTACTTCATGATCGGCGTCAGCCCCCAACTGCTGTCGAGGTTGTACTGCGCATCGCCGGAGGAGAGCGCACGAGCGAGTTCCATGGCCACATTCTCATGTCCGGTGCCCTTGAACACGGCAATCGAGTCCGTGATCAGCAGGGTGCCATTGGTGCCGCTCGGACCTGCCGGAATCGGAACCACGAGGGACTTGATGGTCTTCTTGTGCTGACCACCGCCCCACGGGCCGTCAATGTACATGGCGACCTTCTCGTCGTTGTACAGATCCTTCACCTGCGAGCGCTCAAAGGCCGTCGGACCGCTCTGGGCAACGCTGGCGAGCTTGCCATAGAACTCCAACGCCTCAATGGACTGCGGGCTGTTGAGCGTGATGTTGTTGGTGTCCGGATCAATCACCCGACCCCCGTTGCTGTAGAGGTAGTTCAGGAATTGGTGCATGGTGTTGTCGAAGTCCTTGGCAACAAGGCCGACTCCGGCAACCCCCAGCTTGTCCTTCACCCCTTTAGCCATCTGGTACATGCCCTCCCAAGTGTGGGGGCGCGTGCACTGCATCCCGGCCTTCTCAATCAATCCGCAGTTGATGAAGAGCGCCTTGGTCGAGAAGGCGTGGGGGAAGCCCCAGAACTTGCCCATGTGGCTGACGGTCTTCAGCACTCCGGGCTGGTAGTTCCCCTGATCGGCCTCCGGGATGTTCACAGGAACCACGAGGTTGTTCTCCGCCAACTGCTTGAGGGTTCGGGAACCCATGTAGGCGATGCTGGGCGGGTCTCCTGCCGCCGCCAGCGTCATGGACTTGTCCTGGCAGGTGCCCCACGGAACGGCCTCCATGTTGACCTTCACGCCGGGATTCTTGGCGGTGAAGGCATCAATCACCTCCTGATCGGCGGCACGCACCTCGCCTCCGCACATGATGAACTTGAGTTCAGCGGCGTGTGCGCTGGCACCAAAGAGCATCGCCAGGCCTGCGGCCAGTGCGAGACTCCGGGTCATTTTCTTGAACAGATTCATAGGACTCTCCTTTTGATATGGTCCAGGTTTGTGCGTCTCCCCTTTGGAAACGGCACGGATGATTCAGAAGAAACGAGCGGAACCCCCGCTCACAAATGCCGACTTCAACGAGCGGCGTCGGCAAGCCTTTCAATGTGTCATAGGCAATTCCTTGAGTTGGTGTTCATCTCTGCTTCAGGACTTGATCGCACCTGCGGTCAAGCCTTCCACCAGGTATTTTTGCAAGAAGAGGAAGATCAGCAGCACCGGAATGATGCCGATGATGCTGGCGGCCATCATCTGGTTCCATTTCACCGACTGGTAGCCGACAAACTCGAAGATGCCCGCCGGAAGCGGCATGTAGTCTCGGTTCTGGTTGAAGGTGATCGCGAAGAGGAACTGCTGGGCGTAAGCGCCGATGAAGGTGGCGGTCGCCACCACGATCAGGCCCGGAACCGCCAGCGGCAGCACGACACGCCGCAAGATGTACAGCCGCGAGGCACCGTCCACCAAAGCGGACTCTTCCAGCTCAATCGGGATTTTTTCCAGATACGCCTTCAGCAGCCAGATTCCGGTGGGCACCAGAAACGCCGCGCCCGGAACGATCATCGCCGCGTAGGTGTTCAGCAGGCCCATCGAGCGCAAGAGCTTGTAGAGCGGAATCAGCAGCACCGCCCCGGCAAACATGTTCACGCCAAGGAAGAGGCCCATGCTCATCCCCTTGCCCCGGAAGTTAAAGCGGGCGTAGGCGTAGGAGGCCGGGATCACGAAGGCCATGCAGAGCAGTGTGGTCGCCGTCGCCAGAAACACGCTGTTGAAGATGTAGCGCGGCAACAGGGGCACCGTCACCCAGATGTCAGAGTAGGACTGGAGCGACATGTCGTCCGACCAGAACTGGTAGGGAGAGCGGAACAGGTGCTCCAGCGGCCTCAGCGAGGCGAGGAACATTTCCACAAAGGGCAGCAGGATGAAGGTCAAGAAAATCGCAATTGCGAAATAGAGACCGATCTTGTGTCCGAGGCTGTACTTGTCCATCGTCCCTCAGTTTGTCTTGTAGCGTCGGTTGAGCTTGTGGAGCAGCCAGAGGTAGAGCAGCGAAAACGCGGAGAGCAGCAGCACGACCATCACGGCACGGGTCGCGCCCCGACCGAACTTGAAGTTGGCAATCGCCGTTTTGTAGGTGTCTATGATCAGTGTCGTGGTCGCCCCACGCGGCCCGCCTTCGGTGAGGATCCAGATGATCTCGAAGGAGTTGAAGGTCCAGATCGCCGAGAGCAGTGCCATCGTGACCACCACGGGCATGATCTGCGGCATGGTAATCCTCCGGAAGCGGTACCAGCGCGAAGCACCGTCCACATAGGCCGCTTCGTACAAATCCGTCGGCACACTCTGCATGGCGGCGAGGAAGAAGATGCTCACCATCGGAGTGCCCACCCAGACATCCGTGATGATGGCAGAGTAGAACGCGCTCTGCTTGTAGGCGAGGAACTCGAAGGGGCCGTCCAAAATGCCGAGGTGCATCAGCGACCCGGCGATGATGCCGAAGTGCCCGTTGTAAAGCCAGAGCCAGCCGATGCAACCGATGGCGATGGGCACGATCCACGGAGGCATCACCAGCACCCGGAAGATGGACCTGCCCGGCAGTTTCGCGTTGAGCAAGGACGCGCCAATCAGTCCCAGCACCAGCTTCAGGCTCACCGAAAGGAACATCCAGTAGAAGGTGCGTCCGATGGTTTGCGGAAACTTGCGGCTGGAGAAGAGCTTTTCGTAATTGTACCAGCCAGTGTACTTTTCCCCGCCCAGTCCGGCGTTGGTGAACGAGAGCCGCAGGGTTTCCAACAGGGGCCACGCCACCACGATGACAAGGTAGAGCGCCGCCGGGGCGATCAGCAACCACACAAAGAAGGTGTTGGAGCGCAAAAACTGCCGCCACTTGAACGAGGATGCCGAATCTTCAGCCGTCATTGCATCAAAAATCGTATGGGGTTTCTCAAGTTACCCTTTCCGTTCGCCCTGAGCCTGTCGAAGGGGGCACATTCCGCTCATGCTTCGACAAGCTCAGCACGAACGGGAATGCTCCCACTCCCCAAGTTTTGTGTAAGCTCTGATCCATGGTGTAATCAAATCAGTTCGTGGCAGTTCCAGCCCCACCGCTCCAAAAGCTTGCGGAAGTGCGTGGTGGCTCCCACGAACTCCGGGAGTTCGCGCTTACGACCCACACTTGACCATGCTCCCTCGGACAACGCAAGAATTCTTGGAGCCAGCATGGCCTCGCAGTCGCGATCCTCCAACACGGTCTCGGACCAGAGCTGCCCCTGAATGCCAAGGATTCTCGTCTCCAGTTCCGGCTCATCCTCTGGAACCGGATCCCAGCAGAGCGCGTCTTTCATGGAAACGAACCCCGCCCAGTTGAAGCCGCGCTGGCTCGGATCGGAATTGGGGGCCATGTCGAAATAAATGTGATTGGCCGGGCACATCACTACGTCGTAGCCTGCACGGGCAGCTTCCAGTCCGGGACCGCTTCCCGTCCACGAGAACAGGAGGGCATCATGCCCAATGCCGTCGTGCTGTCCGCGAATGGCTTCTTCCCACGCGGCAGGGCGTCCACCCGATTCGGCCACAATGCTGGCGGCCCGACTCATCATCCACTCCTGCACGTCATCGGTGGAGTGGAGTCCGTGTTCGGCCTTGAGGCGTTCCACCGCCGGAGACTTGGCCCACGTTCCGGGGGGAAATTCGTCACAGCCCAGATGCACCACACCCAAGGGAAAGCGGCTGTGAACTTCCGGCAACGCCTTTTCCAGAAACGCCCACGTTTGCGGCATGGCGGGGTTGAGCGTGTTTTCGCAGTAGCCCTGCACCGACACCTCGCGGCTTTCGTCGGCGGGGTCGCGCATTTCCGGAAACACCTGAAGCAGTGCCCGCGCATGGGCGGGAATCTCGATTTCCGGCATCACCTCGATGCCCAGCTTGGCGGCATGGCCCACGACCTGCGCCACATCGGCTTTCGAGTAGGTGCCTCCGCTTGGCTCCTTGCCGCTCCCGAACACGCCCGGAGTCAGGCAGCCGTGCCCGCGCTGGGCGGTGCGCTCCGTGAGTTCCGGGAAGCTGTCGAGTTCCAGCCGAAACGCCTCATCGTCAATCAGGTGCCAGTGGAAGCGGTTGAGCTTGAGCAAAGCCATCAAATCGAGCAGGCGCAGCAGGCTTTCGACTCGGTAAAAATGCCGGGCGCAGTCGAGATGCTGTCCGCGCCACTGAAAGCGGGGGCGGTCCCGGAGCGTTCCGCAGGGGATGAATCCGTCGTAACTCAGACGCAATTGCTGCAAAGTGACCGCAGCGTAGAACACCCCGGAATAACCGGATGCAGAAAGGGTGATTTGGGAGGGGGTGAGGGTGAGAGCGTATTCCTCTGAAACCAGCGGCTCCTCTGGAATTTGCACAACAAGCGACACCCCAGCCTCTTTGGAAAATGCCGGGAATCCGCACCGAGCGGCCAACTTTTCTGCGGAATCGAGTGCGGTTGCGAGTTCGTCCGCAGCACCCGTGTTCCACGCAAATCCCGAGCTGGCATCGCACACCCCGCCGGAAGCCTGCCAAACCGCAGGATGCGGAATCAATCGCAGTTCCGGCTCTTGCACTTCAGGCGGGAGAACCGTGACACGAGCGGATTCCGGAAACGCCATTGGCTCGGTCTGAACTTCCAGCAGCTCCTCATTTTCCAAAATAAGGTACGCTCCGGTCGGCCCCCATGTTCCGTTGATGGGGTGATGCCGCTCCAAGTCATACGCAAAGGCAAAATCCCAGCAGCCTCCGGGCACCAGCGAAGCAAGCGACTCCGGAGACAGTTCCATGTAGCCGCCCACCTGCTGCACCATGCGGCAACCGGAAACGGCGGTGCCGGGAGCCACAAGGCTGAAGCAGAGCCGGAAGTCTTTCAGCGTGGCCTCCCCGCCGTTGACCAGTTGCGCGGCCATCACGCCATCGTCCTGCACCTGAGTCCTCAGTTGTATTCGGCTTGGCTGGGTCAATGGATCAGCCTGTATGAAGTTCAAAACCTAACGTAAATTGGGAGTGGTCGTATTTCCCGACGCTCCTGCAAGCCTCTCATTCGGGGCGCAAATCAGTTTTACCAAATTCTTCTGGACATGTCCAGACCAAACTGGTATAGTCCAATCTAGTTCGGTTTTTCGGGTTGTCAACACAAATTTTCAGGCGGGGCGATTTTATGGAAATTCTGATTCGGGACACCCCGGAGGCCAGTGCGCAGGTAGGGGCGGACGTGGTGGGCAAGTTCCTCCGCGACCATGCGAGGCCGGTGCTGGGGCTGGCCACCGGAGGCACCCCGCAGCGGATGTACCAGGAACTGATCCGCATGCACCAAGCCGGAAGCCTGAGCTTCGCCAACTGCACGACCTTCAACCTGGACGAGTACGTCGGACTGCCTCCAGACAACGAACGCTCCTACAATCATTACATGCGGAGCAACCTCTTTGATCGGGTGGACCTCGACCCGGCACGGACGCATCTGCCCAAGGGTGATGCTGAGAATTTGCGGGAAGCCTGCCGGGCATACGAGCAACAGATCAAGGACGCAGGCGGCATTGATTTGCAGGTGCTGGGCATCGGCGCAAACGGACACATCGGCTTCAACGAGCCAACCGGGTCGCTGGCCTCGCGCACTTGGGTGAAGATTCTCAGTGAGCAGACCATCCGGGACAATTCCGTGTACTTCGACAACCCGGAGGACGTGCCCCGGCATGTGGTGACGATGGGGATTTCCACCATCATGGAGGCGCGGCACTGCCTGCTGCTGGCCAACGGTGCGAAGAAGGCGGACGCGATTCGCCGCATGATCGAAGGGGCGGTTTCCGCGAACTGCCCCGCCTCGATCCTGCAAATGCACCCACGGGTCACGGTGGTGCTGGACGAGGAGGCGGCCTACCTGCTCGCCGCCAAGGAGCATTACAAGTGGATCGAGCGCCACAAGCTCGACTGGCAGCGCTACTGACTTTGCAACCACGGACTTCCATGCCCATCACCAAACTGACCTCAGCCGCCGCCCTTCCGCAAAGCCTCCTGCAAAGCGGCTGGGTGCGGACTCCGGGGCTGGTGGATTTGCAGGTCAACGGTTTTGCGGGGGTGGATTACAACACGCCCGGCCTCACTCCGGAGCAGTTGAATGCTTCGCTGGAAGCGATGCTCGCCACGGGCGTGACCACCTGCCTGCCCACCGTGATCACGGCAACCGAAGCGCACTTCCTCGCGTGTTTTTCCGCACTGGAACACGCCCGGCAGGCTTCACCGCTGGCCCAAGCGATGATCGCGGGCTACCATCTGGAAGGGCCGTTTCTCTCGCCGCTGCCCGGCTACTGTGGATGCCACCCGGCCAACGCGATGTGCGCCACCGACCCTGACCTGTTCGCCCGTGTGCAGGAGGCCGCAGGAGGGAACATTCGGCTGGTGACAGTGGCCCCGGAAATCGAGGGGGTTTTGCCCTTGATCGAAAAGCTCGCGCAGCAGGGAATCATCATCGCGCTGGGACACACTGCCGCCGATACTGCCACTATCCGCAGGGCCGTGGACGCCGGAGCGGCACTTTCCACCCACCTCGGCAACGGCACCGCCAGAGAACTCGCCAAGAACGACAACCCGATCATGGCGCAGTTGGGCGATGATCGGCTGTCCGCCAGTTTCATCGCCGACGGCTACCACCTGCCTCCGGAGGTGCTGCAAGTCTATCTGCGAGCCAAGCAAAGCGAGCGCACCCTGTTGGTCACGGATGCAACCGCCGGAGCCGCTGCCCCGCCCGGACGCTATCGGCTGGGGGATTTGGAACTGGAGCGCGGAAAAGAACCCGTGGCCCGCGATCCGGCCACCTCCCGTCCCGCCGGAGCCGCCGTCAGCCTCGACCAGTGCGTGCGCAACGTGATGCAGTGGTACGGAGTTTCGCTCGACGAGGCTGTCGCGTGGGCCGGCACACAGCCCTTGCACTTGCTGGAACGCTCCAAGGGTGCGCCCGTCTCAACCAAGCAGTCGGTTTGGTGGGAAGAGCAGGAAGCGGGCTGGCACGTCCAAGCCGCCCAAAGCGGACGGTTCGTGTTCAGCCGTTGATGGTGGTCGGTTGCTGGTTGCTGGTGTCGCGGGCATAGCCCGCTCCTACGATCACTCGGTAGCGGCCTCCTGCTCAAGAAATCGCCTTTTTCTATTGCGGATGTAGGAGCGCCCCACGGGCGCGATTCGCGGGCATGGCCCTCTCCTACAATGCTTCGAGTGGGAATAAATCCAAGCTCATTCAAAGGTGTCGTGGGTGCCCCGGTAGATTTGCACGAAGCGGGGCAGGTAGGTGACGAGGATGTAGAGTTCGATGGCTCCGGAAACGAGCAGGACGGGCAGGATCACGGAATCGTAGGGAAATCCGGTGTGTCCCAAGTCCTCCAGCCAGAGCCGCACGAATCCGTAGCCAAGGATGCCGAAGTTGAGCGCGGTGCCCCACTTGGGAATCCGCTTGGGGGCGACCTTGAAGGCGATCTTCTTCCACCAGAGCAGCACCGGAATGGAGGCCAACTGCGCGAGGTCACGGACGAAGATCAACAAAACGTACCACCCCGGAACCCCGCCCACCGCAAAGAGGTAGCCGAACATCGCCAGCGCGACGAGCTTGTCCGCAACCGGGTCGAGGATCATCCCCGCCTGTGTGACCACGCCCAGCTTGCGGGCCAGCCGTCCATCAAGAAAATCCGTCAGAAACACCCACCCTGCGAGTGCGAATCCGGCAGCGAACGAACGCTGATGGATCAGTACCAGCACCGCCGGAATCAGCAAGATGCGCGAAAGCGTGAGCAGGTTGGGCAGGTTCAGGGGCATGGTCACCTCACGCAAGAATCGTCTCCCCCATTTTGCGCGTTTCTTCCTCGGTGCGCCGTTCCGGACGCGGCGGAATGGTGATGCCCTTGGCGCAGGCGGGGCGTTCCTCCAGCGCGGCACACCAGCGGCCCAGATTCGCAAGGTCCGCGATTTCCACGCCCGCCCACTTGTGAATCCGCACCCACGGCCAGGTGGCGATGTCCGCAATCGAGTAGTCGCCTGCCAGAAACTCCCGATCTGCCAGCCGCGTGTCCAGCACCTCGTAAAGCCGCCGCACCTCGCGCTGGTAACGGTTGATCGCATACGGAATCTTTTCCGGCGCATAGCGGAAGAAGACGTGCGCCTGCCCCTGCATCGGCCCGACCCCACCCATCTGGAACATCAGCCACTGCATCACCTCCGAGCGCAGCTTGGGGTCCGTGGGCAACAGTTTTCCGGATTTTTCCGCAAGGTGGATGAGAATGGCCCCCGATTCCATCACCGCAAAGTCGCCGTGGTCGTGGTCAATGATCGCCGGAATGCGCCCATTCGGGTTGATCGCCAAGAATTCGGGCTGCTTCTGCTCCAGGCTGGTGAGGTTGAAAACCACCGTTTCGTAGGGCAGGCCGATTTCCTCCAGCATGATGGAAACCTTGTGGCCGTTGGGGGTGGGGGCGGTGTAGAGTGTGATCATTTGAGCACCTTGCAGGCTTGAGATTGAAAATCGGAGGGGCGGAACTCCTGAAAAGAGTCGTTGCGTCTCGTTCATTCTTGCATTAGCTTGACCACATGGGAAGCCCTGTCGCTTCCTCAATTTGTTTTTGGAAAAGCTATGCCCGATTCCCCCGTCCTCTACGAACGCGATGGCCGACTCGCCCGCATCACGCTCAACCGTCCGGATGTCCTCAACGCCATCAACGACACCCTGCCCGCCGCCTTGGAAGCCGCCGTGGCGCAGGCCAACGCCGACCCGGAGGCGCGGGTGATCGTGCTTTCCGGAGCAGGACGCGCCTTCTGCGCAGGCTACGACCTCACCGCCTACGCCGAGCGTCCGGGCACGAATCCTGGCATTCAGGAGATGCCGTGGGATCCCATGCAGGATTACGCCTTCATGAAGCGCACCACCGACCAGTTCATGAGCCTCTGGCGGTCGCTGCTTCCGGTGGTCTGCAAGGTTCACGGCTATGCGATCGCAGGCGGAAGCGACATCGCGCTCTGCTCCGATTTGCTCGTGATCGCCGAAACCGCCAAGCTCGGCTATCCGCCCGCCCGCGTCTGGGGTTGCCCGACCACGGCGATGTGGGTCTATCGGCTCGGCCCGGAACGCGCCAAGCAGATGCTACTCACCGGAGACTTGATTGACGGACGGCAGGCCGCCGAGTGGGGCTTGGGGCAGGCGGTGCCGGAGGCGGAGCTTGACGCCGAAGTCGAACGGCTCGCCCAACGCATGGCGACCGTGCCGCGCAACCAGCTCGTCATGCAAAAGCTGATGGTCAATCAGGCGCTAGAGAACATGGGCCTCGCCAGCACCCAAACGCTGGCGACGCTCTTTGACGGCATCACCCGCCATTCTCCGGAAGGCGTACACTTCAAGCAACGCTCCGAAGCCGTGGGCTGGAAACAGGCTGTGCAGGAACGCGATCAGGGAACCTTCGACTGGACGGCGAATCGGCCCTTTGACGAGGATTGACGAGAAGCCGGAAGGGCTTTCTGTCAGGAGGAGCCAAGGGGTTGGCCCACCCAGTTTTCGATTTTCAGGTTGGGGTAGTTTTGGAAATCCTGCTCGTTGTTGGTCACCAACACGACCTCCAGGGCGATGGCATGGGCGGCGATCAATTTATCGAGGGCATCCCTGTTGCGCTTGTGAGTGGCCTGACGCACCAAAGCGTAAGCCTGTGCCGCCCCTTGTTCAAAGGCCGCGACCCGGATGTCCTCCAGCAGAGCGTCCAAGGCTTTTCGGTTGCGCTCTCGATTTTCGGAACAAAGCACTCCGTACTCCAATTCCGCCAAGGTCACGGCAGAAATCACGACCTCCCCTGCACGACATGCGGCGAAGCGCATGGCAACCTCCGGAGGCTGGTGCTTCATCAGGTAGATGCAGATGTTCGTGTCAAGCATGTAGCGTGACATCACAGCGGATCTCGTGAAGCCTGTTCTTGTTCGCCACGGCCCTCCACCTGAAAATCTGGCGAAAAGGCGGCGAATTTCTCAAGAACTTGATCCAGCCGCTCGCGGGTGGGGCGAATCCGTATCTCTTCGCCGATGCGTTCGATCTCCAGTTCCAGATCGGTGCGGTCGTAAGCGAGTTGCACTGGAATGCGAACCGCTTGGGAGTTGCCGTTTCGGAAGACCTTCGTCGTGATCATACTCCATCCTTTCCGTTAATGTGTGTACAAGTACACTCTACTTTAGGATTGGCCTTAATTCAAGCATGACCCTCGATAGTCGTCAGAAGCACGTCGCACCAAAAGCAAGCCCGCCTTTGAGCAGCCCTCCATCCAGTTCTTCCCCACTGGATTCCTTCCCTTCAAATTACAGGCTTGCACCCTGCTCTTGAGTCGGTAGGCTTGCAACATGATGGAACGACACTACCCACCCGGACATGCTTTTGTG
>CAZQXS010000036.1:0-11168 GCA_964597275.1 uncultured Pseudomonadota bacterium | reverse complement strand
TCGGTAGGCTTGCAACATGATGGAACGACACTACCCACCCGGACATGCTTTTGTGGAAGGCCGCTTTGTGCCGATGTCGGAGGCCAAGATTTCGGTGCTGGACTGGGGCTTTCTGCGTTCGGACGCAACCTACGACGTGGTGCATTGCTGGGAGGGACGCTTCTTCCGGCTGGACGCGCACCTGGACCGCTTCTACCGCTCGGCAGAGAAGATTCGACTGGAGGTGCCCTACGCCCGCGAGGAACTCGCCCCGATTCTTGCGGAATGCGTCCGCCGGGCAGGGGAGCCGGTACGCTCGGCAGGCTATGTTGAGATGATCGTCACCCGAGGAGTCTCCCCCACCTTCAGCCGCGACCCCCGCGACGCTCTCCCCACGTTCATCGCCTTTGCCATTCCGCTGGGCTTCATCCTCCAGCGCGAGGACTGGGCGCGTGGGCTGGACGTGCGCATCAGCCCGATCCGCCGCATCCCCTCCGACTCGGTGGACCCCACCGTCAAGAACTACCACTGGCAGGATTTGGTGCAGGGGCTTTACGACGCCTACGAGCATGGCGCGGAAAACGTCATCCTCACGGACCTTGCAGGCAACCTCACCGAGGGTCCGGGCTTCAACGTCTTTGTCGTGAAAAACGGAAGCGCCGCCACCCCTGCGGAGGGGGTGCTGGAAGGCATTTCACGCGACACCGCCTTGCGGTTGTGCTGGGAAACCGGAGTGGCGGTCGAAAAGCGGGCGGTTTCTCCCGAAGAACTTCATCACGCCGACGAAGCCTTCATCACCTCCACCGCCGGAGGCATCATGCCCCTCGGCCAGGTGGACGGTCGTGCCCTTCCCAACTGCCCCGGCCCCCTCACCCTGAAACTTCACGAACTTTATTGGAAAAAGCACCACGATCCGGAGTGGGCGGTTGCGGTGGATGAGCTTCACTCAGCGTGAACCCGCCAGCGACAGTGTTCGTCTATGGCTCCCTCAAGCGGGGGTTCTGGAACCATCGGGAGTTTCTGGGGCACACCCGGTTTCTGGGCGAGGGCGTGCTGTGGGGGCGGCTGTACGGGCTGCCGCAGGGGTTTCCCTCCGTGGAGGTTCCGGAGGAGCGGATTTTGGCGAGGGGCACTCGGTATTTTTCAGCAGATGCACAAGTGCAGCGTCAGCAGGATTTCCTAGGCCCGCCTCCTGAAAAACCCGCAGGGGATTGGGACCGGGTGCATGGAGAGGTGTTCGAGCTGCCAGACGCGGAATCCGATTTGCCGCCTTTGGACGTGCTGGAGGGATTTGATCCGGGAGCGCCGTCCTACTACGAACGGGTGCTGGTGGCGGCGTGCCTGAAAAGCGAGGTCCGGCGGGTTTGGGTGTATGTGATGTTTTCGCCCAGCAACGGCCTTCGGATCGTTGACGGCAAGTGGCCCACGCCTGAAACTCCGGCGCGGCAATAGACCAAACTCAGAAGTTGAGCGTGTAGGCCAAGGTGGGACCGGAGGTGGGAGTCCATCTCCAGGAGAGGAAGCCGCTGGAACGTCCTTGGGCACGCAGGGCGTCCACGGTGTCGCGGGCTTCCACATAGCGGTAGCCGCTGTAAATCGCCGCGCCTCCCAACACCCACGGCAGGAAATCGTCAATCCCTGAGCCGAGTTGGACAACGCCGCTCACGGACAGCAACGCACCCCCGGCGGTTCCCGCTGTGGCAATTATCCAAAAATCCTCGTTTTCCTGCGCCGCCGCATATTTTCTGGCCCAGCGGCTTTCCCCCGTGTCCTCCTTCACGAGCTGCGGCACCAGCTTCAGCGGCTTGGTGCGCGGGGCAATGCGCTTCTGGGTGTCGAGTTCCTTGCGGGTTTGTGCAATCAGGGCAATCTGCTTGTTCTTGTTCACATAGGTCCGGACCTGATCCCCCACCATCACCGACGAACGCCTCTGAATGAGGTAGATGTCCGAGGACATGTCGTTCACGCGGATGGCCTCGGCGATGGCGATGTTCTCGAAGTTGAGTTCCAGCGGCTGGCCCTCCAGCGTGGAGGTCGCCGTCGTGGGCCGGAACACCACCAGCCGATTGCCCACTTTGAGGCCGTGCGCCCGACCCAGACCCACCGTGATGGTGGAGGTGTTGCGCTTGAGGATATAGCCGCGCAGTTGGGTGTTGTGCGAGATGCGCAGGGCCATCTGGAACAGCGAGTCGTGGAGCCGGGCGTCCGTGAAGCGCACCTCGTCCTCGTAGTCGGTCTCGATGGTCAAGACGTCCACCAGCTTGGCGTTCAGCACCAGCCCCTGCACCTCGTTCCCGGCGTCATCCAGGATGTTCTCCGACCGCACGCTGCCGACCAAGACCTTGTCCGCATTGAAGAGCTTGCCGATCAAGACCCCGCAGGCGATGTCGTGGCAGTCCGCCAGCGTGGGGTCGCGCTCCTGAATCTGCGCGTTCCATTCGGAGGGGCCGACGACAGTGAAGTGGTTGGTGTTGAAGAGGTTGAGCTGGAGCGCCCGGCCAATCTCCTCCGCCGCCGTTTCCGTGAGCTCGTAGGGCAGGAGCGTGAGCAACAGCACCTTGACACGGCCATCCTCGCTGAAGCCGCTGACCAACTGGTTGTCGTAGTTGAAGGCGCTGCCCTGCAAAAAGTCGGATTGTGCGGTCGCCGTGAACGAGAGGAGCAGAAAGGAGAGCGCGGTGAGGAGTTGGAGCCTGAAACGGTTCATCCCTGAAAGTTTATGGCAAGCGTCAATTTGGTGCGGCAGTCTCAAGCCTCCGAAGTCCACCTCCGGACTCCACAGCCAAGCAAGAAAAAGACCAAAGGCCCGGAGGCCCGACCGAGCCGGACTCTCCCCAAAAACCGGGCATTTCTGCAAGGCTTCCCGAACCGTCTGAGGCATTTTGTGCCTGAAGACCAGTGCCGCAACGCAATACGGGGAGTTTCGGCTTGAAGAAATTGGCAGTCGGGCTACTCTGAAGAGTTTGCAATTTACGAACGTCACATCCTTTTCAATCCCAAGCATGGCCAAATCTCCGACCTCGTCCAGCGCACCTGCGGCGGAGGATCTTCCTCGCAAGGTGTTGCTCCAGCCGGATCGCTTCGAGCAGACCCTTTACCAGATTGCCGATCAAGCCTACCGCAGGCGCAAGCAAGTCACCCTTGCCGCAGTGGCCGCCGCCGTTTTGGTCGTGGCCGTTTGGGGAGGCTGGGAGTATTCCAAGCAACAGCGCACGGCACGGGCCGACCTCTACTTCGCGGCGCGGCAGCCCTTCAGCAACGTCGCCCTTGGGGAGCAGGACCGACTGCGGCAGGGCATTGCCGGGTTGGAGCATTTTCTGGAGGAGGTGCCGGACGAGCCTCTGAGCGTACTGGCACTGCTGGAACTCGGAGGCTCCCACGCCCGTCTGCAAAACTGGGAAGCCGCCCTGCAAGCGTGGCAGCGGGTGTTCTCGCATCCGCAACGCTCCCCCGAACAGCAGCACACCGCTCGCATGGCCAGCGCGACGGCCCTGGGGGAACTGCAACGCTGGGACGAGGCCGAACAGCAACTTGCGGCAATCGGCGACCCCGAACTGGACGCACTGCGCACCAAGCTCCGGGCGCAACTGGCCCTGCAGCAAGGCGACAAGGCCAAAGCCGCCAAACTGCTCCGGGAACTGGCCGCAGCCCCCGCAAACTCCCCCTTCAAAAACGACGCTGAGGTGCAGCTCCTGCGCCTTGGCCTCTGACACCCAACCCGCACCTGTAAGGTCCACATGAGCCAAGACTACCTGAAACTTGTTGAGGAACACTCCCAAGCCACCCCCATCAATCTCTTTGAAAAGGTGCTGATCACCGCCAAGCGGGCTAAGTCACTGTATGAGCTGGATGAGCCGACCAAGGCCTCGCTGGCCCACAAGCCCACCTTTCAGGCGATTCTGGAGACCAACGAAGGGAGCATCGTCCCCCTCACGGCTGGGCAAGTTCAGGAAGCGACCGAGGCCGAAGACGCTGCGAAATCCGCAGAATCCGCAGAATCCTCCTAAGTTCCGGCACCCGCACCCGTTGTCCTGACCATGCCTTCCGCGCCGCACTCTCCTCTGGTCACCCTTGGGCTGATCGTGCGGCGGCTGTTGGCGACCTCACAGTCCCTTCAGGCCGCAGTTCTCGTTTTCGCGGGCATCCTGCTCGCCGACCGGGGATTTACGGAATTCGTCTTCCCTGCCTACAAAAGCTTCCTCGAAGCTCGGTTTTCTGTCACCTGGGATCAGATTGACACCGCCTTCGCCCCCATCGTCTGGGTGGTGTTCACGGGGCTGGTGCTGGGGAGCCTGACGGTGGTGATCACCTTTGCCGCCCAGAGCGTTCCCAAGCTCATTGACCTCTACATGTCTCACTGGCTGAGCTTGTTTTACGTCTGGTGGTGCATCGGCTGCACGATCCACAACCTCACCATCAAGATCGTTGCCGAAACTGGCATTCCGATGGTGCCGAGCTTTGTCTTCAACTACCACCTCCTGCTGCCGCTGTTCCTGTTGAGCGTCTTCCCGTTCATCATGGTCATCCTGATCTCGACCAAGACCGGGCGGGTGATTCAGTCGCTCTTGCAGGGCGCGGAGCGGTCGCTGGAAAGACTCAGCAAGCTGGGACCAAAGGGGCAACTGCACGAGCGCACACGCGGGAGTCGTCAGTACTACCTGTTTGAGGCGCTCAACCAGCTCACGGACCTGCTGACCTATGTGCCGTACAAGGAATCCAAGGCGGAAGTGATCGAGGGCATGGGCTGGCTGCTGCACCGCTACTTGAAGCACAAGCCCACGCTGCCGGAGTCATTTTTCCAAATCCACCCCCGCGTCCGGGAGGACATCTCCTTCCGCACCATGCAGGGGCAACTTCCTGATCTTGAGAAGGCCAACACCTTCTTTGAGCAAAAAGCCCTCGTCTTGCTGGGCAACGGCTACATCACCTTTCTGGAAACCGGGCAGTTCGACCTCTCCACCCTCTGCGCGGAACAGCTCAACAAGCTGGGCAAGCGGGCACTGGAAGTGAAGGACGAGCCGCTGCTGGAGGTGGTCACGGTGCGCTTCAACACGCACGTCCGCTTCGGCATCAAGCACGGGCAGGCCAACAACGAACCGCGCAACCTCTACAATCTCGTCTTCCACTACGGGGAGTTTGTGCGGCACCTCGTCGAACACAACGCCCAGGCTCGCGTCAAAACCTGCTTCGGCCACTTCGTCTTCTACGGACAGAACTGCTTCAACGCCTGCACGCAAGCCCCTGCGCTGGCGTTCATCCTCGATGTCATTGCCGTCGAGATGAACAAGTCGCTGATCCTCATGCACCAGAAGCAGTGGGATGCGGAGTTCTTTCAGGAGCGCTTCGTCCAGTTCTTGATGCTCGACAATTTCCAGAACGTGGACCGGGAGTTTGCGATCAACTTCTTCAGCAAGAACGTCGGCGTGCGCCTCATGCACATCGGCCTGGCGCTCTACTTCCTCGAAGTCGGGGAGCAGGAGAAAGCCCGACAGGTCGCCAAGGACACGATGCAGGACTACCAGTTGCTGGGGGCGGACCTCTTCAACAAGACGATGGGCATGATCTTTGGGCGGCTCCAGTTCGCGGGGCCGACCTTCTGGGAAGACACCGACCGGGGCAATCTCAACATGTACTACACCCCGCACCCCCAGCACATCGAGCGATTCAAGGAGCTTCAGCAGGAGTCCCTGAGCGAGTTGGCGACTCCGCTGAAAGTCTCCTGAATTTTTTCGACCAAAACCGATTTGGGCCGGGAACCACACGGTTCCCAATTGAACCCGTGCCGCTGCCTCCGGGAGAGGGCAAGGGGCATGAACATCAACACAACGAGCAGACCACAGGAGAGAGATGGCAGCAGTCGAAGAATTGCAGAAACAACATGAAGCCGCACTGAGCGCCACCGCAGGTGGCCCACCCGCCCGCACGGTCAACCCGTTTTTCGGGGTGGGTCCGATCACCAACATGCTGGCCGACGAGGTGGAGCGCCGCCTCTACCGCTTTGAGTTCGAGGCGTGGCTGGAAGCAAACTACCCCAAGGTGGACGACCGGGGCAACCGCCTCGGCCCGGTCACGGCAGGCGAGCTGGACCGCTGCATGCACCGGGGCTATCCGGCGGACAAGGTGGTGGCGGACATGATGCGCGAAATCCACCGCTACTTTGGATTTCCCAAGCAAAACGTGATGGCCGTCGGGCTGGGTGGCGGACACAGCGGCTTCACTGTTGCGGTGCTGCACCTGATGAGCAGCAGCAGCGACTGCCATGTGTTCGTGGACACCCCCAAGCCGGAGTCCGAAGCCGCACAGCAGGGCGGAGCCTTCCGGCAGTCGTGGGGCGTGCAACTGCTGGAACTCCAGAAGTTCAGCAAGAACGGCGACGAAGGCCGCGTGCATTTCAGCGAGGGCGAGGGGCAGATTCCCTCCCCGGAAGCCATGACGGGAATGGGCATCAAGGTCTTTGTCGGCGTGGGCCACGAAACCACGGGTGCCACGACCTACAACGAGCAGGACATCCGCAACCTGCTGGCGTGGATTGACCAGAATCCGGGCGAGCATCACGCCGTGATTGACGCGACCTCCGCGCTGGGCGCCATGCCCTGGAGCGCGGACTTGGTTTCGCAGGTGATGAGCAAGTGCTGCCTCTTCATGCCCTTCCAAAAAGCGATTGGTGGCACCTCCGGATACTTCATCGTCTCCCTCACCCCGGAAGCCCGCGCCGTGGTGGAGGCCAACGTCAACAATCCCTCGTGGGCGATTCCGCGCCAGCTCAAGCTCGCCATTCCAGAAAACGGCAAGCTCCCGGTTTCCAGCAAGAAGACCACTGCGCTGGGACCGATCTACGATCCGGCGCAGGACAAGATGCTCGGCGGCATCATCAACACCTTCAGCACCATCGCCTACGCCGAGACCACCTTCGGCCTGCTCCAGATGGAGAAGAAGGTCGGCTCGGTGAGCGACATGAACCAACGTTCGATTGCCAATCGGCAGGTCGTTTCCGACTGGACCGCCAGCAACGCGCTCTTTGATTTGAGCGTGGGGGACGAGGATCGGCGCGGGGCCGCCGTGACGCTTTTGAAGGTGAACGATCCGGACATCACGGACGCGGACACCCACGCCAGCATCATCGCCAAGGCCAAGCAACTGCTCGGCTTTGAGGGGCTGACGCATCCAAACGGCGAACACGAGGCGGGACTGGACGTGGCTCGCTACATCAACGCCTTTCCGGGAACACCGGGCGATTTCCGGCTCTGGATCGGCGGAGCGCGCCCGTCAGCGGACATCACGGCGGTCTTGGGCAATCTCGAATACTGCTACCTGCGGGCCAAGGCCGTGGTGCTGGAAGAGCAGCTTGCGGCGCAAGGCGTGACCTTTGAAGCCTCTGCAAGTGGCGGTGCCTCCATGCGCAAGGACGACCCCAACCGCGCCTACAAGGTGCTGATTGCCGACATGGTGGGACTCAAGTTCGATGCGAGCGGCAATCCGGACTACAGTGCCGTCCGCGCCTACATCGAGCAACAGGGCGGTGTCTTCCACGATGGCCCCATTGTCGAGGGCGAAGCACTCGCCCCCGGAATCCACTACTTCTACCAACCCGACCTGAGCCGTCGTGAGGAAATCCTGCCGCAGACCGACCAGGGGCAGTACGATGCCTTGATCGCCGCGGCAACCTTCTTCCCCAAGGAATCCGTCTTCAACGAAGGCGGGGTCCGCATCGGGGCCGGAACGGGCAACATGGGCAGCGGCTCGTGGGGCGGCGGCGGCGGCGCCGGAGGGGTGGCCCCGTTGATGAACACCCCCAGTTTCAACAGCCGTGCCACCGCGCACATGGCCTTCAAGGGCTTGCTGAAAGCGGCTCCGGACATTGATGTGGTCGCGCTTCACCAGCGCATCATTGATCGAAATTTCGACACCGGAAAGAACCTCAAGGAGTTTCCGACCGAGAAGATCGAGGGCCGGCGCATGGCCGTCATCGGCTTTGGCAACATTGGCCGTGAAATGACGCAGATCGCCCGCGCCTTCAATCTCGAAATCGTCGTGCATGACGGCCCGTGGTGCAAGGAGTGGGCGGAGTCCGAAGGCTTCACCTACGCCGCCTCGCCGCTGGAAGCCGCGCAGGGTGCGGACTTCATCACCATCCACACCGGATTGGGTGCGCCGGACCCAAACACCGGAAAGTTCGCCAATGAGAACATCATTGACGCAGGTGTGCTGAATGCCCTCAACGACGGAGCCGTGGTGGTCAACTACGACCGGGGCGAACTCATCAACGCCCAGGCGCTGGACGACGCAATGGCCAGCGGCAAGGTGCGCTACGCGGCCATTGACGCGGACATGTTCAAGAACCCGGAAACCGGGGAGATCACGGGTCCGGTCGCGCCCTACATTGATTTGGAGAAAAAGTACCGGGGCCGCATGGAACTGCTGCCCCACGCCGCCGCCGACACCGAGCACATTTCGCGGGTGGAAGGCGCGAAGCAGGCGGTGGACCAGATCATGGGCGTGATCCAGTACAAGGCCGTGGTCAATCTCAAGGGCGACCTGCCGGAAGGCTACACCAACGCCGGTTCCAAGACCGTGGACGGCGTGGGTTCGGTTTCGTCCCTGCGACTGGCGCAGGCGGTGGCTGACGGGGAATTCCTCGCGGAAGCCCGCAGGATTTCGGAGCAGTTGGCTGCGATTTGGGCCTCGCTCTCGACGACCCCCAACCCGGAACGCCGTGCCGAGCTGCTGGACCGCTACGGCTCCACGCTGATCATGGAGTCCAACCGCTACGCGACCTTGGTGGCCGGTTCCGGCCTGAAGGGGCCGTACTTGAAGTGATGGAACTCACGCACCGCCCCCGCAGACTCCGGCGCACGGGGCCGATCCGCTCGCTGATCCGGGAAACCGAACTCAGCCCACAGCACCTCATCTTCCCCATCTTCGTGTCCGAAGGGGAGCGCGTGCGTGATCCGATCGACACCATGCCGGGGCAGTTCCGGCTGTCGATTGACGAGGTGGTGCGCGAATGCGAAGCGCTGCTCAAGCTGGGCGTGGGCGCGGTCAATCTCTTCGGCTACTCTCCAGAAAAGGACGAAACCGGAAAGTTCGCATGGGATACGGAAGGCTTGATCCCGCGCTGTGTGCGAGCGATCAAGGCGACCCACCCGGAGGTCTGTGTGCAAACGGATGTCGCGCTCGATCCCTACACCACGCACGGGCACGATGGGCTGGTCTTCGGCGGAGAGATCGTCAACGACGCAACCGTGGACGCCCTCTGCCAGATGTCGCTGTGCCATGCGGAAGCCGGAGCCGACTGGATTGCGCCCTCGGACATGATGGACGGGCGCATCGGGGCCATCCGGGAAGCCTTGGACGCGAACGGCTTTGCAAACACGGGAATCCTCGCCTACTCCGCCAAGTACGCCTCCTGCTTCTACGGACCCTTCCGGGGAGCGCTCGATTCCGCACCCAAATCGGACGCGGCTCCGAAGGACAAGAAGACCTACCAGATGGACCCCGCGAACGTGCGGGAGGCGCTCAAGGAAGTCGCGCTCGACATCGAAGAGGGCGCGGATGTGGTGATGGTCAAGCCCGCGCTGGCGTACCTTGACGTGATCCGTGCGGTGCGCGAAGAATTCGACGTTCCCGTGGCAGCTTACAACGTTTCCGGGGAGTACGCGATGGTCTGTGCCGCCGCCGAAAAAGGTTGGGTGGACAAGGACCGCGCCCTGCTGGAAATTCTCTTCAGCATCCGCCGCGCCGGAGCAGACATGATCCTTTCCTATTTTGCCAAGGACGCAGCCCAACTGCTGCGCCAACAATTTGGAGAATTCGCATGAGTGCTTCAATCACAATTCGCAACGCCGAGGTCGTCCTGCCCGGAGGGGTTCAGCGCACAGACGTGGTGGTGCAAGAGGGCCGCATTGCCGCCCTTGGTTCCGGATTGCCGGACGCCGGGGAAGTCATTAATGCGGACGGCCTCACGCTGATGCCCGGCATGATGGACCCGCAGGTGCATTTCCGGGAGCCGGGCGCGACCCACAAGGAGGATTTGCGCTCCGGATCAATGGCCGCTGCTGCCGGAGGCGTGACCGCCTTCCTCGACATGCCCAACAACAAGCCCGCAGTCATCACCCGCGAGCGCATGGCCGAGAAAAAAGCCCGCGCCGCCGAGCAGTGCGTGGTCCACTACGGCTTTTTCATGGGAGCGACTCCGGACAACTTGGAGGAACTGAATGCGGTCGAGAACGTCTGCGGCATCAAGGTCTTCATGGGCGCGTCCACCGGGGATTTGCTGGTGGACGACCCCGTGGCGCTGGAACGCATTTTCGCCAACGGCACCCGCCTGATCGCGGTTCACGCCGAGGACGAAACCGTGATGGGCGACAACCAGCGGTTGCTTGACGATTTCAAGAACGTCCTCGCGCATCCGCGCATCCGGGACGAATCGGCGGCGTTGCGGGCCACCAAGCTCGCCACTCGGCTTTCGCTCAAGTACCAGCGGCGGCTGCACGTCCTGCACCTCACCACCGAGGAGGAGTGCGACCTGCTCCGCACCCTGCCCGCCGGGCACCGCATTTCCGCCGAAGTCTGTCCGCAGCACTTCACGCTCACCGCCCCGGAGTGCTACGAACGGCTCGGCACCCGCGCCCAGATGAACCCGCCCCTGCGCACCCCTCGTCACGCCGACGCGCTCTGGGCCGCGCTCAAGGACGGCACGCTTCAGTGCATCGCCACCGACCACGCCCCGCACACGCTGGAGGAAAAGGACCTGCCCTACGGCAAGGCCCCCTCTGGAATGCCCGGAGTCGAGACCTCCCTGCCCCTGCTGCTGGACCGCGCCAGCCGAGGGCTTTGCACCCTGCCAGAAATCGCCCGCTGGATGTCGGAAGCGCCAGCGCAGCTCTACGGCGTCCGCAACAAGGGCCGCATCGAGGTCGGCTACGATGCCGATTTGGTGCTGATTGACCCCCACCTCAAGAAAACCGTCACCAACGGACAACTCTTCACCAAAACCAACTGGTCGCCCTACCACGGCATGACGCTGCAAGGCTGGCCCGTGCGCACCTTCGTCCTCGGCGAAACCGTCTTTCAGGACGGTCGCGTCAACGACCAAATCCGGGGGCAGGCGCTGCAATTTTCTGCGGGGTGAGTCCCAAGCTGTTCCTCCACTTGGATCACTTGGATCACTTGGTGTCCATGCGGTTCAC
>CAZQXS010000035.1:0-31547 GCA_964597275.1 uncultured Pseudomonadota bacterium | reverse complement strand
TGCTTGCTTGCTATAAACATGAGCCGAAGTGTGAGGGCCGGAGGCCGTGACAAGAGTCTGTTGCTTGAATTTAGAGGGCTTTCCGGAAGTTGTCAACCAAATTTTTGGAAAAAATTACGGAAAAATTTGTTTATTTTTTTAAATTATATCAATAACTTGAAGGATAATATTGTAATACTTTTTTGTAAAATACTGATATTGTTTATGAATTTTGAGGTGCGACTGGAAAAAAATGGGGGTCAAATCCAGGAAAAAAACGACAAAAAATTAGGAGGGCCGCGCGGCGAACGCGAGGGAGATGATCCGGAGGGTTTCGTCCCAGAGGCCAAGTTGGGGGAGGGTTTCGCGGGCATGCCACTGGGCGGCTTGCGCGTCGTCCCCGGCTTGGGGGAGGCCGGAGCGCCACTCGGCCCAGAAGTCCACCAGCGTGTAGTGGTAGCGCACGCGGCCTTCCGGATCGCGCACGAGCGAGTCCACCACATCCAGCAGCGCGGGTGATTCGATCACCAGTCCGGTTTCCTCACGGACCTCCCGGAGGGCGGCTTCTGCAACCGTTTCCCCGACGTGCTGCGCCCCGCCCGGCAGGCTCCACTCTCCAAGTCGCGGCGGACGTCCCCGCCGGATCAGCAGCACCGACTCTGCTTTCAACACCACCACGCCGACCCCCACGAAGGGACGGTCGGGGTATTCGCGGGAGTCAGCCATCGCCGGACTCCGGTGCCGATTCCACGACTTCCCATGAGGAGTCTCCGAGCTGCCGCACGGTGGCGACAAACCGCCCATACGGGCAGGGGCCGTGCCACTCGTCCGGTGCGATCAGGGTGAGGACGGGCGGCTGTCGGGCATCGTCCGGCTGGTAGAGGAAGTAGGGCTGGAGGAAGACGGGCCGGAACGCAAAACGGGCCTGCGCGATGGTTTCGGCAAGTGCGGCGCGTTGCTCAATGCCCTGCGCCTGCCGCAAGAGCAAGTCGGCCTGCTCCTGCAAGCGCGAAATCTGCTGGCGCGTGTGGTGCCGCATGGCGGCCAGCCCGTCGGCGCGATGATCCGGGGCGACCTGAAATGCCGCGCCGCCGAGTTCGGTGGGATGCTCTCTGGCGCGGCGTTGCTCGACGAACGAAAGCGGGGTTTTCTTGGACATACGGAAAATTCACAAACGGGCATTGCCCGCACTTTACGATCCCACAACCCAGAAAAGTATGCGTCCCAACATCAGTGCCGTCACCACCAGTCCAGTGAAGCACCCCAGCGGCGGCGGGGTCCACTCTGGAAGTGCAGGAACTCCGGGGAACTTCGTGAGGACGAGCGGCGAGGTCATGCGGATTTCGTTTCCGGGGCAGTGCGGCGGATGGCATGGGGCAGTGGAAACGGCGTGAGTTCCGCTTGCGCTGGGCCGAGCATCACCGGGGTTTGGGCCTCGGCGATGGCATGACGCACCCAGCCAAGGGCTGCACGAAGGCCCTCTTCCGCGACGGGCGAAACGCTGGTGAGGCGTCCGGCCTCGCTGCCGTCGTGAAACAGCGGCGCGTTTGCCGTCGCCTCCGGCGTTTCGGGCAGGCGCAGGCCCACGAGCTGCCAGTTCGGATGCCCCCGGTGGTACATGCGGGCGTGCGGTTCCTGACCGATGTAGCAGCCCTTCGTGTAGGAAATGTGATCGCCCAGCGCCGCTTCCTGCGGGAAGTTGTCTTGGCCGAAATCCATTCCCGGACGCGGCAAGCCCTCGGCGATGCGCACCGCCTCCACCGCCTCGGTGCCGACCAAGGCGCAGTCCGGATCGGAGCCAAGCGCGGACGCAAGCCACTCCGCTGCCGCCGCGATCGGCACCAAGCCGCCCCAGCGGGTTTGGGATCCCCACGGCACCGAAGCCAGCTGAATCTCAGAGCCATTCAGAGCGATCATCCCGCCTTGCTCCGGAAACCCCAAGTTGGACAGCATCGTGCTGGAACGCGGGCCAAGCAGGTCCACCCGGATTTGCTCGCGGCTCAAGAAGGCGAGCGTGACCTCCTCGCGGACGAGGTAGTGATCCAGCAAGGTGCCGACGGCGATGCCCTCCTCCGGTTCGCAGCAGACCACGAACCGTTCCGGGGCCAGCTTCAGCACCTCCATGCGGTGCTTGATCTTGCCCTTGTTTCCGCAGAGGAGGTTGGGCTGCCAGAATCCGGGGGCGAGTCCGTTGAGGTCGTTGGTGAGCAGCCCGTGCAAAAAGCGGCAGGCGTCCGGCCCTTCAACCCCAATCAGCGGGCGGGCTTGCAGGTCCAGCACAGCACACCCGTGCAGGATCAGATTGATTTCCGGCTCCAGTCTGCTACCGTATCGCAGGGCTTGCGAACGGTCGCCGACCGTCTCAAGCACCGCACCACGTTTTTTATGCAAGTCAATCAGGAGGTCAAACAAACTCATGGAGGCTGGTGGCTGGCGATTGGTGGCTGGCTGGCAGTGCTTCGTTTCAAGTCGGTGTAGGGTGGTTCAAGCGTAGCGGAACCGCCTGGCTCGCTGGTTGCGGCAGAGGCCCAGTGTAACGCATACCCCGAAAAGATTCAGTGAAAACCCAACTCCTTGAACATCATGGCAGACATCATTTCTGGAAAAACCATTCGAGATCAGATCCTTGAAGAGCTTCGTTCGGAGGTTGAACGCCTCACCGCCGCAGGAACCCAACCCTGCCTTGCGGTCATCCTTGTGGGGGCCGACCCCGCCTCGCAGGTGTACGTCGGCAGCAAGCGCCGCACCTCCGAGCAGCTAGGCATGCGCTCGGTTTCGCACGATCTTCCGGCCACCACCACGCAGGAGGAACTGGAGGCGCTCATCCGCCAGCTCAACGACGACCCCACGGTGCATGGCATCCTCTGCCAGCTTCCGCTGCCGGACGGCCTCAGCGAAACCCGCGTGATCCAGACCATCTCGCCCGACAAGGACGTGGACGGGCTGCATCCGGTCAACGCCGGACTGATCGCGATGGGAACGCCGAAGTTCATCTCCTGCACGCCCTACGGGGTGCTGCAACTGCTCAAGCGCACGGGGGTGCAGACCTCCGGGAGCCACGCGATTGTGCTGGGGCGCAGCAACCTCTTTGGGCGTCCGATGGCGACCCTGCTCTCCAGCAAGGGCTGGGACGCGACCGTCACCACCTGCCACTCCCGCACCCGCGACCTGCCGTCCGTGACGAGTCAGGCGGACATTCTGATCGCGGCAATCGGGCGGCCTGAGTTTGTCACTGCGGACATGGTCAAGCCCGGTGCCGTGGTGATTGACGTGGGCATCAACCGCATCGAGGACGCCAGTGCCCCCAAGGGCAGTCGGCTGGTGGGCGATGTCGCCTATGGCCCGGTTTCGGAAATCGCCTCGGCGATCACTCCTGTGCCCGGCGGCGTGGGACCGATGACCATCGCCATGCTGATGGCGAACACCGTCAACTCCGCACGCTGGCAGCAGGGCTTGCCGTCGCTGGAGTTGTAGTGTTTGACGCTAGGCTTGTGCGCAGAGGTCTATTTGGTTATTCTGGTACACAAAAGATGTACTTGAATGACTCATGATCCAAACGACCTACACCCACGCCAGAGCGAACTTGGCGAAGTACCTTGATGAGGCGACGCTGAATCAGGAAACGGTCTTCATCAAGCGCCGGGGAAAGGAAGATGTGGCCTTGGTTTCCGCAGCGGAACTGAGCAGCTTGCTGGAAACCGCCCATCTGCTACGTTCCCAAAAAAACGCCAAGCGCTTGATGAACGCACTGCAACGCGCACAAGCGGACTCGGAAAAGCCTCAAACGCTGGAGGAACTGGGGCGGGAGACCGGGCTTGTCGAGTAAGCAGCGGGAGGCGGTTTTCCAACCGGAATTCCGGGAGGACTTGTACTACTGGACGAAAACGAACCGCAAGGTTGCCATCAAGGTTCTGTCGCTTGTTGAAGCCATCTTGCGAGATCCGTTTGACGGTCTGGGCAAGCCAGAGCCTCTGAAGCACCTTGCCCCAAACACATGGTCGCGGCGCTTGACGCAAGAACACCGCATCGTCTACCTCGTCAGAGAACACCGCATTGATTTCCTGCAAGCCCGTTATCATTACTGAGGAGGCATGAGCGGGTGAAGTTTCCCATTGATCATTCGGGGCAACCTGTATAAACTTCCTCCCGTAGTGCGCCGCCTGTGAATCGGCGTTTTCTGCTGCATGTTGCAGCGTTTTCTTCACCTTCCGGAAATCCGGAGCAAAACCAAGGAGCATGAGATGAAACGTGTGCTAAACACCCTGCTGGCCGCATCGCTGCTGGCCACACTGGCCGTTCCGGCGCTGGCCTTCAAGCCGGCGGTCGTCTTTGACATGGGCGGCAAGTTCGACAAGTCCTTCAACGAGGGCATTTGGAACGGCACGGAGCAGTTCCGCAAGGAAACGGGCATCCGCTACCGCGAGGCGGAAGTCACGCAGGAGGCCCAGCGTGAGCAGTACCTGCGCCGCTTCGCCCAGAAGGGATCGGAAGTCGTGATCGCCGTGGGCTTCGCGCAGGCTCCGGCTTTGGACAAGGTGGCCCAGGAGTTCCCGAACACCAAGTTCAGCATCATTGACATGGTGGTGAACCAGCCGAACGTGCAGTCCATCGTCTTCAAGGAGCATGAAGGCTCCTTCCTCGTCGGCGCGTTGGCGGCGATGAAGAGCGAAACGGGCAAGGTCGGCTTTGTGGGCGGCATGGACATTCCGCTGATCCGCCGCTTCGCCTGTGGCTATGCGCAAGGCGTCAAGCACATCAACGCCAACGCCACGGTCTATCAGAAGATGACGGGCACCACTCCGTCGGCGTGGAACGACCCGGCGCGTGGCGGGGAGTTGGCCAAGAGCATGTACGACAACGGTGCGGACATCGTTTACGCCGCAGCCGGAGGCACCGGACTCGGTGTGCTGCAAGCCGCTGCCGACAACAAGAAGCTCGCCATTGGCGTAGACAGCAACCAGAACCACATCCAGCCCGGATTCGTGCTGACCTCCATGCTCAAGCGCGTGGACGTGGCGGCCTACGAAACCTTCAAGACCGCGCACGACGGCACCTGGCAGCCCGGCTTCAAGGTCTTGGGCCTCGCCGAGGAGGGCGTGGGCTGGGCGCTGGATGAGCATAACGCTCACCTCGTGACCGATGCGATGAAGAACAAGGTCGAGCAGATCCGCAAGGACATCATCGCGGGCAAGATTCCCGTGCATGACTACATGTCGGACAACTCCTGCCCCGTGCAGTGAAGTCCACTCGCGGTCGGGGAAACCCGACCGCATCCTTTTCCAGTGCGTTTTTTCCGTTCGGGCTGAGCCTGTCGAAGCCCGATTTCGTTTCCTTCGACCAACTGCAGGACGAACGAAATCGGAGACTCTTGCGAAAAGATCCGGCCTTTGGGCCTGCGATCCATCCACACTTTCCGCGTTTCCCTGTGATTGCCCGAATCGTTTTCGCCACTGTCCTTGTGATTGGATGCTGCGGGGCCAATCCGGGGTTCGCACGGGACGCACTCACACCCGCCCAGTTGTCCAAGGCCATGCAGTCGCTTCAGGGCAACGAAATCCGCTATCGCAAAACCTACGTCGGCAAGGCCGTGCGGGCTTCAGGAAATTTCCAGCGGCTGTCTCCAATTCCCGGTAAGACTCCGGAAGCGTGGGCGTTGGAGGTGGTCTCTGGCAAACTGCGGTTGCGCTGCGTGCTGACGACGGACGAGGCCATGAACTTTGCCGAACTCGAACCCGGCATGTCGGTGCGTGTGGAGGGCCGGCTCGGCAAGCCTGCGGATTCCGGGCGGGAAGCGTTGCCCTTGGATGATTGCCAGATCGCCAAGGCACTTCCGCCTCTGCCGAAAAACTTCCGCCTGTCCGGACGCTGGAAGGGCTGCTTGGTCCGCTTGGGCACAAAACCCAAAAGTGGAAAAAGCTGCTCGCTCTACCTGACGATTCGGGGCAAGGGCGGGGCAGAGGTGCTGAAAACGGTGCAGAGCCGGGATGGACGCAAGATCGAGGTGCGTGACTCGCGCATCGAGGACGGACGGCTGCTCGGCTGGACCAGCCACTACCCCTACAGCGGCAAAAGCGCGGAGTACGCCTGCAAGGCTCCCGCACGAGACCTGCGCTTCGACTGCGACTGGAAATCCGGGAATCGCGAAGGCACCTTGCGCTTCCAGCGCCTGCGCTGACCCGAATCCTCTTGAAGCTTCTGGGGCATCTCCGCTACCGTGTCTGTTTTTGCATTCAACGAAACGCCCATGCCCCGTCCCATCATCATTGACACCGACCCCGGACAAGACGACGCGCTTGCGATCCTGCTTGCGCTCGCGTGCCCGGAGGCACTGGAGGTTCTCGGCATCGTCACCGTGGCCGGAAACGTTCCGCTCGACAAGACCACCCGCAATGCCCGCGCCCTCGTCGAGTTGGCCCAGCGCCCCGACGTTCCGGTGTACGAAGGCTGTCCGGGGCCGCTCGTGCATGAACTCGTCACCGCCGAACACGTCCACGGCAAAACGGGTCTGGACGGCTGGGACATGCCGGAGCCGACCCATCCGCTCCAACCGCAGCATGGGGTGGACTGGATCATCGACACACTCCGGAACGCCGAGGACGATTCGATCACGCTCTGCACCCTCGCACCGCTCACGAACATCGGCATGGCGATTGCCAAGGCACCGGACATCCTCCCGAAAATCCGCGAGATCGTGACGATGGGCGGCGGCTTTTTCGAGGGCGGCAACATCACGCCCACCGGAGAGTTCAACATCTTCGTGGACCCCCACGCCGCCCGCGCCACCTTCGAGTGTGGACGACCCCTCACCGTGATGCCGCTGGATGTCACCCACAAGGCGATCACGCAGCGCCCGTGGCTGGAAAAGCTCAAGGCGCTCAACACGCCCGTGGGGAATGCGGCATACGGAATGCTCAGCTTCTACGAGCGGCACGATGTCGAAAAATACGGCACCGAAGGCGGGCCGCTGCACGATCCGACCGTGATCGCCTACCTGCTCCAGCCGGAACTCTTCAAGGGCAAGTTCGTCAACGTTGAGGTGGAAACCCATTCCGCGCTGGCGATGGGCATGACCGTGATGGACTGGTGGGGCGTGACCGACCGGGAACCCAATGCAACCGTGATGCACTCGATTGACGCGGACGGTTTTTACGATTTGCTCTACGACGCATTGGCACGGCTTGGTTAGCCCCTCCCACGGAGCCGTGTAGCAGTGTTCACGGGGCAACGCTTATGAAAATCTATCTGGATAACTGCTGCTTTAATCGCACATTCGATGATCAGTCACATTTGCGTATCCGACTTGAAGCAGAGGCAAAACTGAAGATACAGGAAAACATCCGTTCGGGAGTCCACAAGCTTGTCTGGTCCTACATATTGGATTATGAGAATGGGAGGAACCCTTTTCGGGAGCGCAAGGAGCAAATCGCCAAATGGCAGACCTATGCGGTAGAAGCCATTCAGGCGGACGACGAAGTGCTTCGGTCTGCGCGTTCCTTGAATGAACAGGGGATCAAGAAAGTGGACTCGCTGCACCTTGCCTGTGCCATTCGAGCGCAGGCCGAGTGCTTTTTGACCACAGATGATGGTATTCTGAAGAAAGAGGAACGGGTTCCGGGCATTCGAGTCGCAGACCCCATTGGCTTCATCAAGGAAACCCTGACATGATTACGGACACCGAGATCAAAACAAAAGGAATTCAGATCCTGGCCCAGGGTCTTGGGGATGTTGAGGCAGAGCGTTTCATTGCCCTGATTCAGCGGGAACCCTTTGATTACACGAAACGGCGGCAGGATTTGGATGAAGGTTTGAGCATCGAAGAAATTAGCGCAAAGGCCATGAAGTTGAGACCGAAAAAAACAGAAATCTGAAGCCATGTCTCCCGCAATCGAACTCATCGGCATCAGCAAGCACTTCGGCCCGGTGCAGGCCAACCGTGACGTGAGCCTGACGGTGCAAGCCGGAACGATTCACGGCATCATCGGGGAGAACGGCGCGGGCAAGTCCACGCTGATGAGCATCCTCTACGGTTTTTATCAAGCCGATGCCGGGGAAATCCGCGTGCAGGGACAGCCCCTGAAAATCCACAGTGCCCACGACGCCATCGAATCGGGGATCGGCATGGTGCATCAGCACTTCATGCTCGTGGACACCTTCACGGTGCTGGAAAACGTGGTGCTGGGCGTGGAGTCCGGATTTCAGTTGGATCGCTCGCTGGAGGAGGCGCGGCAGGAATTGTTGCGACTGGAGCGGGAGTATCGGCTGGAGGTGGACGCGGACGCACTCATCCAGAAGCTTCCGGTGGGCTTGCAGCAGCGAGTGGAAATCCTCAAGGCGCTCTACCGGGGCGCGGACATCCTCATCCTTGACGAACCGACCGGGGTGCTGAC
Organism: uncultured Pseudomonadota bacterium; assembly: GCA_964597275.1. Taxonomy (GTDB): domain Bacteria; phylum SAR324; class SAR324; order SAR324; family NAC60-12; genus UBA8110. The sequence continues at coordinate 23,181 of CAZQXS010000035.1, read as the reverse complement.
CCCGCAGGAGGCGGACGACCTCTTCCGCATCCTCTCCGAACTCCGCAGCCAAGGGAAGACGGTGATCCTGATCACCCACAAGCTCCGGGAGATCATGGCGATCACGGATCATGTTTCGGTGATGCGGCAAGGCGAGATGGTCGCGCACCGTCCCACTTCCGAGACGAATCAGGAGGAACTCGCGGAGTTGATGGTGGGCCGCAAGGTGCTGTTGCGCGTGGACAAGGCTCCAGCCACTCCGGGCGAACCCGTGCTGGTGGTGGAAAACCTTCGCGTCTGGGATGACTCCGGGGTGGAGCGCGTCAAGGACGTGAGCTTCGAGGTCCGGGCGGGTGAAATCATCGGGGTCGCTGGAGTTTCCGGAAACGGGCAGACGGAGCTTTTGGAAGTTTTGACCGGAATCCGCCCCCTTCAACAAGGGCAACTGCGGCTCAATGGCACGGCCATCACTCCGGAAGCCCATGCCGATGGGGCGCGAATGCGCGAACTCGGCCTCGCGCACGTCCCGGAAGATCGGCAGCGCATGGGGCTGGTGACCGCCTTCGAGGCCGCCGAGAATATCATCCTCGGCTATCACCGCGACCCGAAATACAACGGACGCATCGAAATGGACCGCACTCGCATTGTGGAGGAGTCGAGCGCGGAAATGACCGCTTACGACGTGCGCCCGCCCAATCCGCTTTTGCGCTCCTCCTTGTTTTCCGGAGGCAACCAGCAGAAGCTCGTAGTCGCCCGCGAGATGGCCCGCGATCCCAGCCTGCTCGTGGTCGGTCAGCCGACGCGGGGGGTGGACATCGGCGCAATCGAATTCATCCACCGCCGCATCATCGCCATGCGCGACGCAGGCAAGGGCGTGCTGCTGGTCTCGGTGGAGCTTGACGAAATCCTTTCCCTGAGCGACCGCATTCTCGTGATGTTCAACGGACAATTGATGGGAGAAATCCCGGCGGCGGAGGCCGACGAACGCGCCATCGGGCTGCTGATGGCCGGCGTGCAGCAGGAGGCCGCATGAGCGAACGCACCGCCAACATTCTCGTCGTCACCCTCATCACCTTCACCAACCTGCTGATCGCCTTTGCGATTTCGGGAATCTTCGTCTGGTCAGTGGGCGAAGACCCGCTGTTTGCGCTGGAAACGCTACTCTACGGCGCGTTTGGCTACGACGAAGGCATCGGCTACACGCTTTACTACACGACCAACTTCATCTTCACCGGACTCGCCTTCGCGGTCGGCTTTCACTGTCGGCTGTTCAACATCGGCGCGGAGGGACAGGCGTACATCGGCGGACTGGGCGTGGGGCTGGTGTGCCTCTGGCTGGGCGACTGGCCCACCATTTTGGTGTTTCCTCTGGCGGTGCTGGCAGCAGTGATTTTCGGCGGGATTTGGGGCGCGATTCCGGGATACTTGCAGGCCAAGCGCGGCAGCCATGTGGTGATCACGACCATCATGTTCAACTTCATCGCGTCCGTGCTGATGGTCTATCTGCTCGTCAACGTCCTCATCAAGCCGGGGCAGATGTCCCCGGAATCCCGCGAGTTCGAGTCGGGCGCGTTCCTTCCGGCGATGCACGAAATCCTTGCGCCGCTCGGCTTCGAGATCACGCCGACCCCGCTCAACTTCACCTTCTTCTGGGCGCTGATCTGCGCGTTTCTGGTCTGGCGTTTTGTCTGGCACACGCGCTGGGGCTACGAACTCCGGACGGTGGGTGCGAACGAAACGGCGGCGGTGTACGGCGGCATCAGCGTCACGCGCAACATCATCCTCGCGATGGCGATTTGCGGGGGTTTGGCGGGCTTTGTGGGCATCAATGAACTGATGGGCTTCAACCACCGCATTATCCTCAACTTCCAGTTGGGCTACGGCTTCACGGGCATCGCGGTCTCGCTGATCGGGCGCAACCACCCGCTCGGCATCCTGCTCGCGTCCCTGCTCTTCGGCATCCTCTATCAGGGCGGGGCGGAACTGGACCTCGAAATGCAGACCATTGACCGCAATATGATCGTCCTCATCCAAGGGCTGGTGATTCTCTTTGCAGGAGCCTTGGAAAATCTCTTCCGTCCGCAGATCGAAGCGTTCGTGAAACGGCTCGGCTCCGGAGGGCAAGCCTCTGTCGCCGAAGCGGCTTGAGCGAGAAATCATGGCACTGACAGACGAGGATCGGCAGGTCCGGCTGGAACGGTTGCAGGCGCTGGGCACACGCCGTGCGCGGCTGGAGCAGTTGCTTGCCACCGCCGTGCGGGAGCAGAATCCGGGGGAGCAGTACGCCCTCCCGTCACATCGCGCCGAACTGCCGCTTCAGGCAGTGGCCACGCTCCGCGCCCAGCGTTCCGGATTTGCGAACTTCAAGCCGCAGCAAGCCGCCATCGCGCCGCAACAGGAGTTTCGGCCCATTGACTTGGGGGACATCCGCGCTCAACTGGACGAGGAACTGCCGCGTCCGGCTCCCGCTCCCGCCCTGCAAACTCAGGAGCCGGAAGCCCCCGAAACGCCGGAAACCGTTGCGGAAGCTGAGGTCTCCACTGAAACAGAGGAGGCTTCTGGTGTGGAAGATGCTTCCGATGCGAGCGCAGAAGCAACCGATTCCGCACCAGAACCCGTGGAGGCTTCCGAAGATGAGGACTTGGCAATTCCTGTTGAGTGAATAGAATCAATCCAAGCAGAAACCAGCTTTTTGAAAGGGAGCAATGCAGGCGCAGGCGAAAATCGTTGAAACAATGAAATTGTTGGATGAGGAAGCCATCTTGAGGTTGTATGACATGGCATTGAACTTCCTTGACAAACAACCCTCCAACTCGATTCAGGAAACCGATTTAGAAAACATTCGGCGATCACAGCAACTACTGTCGTCCATCAAGGGGTCGCTTGCCGATGATATTCAACTGGAACGAGAGGAAAGGTGTTGAACCTGTTTTTTGACACCTCGGCCTTGGTGAAAATCTTTCACAAGGAAATAGGCTCAGAAACAGTAGTTGAGTTGATCGGGAAAAGTGACTCCGTTCTTTGGATGTCAGAGTTGGCGAAGCTCGAATTCGTGAGTGCCTTGCATCGAAAACTACGAATGGATGAAATCGCAGAGCATCAGTTGGAAGAGGTGTTGAGCATTTTTGGGGATGAGCAGAAACGTTTCCGAATTGAGCCTTTAGGTAGTGGGATCTTGGCGGAAGCGGATAAGCTCATCAGAGATCATGCAAGAACCATTGGATTGCGGACTTTGGATGCTCTGCATTTGGCCACATTTCGGCTGATTTCTCAAAGCGACTGGCAGTTTGTTGTTGCAGATAAAGTGCTTGCAAAAGCAGCGGCTCAACTGAAATTACCGGTGTTCAATCCATTAGAAAAATAGAATCCACCAAGCAAGCTCATGGCAGAACAAATTGGACTCGACTCCTCCGGGCGCGATCTGGAGTTTTTGGCGGACGTGCCGCAGCGGCTGGAAGCGGAAGTGGCGCGGGCGGAGATTTCGATGAGCGAGGTCGCCCGCTGGGAAGTGGGGTCGGTGGTGCGCTTTGACAAGGTTCCGGGCGAGTCGGTGGACTTGCTCGCCGGAGGTCAGTTGATCGCCCGCGGCGAGGTGGTGGTGGTCAACGACCGCTACGGACTGCGCGTCAGCGAAATCACTCACCCCGACGAGCGCGTCAACGGCAAGCGGCGTTAGCGCAAGCTCAGGCGGCGGCTTCAAACGCGACTCGTGCCGCCGTTGCGGTGCGCTCCAAGTCGTCCTCGGAGTGCGCGGTTGAGAGGAACAGCGACTCAAAGGCGGAGGGAGCGAGGTAGATGCCCTGCTGCAACATGCTCTGGAAAAACTTGGTGAAGCGGGCGGTGTCGCTTTTGAGCGCGTCCTGATAGTTCCGCACCGGGGTTTCCGAAAAGAATATGCCGAACATGCCGCCCATCGCCACAGTTTGCAAGGGCAGGCCGACCTGCTTGGCGGCACTCTGGAATTCTTGGGTGAGCCACGCGGACTTGCGGGCGAGTTCCGGGAAAGGATTTTCCGCCTTGAGCAGTTCCAGCGTCGCCAGCCCTGCCGCTACCGCGATGGGGTTTCCGGAAAGTGTGCCCGCCTGATAAACGGGTCCGGCGGGCGCGACCTTGAGCATGATGTCCTGACGGCCTCCGTAGGCACCCACGGGCAACCCGCCGCCGATGACCTTGCCGAACAGCGAGAGGTCCGGGATGATGTTGAGCAGTTCTTGGGCACCGCCGAAGTCCACGCGGAATCCGGTCATCACCTCGTCAAAAATCAACAAAATGCCCTCGCGGTCGCAGAGGTCGCGCAGCCCTTGCAGGAAATGGCGTTCCGGTGCGATCATGCCCATGTTGCCTGCGACCGGCTCCAGAATGATTCCGGCAATTTCGTCCGGATGCGCCTCGACGAGTTCCAGTACGGAGTCGAGGTCGTTGAATTCGGCGAGCAGCGTGTGTTCGGTGAAGGACGCCGGAACTCCGGGGGAATCGGGAATGCCCAGCGTGGTTGCGCCCGATCCGGCCTTGACGAGCAGAGCATCCACACTGCCGTGGTAGCAGCCCTCGAACTTGACGATCTTGTCGCGTCCGGTGTAGCCCCGCGCCACGCGCAAAACACCCATTGCCGCCTCGGACCCGGAGTTGACCAGCCGCACCAATTCCACGCTTGGCACGGCCTCGTTGATCAATTCGGCGAGCCGCACCTCTCCGGCGGTGGGGGTGCCAAACGAGGTGCCCTGACTCAAGGCCGACTCCAGAGCCGCCGTCACCTGCCCATGTGCGTGTCCCAAAACCATCGGCCCCCACGAGCCGATGTAGTCGAGGTATTCGTTGCCGTCAACGTCGTAAAGCCGCGACCCTTGGCCGCGATCCATGAAAATCGGGTTGCCGCCGACGGCCTTGAAGGCGCGGACGGGACTGTTGACCCCGCCGGGGATGCGTTGTTGCGCTCGCTGGAACAGTTTGGAGGAGGTTTGGGTTTGCATGAAGTGGAGTTGGCAGAGTTGTTGAATTCCGAAATGGAGGATATTCAGTTTGAAAACCCCCCAAAGACTTGTCAAGCCGACACCCTAGGAAATGCACTTCTTCTGGATCACCTTCTGCCGTCAGGGACGGTTGCTGCTGTGCGGCCTGCTCGCGCTCGGATTGCTGCCAGCCTGTGGAGCCTTCAGCCTGCGCAGCAGTTACGACCCCACCTACGAGGTGATTGACCGGGGCGGGCTGGATGTCCTCATCCGGGGGCGGGCGTGTGCGGTGGAAGAACAGGAGGCCGAACGCCTTGCGCGGGAGACCGTGGGGTTCCACCTGCGCTCCGTGGTCAAGGGCGAGCGCTACATTCCCAAGTTCAAGACGGTGCGGATTTACGCGGACGGCAACCGCTGGTGCGCCGAGGTCGCCGTGCGTCCCCAGAGGCCGGACTGAGGTTTTGTGTTGCGGACTGCTTGCCTTTTCTCTGGAGGCTGGTAGATTGGATAAACTCGGTCCAGCGACACAACCACCCGACCTTTGTAAGAACCCGCACCAATGCCAACCGACCCATCCGAGTCCCAACCGCAGCGCTTGACGCTCCCGATGCTCCCGATGCGGGACATCGTGGTCTTTCCGCACATGACCGCTCCGTTCTTCATCGGTCGTGCGCTTTCCATCGCCTCTCTTGAAAAAGCACTCGCGCAGGACCGCCGCATCTTCGTGGTCGCCCAGCAGGATCCGCTGGTGGAGGAACCCAGCGCGGAGGAACTTTTTTCAGTGGGAACCATTGGGCAGGTGCTGCAAATCATGCGGCTCCACAACGGCACCATCAAGGCGCTGTTTGAGGCAAAATCGCGCGGGAAGCTCTTGGAGGCCCGGCTGGGCGATCCGTACTACGCCGGGCTGGTCGAGCCGATTTTTGAGAATGAGGAGCAGAATCCGGAACTGGTCGCGCTCAGCAAGAATGTGCGCAGCGAGTTCAAGCGCTACCTGAAGGAGGTCAAGCGGCACACGGAGGGCATCGAGAAGTTGGCGATTGATTCCGAGTCGCCCTTCCGGCTTGCCGACCGGATTGCGCCGCTGCTCAACATGGACCTCAAGAAGAAGCAGGAGCTGCTGGAGATCGGGGATCCCCACAAGCGGCTGGAGGTGGTGTTTGAGCGCATGCTGGAGGAGTGCGAGTTCAAGAAGGTGGAGCGCAAGCTCAAGGAGCGCGTGCAGGGCCAGATTGGCCGCACCCAGAAGGAGTACTACCTCAACGAGCAGGTCAAGGCGATTCAGAAGGAACTCGGACAGGGCGAGGACGGCAAGGCCGAGATTGAGGAATACACCAAGAAACTGGAGGAACTGCCGCTCTCGGAAGAGGCCAAGGAGATGGGCGAGCGCGAGTTGAAGAAGCTCAAGATGATGCCGCCGATGTCCGCCGAGGCCAACGTGGTCCGCAACTACCTCGACTGCCTGCTCTCGATGCCGTGGGACGAGAAGACCGAGGACAAGTTCGACCTTGATGAAGCCGAGCGCGTTCTGGACGAACACCACTACGGCCTGGACAAGATCAAGGAGCGCATCGTCGAATACCTTGCGGTCGCCAAGCAGGTGGGACAGGTGAAGGGGCCGATCATCTGCCTCGTCGGGCCTCCCGGAGTCGGCAAGACTTCGCTGGCACGATCAGTAGCTGAGGCGCTAGGTCGCAAGTTCACACGAATCAGCTTGGGAGGCGTTCGGGACGAGGCCGAAATCCGTGGGCACCGCCGCACCTACGTCGGGGCGCTTCCGGGCAAGATCATCACTTCGCTCCGCAAGGTGAAGAGCTGCAACCCGCTCCTGCTGCTGGACGAGGTGGACAAGATGACCCGTGGTGTGATGGGGGATCCGGCGGCAGCGCTGTTGGAAGTGCTGGACCCGGAGCAGAACAACACCTTCATGGACCACTACCTTGAGGTCGAGTTCGACCTTTCCGACGTCCTCTTCTTCTGCACGGCCAACGTGGGACAGAACATCCCGCCCACCTTGCAGGACCGCATGGAAATCATCAACCTTGCGGGCTACACCGAACTGGAAAAGGAACACATCGCCTTCCGGCACCTCGTGCCCAAGCAGGTCGAGGAAAACGGACTGAATGCGAAGCAACTTCACTTCCAGACTCCTGCAATCGCCCGAATCATCCAGCAGTACACCCGCGAGGCCGGGGTTCGGAACTTGGAACGCGAGATCGCCAAGGCCTGCCGCAAGGCCGCGACGATGCTGGTGAAAAATCCACGCACCAAGAAGATCAACGTCACGCCCAAGCGCGTTCAGGAAATGCTCGGTGTGCCACGCTACAAGCACAACAGCGCCGAGGAGCAAAGCGAGGTTGGAGTCACCTCCGGGCTGGCGTGGACGCAGGCAGGCGGGGAATTGCTGACGACCGAAGCGAGCATCATGCAGGGCACCGGGCGTGTGCAACTCACGGGCAAGCTGGGCGACGTGATGAAGGAATCCGCGCAGGCGGCTCTGAGCTACGTCCGGACCAATGCGAACGCACTGGGCATCTACTCGTCCGTTTTCAAGAAGACCGACATCCATGTTCACGTCCCGGAAGGTGCGGTTCCCAAAGACGGCCCCTCGGCAGGCGTGACCATTGCCACCTCCCTCGTCAGTGCGTTCACGGGCATTCCGGTTCGGCACGACGTGGCCATGACCGGAGAAGTCACCCTGCGTGGCAAGGTGCTGCCCATCGGCGGACTCAAGGAAAAGCTGCTTGCAGCCAAGCGCGGCATGATCCGGACGGTCCTCATCCCCCAGCGCAACGAGAAAGATCTCACCGAAATTCCGGAGGAGATCACCAAGGAATTGGCGATCATCCCCGTTCAGCACATGGACGAAGTCCTTCAGCACGCGCTGGAGCGGCTTCCGGCAGTGGTGGTTGACCCGCCGGAAGAGGCGGATGAAGAAACCTCTGACGACTCCATGACCGTTTTACCACAAGGAGATTACCCGGAAAGCGTTCCGGCCTATTCCCACAAATCCTATTCCTGACCCCCAATCCATTATGACCGAGCAAGCAGAGACTGTGACTTCGGAGCCATCCGAGGTCATGATTGACGACATGGAGCTTTCTGAGCGCGAGCAGGAGCTTTTGCAAGCCACCCGCGACACCGTTCAGCGTTTCCTGAAATCCGACGAGGAGGTGCTGAGTTTTGAGCCGATGAGTTCCTACCACCGCCGCATCGTCCACAAGGTGGGCACGCACTACCAACTCCACAGCCGCTCGATGGGCGAAGGCGAAAACCGCTATGTCTGCCTGCTCAAGTCTCCGGACGCGAAGGTTCCCGAACGTCCAAGCCGCAAGCCGCACGACTCCCCGGAAGCCCTGCGAGTGGACTACGGCATGGACACCTTCAGCGCCAAGCCCGGCACCTTGATCGTGCTGCGCAAGGACGCGAGCTTTGGGATTCCGATGCGCGAGAAGGAGTCGGAAATCCTCGACCGCCGGACCATCACTAGCAGCCTCTTTCGGATTCGCAAAGGTCGGTTGGTCTGCCAGCAAGACCGGGACTGGTAGCCCTTGGCGACCGACATTCCTGCCCAGCAAACCCCGTTCGCGCTCGCCTATCTCGGCGATGCTCGCTATGCGCTTTGGTGCCGTGAGCGGGTGCTGCAACTCAACCTCGGCTCCGGACCCACCCATGAGCGGGTCACCCAACTGGTGCGCTGTCAAGCCCAAGCCCGCCTGCTTCGCCACTTGCTGCCCTTGCTCACTCCTGCGGAACAGCAGGTTTGCCGCCGGGGCATCAACATGAAGCCGCTCTCGCCGCCTAAACACGCCTCGATCCGCGACTATCGGCAGGCGACCGGCTTTGAGTGCCTCGTCGGCTACTGGCACCTCAGCGACCGCTGGGATCGCTTTGAGACGCTGATGGCGGAGGATTCGCTTCAAGAAGAACTGCGCGTTGCTACACGGCCTTCGCGAAAGGCTGCCCCCCAAGCACCAAAACCCCTTGCCCCAGCCACCCCTTCGCGCTAGTGTTCACAAAAAATGGAAGCAGAAATTCAAGCGTTGCGGCAACAACTGGGGGGCTTGCAAACGACTTCCTCTCCACACGCCTGAACCGCCAGAGGCCATGCTTGCCGGAATCCCGTTCTTGCTGATTTCGCTGTTGTTGGGCTTGGGAGCGTTGTTCTTCATCATCTACCCCCTGTTTTTCCAGCCCTTGCAGAAGTACCAGCTTCCGGTTCCGGAGGGGGAAGAGTTCAGCCAGCGGGACGCACTGCTGGCCGCGCTCAGCGAACTGGAGGACGATCAGTTGATGGGACGGCTTTCACGGGAGGACTACCAGCAGCAGAAACTGGCGTTGCAGCGGCAGTACCTCGCCGTCCGGGCGGCGGATGAAGAGGGGGCGGACGGGGCGATCCCCGCCGCTCAGGAGGCTTCCGGCATGGGGAGCGCGTCGTAGCGGAAGCGGTCGGGAGTGCCGAACTTGGTAAAGGACCGCGCATAGTGCTGGGCGCCCTCCACGGTCGTGCAGTACGGCAGGTTGTAGTGCAGCACGAGCCTGCGGATGTGGGAGGCATCCACCTTGCGCTTGCGGGAGCGGGTGGTGTTGATGAGCAGGGCGACTTCGCCCCGGTGCAGAAAATCGTGAAGGCTGTCGGATTGCCCCGGCTGCATGCAGACACGCCGGATGTCCACGATTCCACTTTGCTCCAGCACGTTGGCGGTGCCCTCCGTGGCGATGATCCGGTAGCCTTGGCGAACGAGTTGTTGCGCCACGGGAACCATCTGCGCCTTGTCCGCGTCCCGCACTCCAATGAACACGCTGCGGGCGTCCGAAAGCTTGGTGCTGTAGATCGCCGCCTGCGCCTTCATGTACGCCTCCTCGAAGCTTGCTCCGCGTCCCATCACCTCGCCGGTGGACTTCATCTCCGGGCCAAGCTGGGCATCGGCTCCGGCAAAGCGGGCAAAGGGAAAGACCGTTTCCTTGACTGAGTAATCGTTCGGAACAGTGTAGCGGTAGCCCAGCCCCTCCAGCGTTGCGCCCAGCATGAGCCGAGTCGCGTACTTGGCGAGCGGCTGCCCGATGGCCTTGCTGACAAACGGCACCGTCCGGGAGGCCCGTGGGTTGACCTCGATGATGTACACCTCGCCCTCCTTGACGGCAAACTGCACGTTCATCAACCCGCACACTTTCAGTTCGAATGCCAGCGCACGGCCCTGCTCCTCGATGGTACGTACTGCTTCGGGAGAAAGCTGGTGGGGCGGCAGCACACAGGCGCTGTCTCCGGAATGGACCCCGGCGGCTTCGATATGTTCCATGATGCCCCCAAGCTCCGCCTTTTCCCCATCTCCAAGAAAGTCCGCGTCCACCTCAACGGCCCCCGCCAGAAATTCGTCAATCAGCACCGGATGTTCCGGAGCCACGCTGAGGGCTTCGGCAAAGAACTCCTTGAGCTGTGCTTCGGAATGCGCGGTCATCATCGCCCGTCCGCCAAGAACGTAAGACGGGCGCAACAACAGCGGATAGCCAAGTTGCTTGCCGATCCGGACGGCTTCATCCAGCGAGCGGGCCATGCCGTTGCGGGGTTGCTTGAGTTCGAGCTTGCGGAGCAGTTCGGCAAACTGCTCGCGGTCCTCGGCGCGGTCAATACTCGCAAACGGTGTTCCCAGCAGCCGCACTCCGGCCTCGTCCAAGGCTTTCGCCAGCTTCAGCGGGGTCTGTCCGCCCAGCTGGACGATCACCCCCAAGGGACGTTCCAACTCCACGATGTGCATGACATCCTCAAAGGTGATCGGCTCGAAGTAGAGCCGGTCGGAGGTGTCGTAGTCGGTGCTGACGGTTTCGGGGTTGCAGTTGAGCATGATCGCCTCGTAGCCCAACTCCCGGATGGCAAAGGCCGCGTGGACGCAGCAGTAGTCGAACTCGATGCCCTGCCCAATGCGGTTGGGGCCGCTGCCGAGGATCAGCACTTTCGGAGCATCGGTCGGCAGGGATTCGTTTTCCTCCTCGTAGGTCGAGTAAAAGTACGGCGTTTCGGAAGGAAACTCCGCCGCGCAGGTGTCCACCAGCTTGTACACGGGAAGGATGTTCCACTCGCGGCGCAGCTTGGAAACCTCCGGGGCGGTGATTCCCAGCAGAAAGGCCAGGCGCTCATCGGAAAACCCAAGGCGCTTCCAGTTCCGAAGCATCACCGGAGTCATGTCGTTGCGGCCAGTCTTCTGAATGTTTTGTTCTTCCGTGACGAGCGAGTGAATTTGTGCGAGGAACCACGGGTCAATGTGGCTGTGCTGCTGCACACGCTCGCTGCTCCAGCCGCATCGGAGGGCATCGGCCACGAACCAGACGCGCTGGCTGCTGGGGTGCTGAAGGAGGGTTTCTAGCACGGCGTCCGGCGCTCCCGGATGCTTCGTGTAATCCGGCTCGTCAAGTCCACAGGTGCCCGTTTCCATCGAGCGCAACGCCTTCTGAAACGATTCCCGAAAGGTGCGGCCAATCGCCATGACCTCGCCGACGGACTGCATCTGGGTGCCGAGCAGGTCCGGGGTGGTCGAGAATTTCTCGAAGGTGAAGCGCGGGATCTTGGTGACGACGTAGTCAATGGACGGCTCGAAGCAGGCGGGCGTTTTGTGGGTGATGTCGTTCGGGACTTCGTCCAGCGTGTAGCCCACGGCGAGCTTGGCCGCGATTTTGGCGATGGGGAATCCTGTCGCCTTGGAGGCCAGCGCGGAACTGCGGGAGACCCGTGGGTTCATCTCGATGACCATGACCTCCCCCGTTTCCGGATGCACCGCGAACTGGACGTTGGAGCCGCCGGTGTCCACTCCGATTTCGCGCATGATCGCCAGCGACATGTCGCGCATGGCCTGATATTCGCGGTCGGTGAGCGTTTGCGCGGGGGCCACCGTGATGCTGTCGCCCGTGTGAACGCCCATCGGGTCGAGGTTTTCGATGGAGCAGATGATGACCACGTTGTCCTTGTGGTCCCGCATCACCTCAAGCTCGTACTCCTTCCAGCCGAGGATGGATTGCTCCACCAACACCTCGCTGGTGGGAGAGGCGGTCAGCCCTCCGGAAACGATGCTGCGGAGCTGGTCGGCATCGTAGGCGATGCCGCCCCCGGAACCTCCCAGCGTGAAGGACGGTCGGACGATGAGCGGGTAGGGGGTGGTTTCTGCAAAAGCAAGGGCGTCCTCGACAGTCGAGGCCACTGTGCTGGTGGGCATGGCGAGTCCGATGGACTGCATCGCCGCCCGGAATTCTTCCCGGCCTTCTGCTTTGCGGATTGCCTCCGGAGTGGCCCCGATGAACTGCACCCCGTGCTTTTCCAAAACGCCGTCCTCCGCAAGCCGCATGGCCATGTTGAGCGCGGTTTGACCGCCCATTGTGGGCAGCAGCGCGTCCGGGCGTTCCTGAAGGATGATCTGCTCGACGGCATGGGGGGTGATCGGCTCAATGTAGGTCGCATCCACCAAGCCGGGGTCGGTCATGATGGTGGCGGGGTTGCTGTTGACCAGCACCACGCGGTAGCCTTCCTCTTTGAGCGCCTTGCACGCCTGAGTGCCGCTGTAGTCGAATTCGCAGGCTTGGCCGATGACAATGGGGCCGGAGCCAATGAGGAGGATGGTTTCGAGGTCGGTTCGTTTGGGCATGGGGATCAGATGCGTCCAGTGGCTTTGTAGGTGAGCAGGCCGATGTATTCGTGGGCGATGGTTTGCAACCGCCCGAAGTTCTCCCAGTCGAAGATTTTCCACCACGGCACGGTGCGGGAGGTGTCCATTTGGTTGGCGGCAAAGCTGTAATGCTCCACTTCGAGTTGCCGTTCCTCGGCCAGTGTTTCAAACACGCTGCTGAGGCGGAACAGGTGGTAGTCGTGGGTGACGAGCAAGATGCGCTTGAGGCCGCGCTCCGCGATGATCTTCATGGTTTCCACGCCGTTGCCGTAAGTGTCTGCCGAGTGGTCTTCGATCACAATGTCCTCGTCCTTGACCCCCATGCCCCGGAGGATGATGTGAATGCCCTTGATGGAAACGGGCGGGGCATAGGGTTCGGTCACACCACCGGTGACGATCACGAGCGGGGCCAGCCCCTCCAAGTACAGCCGTGCGGCGGTGTAGGCCCGCAGGGTGGAGCTGGGGGTGGGCGCTCCGGAGGCGTGAACTCCCGCAGAGGCGACCACAATCGCATCCACCTGCTTGCGGGTGCTGTCCGGGGTGAGCCACTTGAGCGGGTACGCAAACCACTGGAAGAACCAACTGCTCGTGCTCAGCAGCAAAACGGCCCAAACCGCCAGCAGGGTTTTGGTCTGGAGCGTCCAGGCGTTCCTGCGCCAGCTCGCCCCGGCAAGGATCAGCAACAGGATTAAAAAAGGGGCGGGGCTGAAGAACAGTTCTTCGATGATCAGCTTGAGCGGGTAGGCAGTCACGCTGACTCAGGGCGAAGAGGTCGGCGGAGCATTTCCCGCAGGAGGGGAGGTATCATTGGGGGCGCTGCCTCCAGCGGGGGTTGCTGTTTTTCCAAGAAAGCGGTTCACATGCTCCGTGAGGGTGACGGATCCGTCGTAGATGCGCTGAAGCCGCTCCTGATTCCGTTGGGTCTTGCGGCCCTCTCGCATCTTCCGGACACAGTCGTGAAGCGCCTTGCGCTCCTCGATGTTCTTGGGCGTGGTGAATGCCGTGCAAGAGGTGATGGGCGGCGCGTCCTCGGCAGCGGGGTTTTCCTGAGCAACCGCAGGAATTGCAACCGCGACCAGCAAGCCAACCCCCAGCAGCAACAGGGGGGCCACTCCCTGCTGTGGAATGCGACATGCAAGGGGCAACTTGTAAGTTTGGGGAAGATTCCTTAATCTCATCGTGTTGAGGCCAAGGCGTTTTGGTCTCATGCCACCGTGTCCATTTCCCGCCCGTGATCAAGCTCTTCATCGCCGTAGTGGCGATTGCTCTGGCCTACTGGATTTATCGGCTCAAGAAGCAGCACGTCCTTGTCCGACACAAGTCGCCCGAACCGGTGATCACCACCTTGGAAGGCGCCGAGGTGCGGGCGTTCCTTGACTGGGACACTCCGGTCGAGTGCCTGCGTGATGACGGTCTGCGCTGTGGGGAGCAATTCCAGGCGAAGCTACCTCCAGACCTTCCGCACCGTGAGCGGTGCCAGTGCGAAGCGGTCAAATTATTCTATACCTCTGTCGAGGTTTTTCAAGGGACAACCGCACCCACCCCCCGAAACTCCGGGCTGGGGGAACTCCCCGGAGAGGTGGCGCTGGCCCTGAGACTGCTTCTGCTGGAACTGCATGACTCGTCCACCGAGGAAAGTTTCACCGAATTTTGGGAGCGTCTGGGCGTGGAGCGCATTCCGGAGGAATGGCGGGATCCGCTTCGCCAACTGCTCTCCCAAGCTCATGATGCACGCCACCGCACTCCCGAACCGGCCTAAGTCGGCCCCTCGCCGAATCCTCGACATGGCTGCTGACTCTCCACGATTTTCTGGGCAAAACTCCTGATGAGACGAGTCTGGCGCTGGTTGCAGTGGATCTTCTGGAGCGGCATCGTCGTCTCCACGGCACTGGGGATTGGCCTTGGGGTGTTTCTGTATGACCTGAGCAAGGAACTGCCCACCAACATTGATGCGGAACTGGAAAAGCGCGACACGCGCCCCACGGTGATCTATGACCGCAGCGGCAACCAGATTGACGAGCTTTACATCCAGCGGCGCATCATCGTCCCCTACGAGGAATTCCCTCCCCATCTGATTCAGGCGCTGTTGGCGAGCGAGGACAACCGCTTCTTCTCGCACTACGGAATTGACCCCATCCGGATCGTCAAGGCACTTTACATTGATGTCTTGGCCGGGGGGTTTGTGCAGGGGGCCAGTACGCTCACCCAGCAGACGGCCCGGCTCTTCCTGCTCTCCACCCAAAAGCTCATCATCCGCAAGCTCCGGGAGATGCTGCTGGCGTTTCAGATGGAGCGTCAGTTCACGAAGGAGCAGATCCTGAGCCTGTACCTCAACAAGGTGTTCCTTGGCAATGCGGAAGGAGTGGAGGCCGCCGCACAGGGTTACTTTGGCAAGCACGTCCGCGACCTCACGGTGTCGGAAAGTGCCCTGCTGGTGGGGGTGCTGCCCGCGCCTTCGCGCTACAACCCCAACGTCAATCCTCAACTTGCCCTGCAACGGCGCAACTTGGTCTTGCAGCGCATGTTGGAGGAACACTACCTGACTCCGGCAGAGCATCGGGTCGCCCTTCGGGAGCCGCTCAAGCTGATCCGCATTGACGACCCCACCGCGGACGCGACGGCGTATTACGTCGAACACGCCCGGCGCTACCTGCTCAGCAAGTACGGCAAGGACTTGCTTTACCAAGGCGGGTTGCGGGTCCGGCTGGCGATGGATCTGGACTACCAGATTTTTGCGCACGAGGCCTTTCAGCGCGGGGTGCTGGACCTGACGCGCCGACAGGGGTATCGCGGGGCGCTCTTCCGGCCAGAGTTGGACAACGCCACAGTCGTTTCCGACAACGCCACCGATGGGATGACCGTTGCGGCCCTGCCGGACAACAACACCGTAGCACTCGCGGCTTACGAGGTGCTTCAGCAGAACCGCATGCTGCTCGGAAGCATCGTGCATGGCGTGGTCACCTCGCTGGACGAGGAGCAGGCCGTGGTCTGGCTCGGCGAGCAGGAGGGGGTGCTGGATTGGGAAAGCCTCCGCCGCTGGCAACTGGCGGGTGAGGAGCAGGACGACCCGCCCGTGCCGCTGGAAAAACTGGGTGATGCTTTGGCTCAAGGCGACCTCGTCCGGGTGCGGCTGGCGGATTTTCATGCAGAAGCCGACCGCTTCCAGTTGGAACTCTACCAGCCCCCGCAGATCAACGGTGCCGTGATGGTGATGAATCCGGGGAACGGGCAGGTGCTGGCCATGATCGGGGGGTTCCGGCACGAAGCCAGCGAGTTCAACCGGGCGATCCAAGCCAAACGCCAGCCCGGATCGGCCTTCAAGCCCATCGTGTACGCCGCCGCGCTTGATTCCGGGTACACTCCTGCGAGCCAACTCATTGACAGCCCCCGCGCCTACCGCACCGGAGAGTCGAACTATGGCGATGCGGAAGTCTGGATTCCCAAGAACTACAGCAAGAAACTGCTCGGCAACGTGTCACTCCGGACGGCGCTGGTCAAGAGCCTCAACCTGCCCACGATTGGGCTGGTGGACGACCTTGATCCGAAAAACATCATCCGCTACGCCCAACGGTTGGGCATCACGACGAAGATTCCGCCGAACCTGACCATCGCGCTCGGTTCGTTTTCGGTGACGTTGCAGGAGATGGTGAGCGCCTACGCGATTTACGCCGATCAGGGCAATCTGCGGCGCCCCGTTTATTTGCTGAGTGTCGAAGACTCCAACGACGACGTGCTGGAGCAGTGGGAGCCGCAGGCGGAGCAGGTGATCTCGCCAGACACCGCCTTCTTGGTGGGAGACATCCTCCGGGACGTTGTGCGCCGGGGCACGGGCTGGCGGGCGCGTTCCATCGAGCGGCCCTCGGCGGGCAAGACCGGAACGACCAACGATTATGTGGATGCGTGGTACATTGGCTACATCCCGCAACTGATCACCGGGGTTTATGTGGGATTCGACCGCCCCCGGAGCCTTGGTCCTCACGAAAGCGGCTCGCGGGCCGCCGCCCCCATTTGGGTGGAGTTCATGAAAAACGCCGTGGCCAGCCTGCCCACCGAGCAGTTCCCGCAGCCACCAGGCGTGGTCACGGTGCGGATTCACAAGTCAGGACGCCGCGCAGGCCCCTGCGATCCCCCGGAGCAAACGCGGGAGGAGCATTTCCGGATCGGAACCGAACCTGCGGTGGACCCGCTTTTGTCCGTGAAGTGCGGCCCGGTCGAGGAAGACGACGCTTTTGATTCGGAAGCGGAGCCGGATGCCGAGGAAGAGGTGGAGCTTTAGGGAGACGAGGCGCAGAGTGCGCCCCGTCGGGAAAGGGCTTACTTGACAGCAGCTTTGAGCTTGCTGCCTGCCTTGAACTTCACCGCCTTGGAGGCGGGGATGGTGATTTGCTGTCCGGGGTTCTGCGGGTTGCGACCCGTGCGGGCGCTGCGCTTCACCACGGAGAAGGTGCCAAAGCCAATCAGGGAGACGGAATCCCCGCCCTTGAGAGCGCCTTCGACGGCACCCAAGGTGGCTTGCAGTGCGTTGGCTGCATCAGATTTGCTCAGGCCAGCACCACTGGCAATGGCATCCACAAGTTCAGATTTGGTCATGTCTCTGTCCAAAGATGAAAGGTTAAAAAACGGAAGGTAGTCGTGACAACTCCATTCCTTGGATTAGGGGTCGGCTCGCGTTCCTGTGAGCCGAGAATTGCGTTTGCGAAAGGTCCGCAAGGCTCTGCAATCCCTTGCTATCACTATAATCCTTCCCTCAAGAAGTCAAGCCCGGATGCAGATTTTTCCTCAAATTCCCTGTTTTTTGGCGAAATTCGCGTGAGAAAGGCCCGATGAGCGACGTTTTTTCTTCGCAGCCACCGCCTCGGACTCCGGCCCGCTCACGTTTTGGTTGGGGGGTGCTGGGATCCTTGCTGACCCACCTGTTTTTGCTGGGGGCAATCAGCACTTGGGGGGCATGGCAGCAGGCTCCGGAGCCGGAACCCGTGAAGGCCAGTGTGGGGGTCACGATCATCCGTCCCAAGCCTGTGGTTCCCAAGCCCGTCAAGCCCACGCCCACGCTCACCAAGGCCACGCAGGAAGTGGTGCTGCTGGATCAGCCCGTTAAAACGCCTCCTCCAGAAAAGCCCAAGCCCAAAGCGGAACCCACTCCTGCCCCGGAGCCGGAGCCGCCGACCCCTTCGGAAACCACCGTTGCGGCCCAGCAGTCCGCCTCGGCCAAGCCGACTCCGGCACCTCCCAAACTGGTGCCCACCCCCACCCTTGGAGGCGCATCCAAAACCGCCTCGCTGGTTGCAACTTCGGAAACCCCGTCAATTCCAACCTCGTCTGCAACGTCCGCTGCCGCTCTGCCAAAAGCCGGGGAGACCGTGGAACTGGCCCCCTTGAACTTGTCTGCCCCCAGCGCCACGCCTTCGCCCTCGGCTCCGGTGCAGCCGACTCTCAAACCCAAGCCGAGTTCGCCCATCAAGTCGAAACATTCCAAGAAAACCCCCTCCGCCCAAAAGCAGGCCGCTGCAACTCCGGCCCCGCCCAAGCCCGTTCCTGCAAAGCAAAAAAGCGCCTCCGCTGCACGGCCCGAACAACCCAAAGTGCAAAGCCGAAAGCCCGGGAGCAAAAAAGTGCAGAAACCCAAACAGCCCACGCTCCAGACTCCGACACCGCGCACGGCCCGAAAAACCGCTAAGAAAACACCCGCCGCCCCTCGTTTGACTTCCAGCCGCACCCCGTTGGTGAAGCCGAAGACCTCCGTGTTGCCAAGCCCCAAGGCCAAGCTCAGCCTTCCCAAGGTGAAGGCGGGCGAGGTTTCGGCCGCTCCCCGCTTGTCTGGAACGCAGCTTCCCAAGCCCAAAATTGCAGGAATCGGCAAGATCGCCACTCCCAAGCCGACGCTGAAAACCACAAAATCCGGCAGTGGCACAGGAAGTTTTGCGGCCTCCAAGCCCTCTCTGAAGGCACCCAAGCTCACTGCACCCACGATTGCTCCCGGAAAATCTGCAACGTCGCTGGCCACCGCCGTGCCGTCCAAAACGGAGATTGCGCTGCCCACCAAGCTGGACCCTGCACTTCCCGCCGTTTCCAACACGGACCTGCTGGCCGCGCCCTCGGCCCCCGCGCCGGCTTCGCTGGATGCCCCGACCTTGGACAACAGCTTGCTGCAGGACGAAGCCCTGATCAACACCCCGCAGGATGAGTTGCCGCTGGTGCTTGAGGTGGAGTCAGTTGTGGACGCCGATCAGCAGGGGGAACTGAACCTTTCCGGGTTTGAGGCGATCAAGGAGTTCCAAAAAGCAGAGCGGGAATACAACCTGCACATTCAAGGGAAGATCCTGCCGAAGGTGGGCGGGGCTTCCCGCAAGGATCGCTTCGTGCGGATTCGGCTGGAGATCGCGGTGTCCGGGAAAATTCTCCGCCACGAGGTGGTGGAAACAGAAGCCTCGGCGGGATTTGTCAGGAAAGTCCGGGCGGCGATTCGGCTGGCGCGGCTGGCCCCTTTGCCGGAAGCCCTTGCGAAAAAACCACCGTACATCGTGGTGGTCAAATTCACTCCAAAGGATTGAGCGGAACCTTGAGTTGGTCTTGCAAAAAATGGGCGGCGCTGCTGCTTGTGTGGGTGGGCCTCGGCGGCGCTGCCGTCCGTGCGCAAACGTACTCCAGCGAAGAAATCATCATCAGCGGGATTGGCTTCTCGCGCTTCACGGTGCAACTGGAGCCGAACGATGCCTTTGCCGCGCATCCGGAGGCTTCGCGCTGGCTGCGGATTTTTGACCGCAACCTGTGCTGGAGCGGGGTTTTTCGGATTCAGGACTCGCGCTACAACGCCTGCAAGGCGCTGGGCCGTGCCCCGGACATGAAGCTGCTCGCCCAGCTTGTGGGAACGGGCAGGAACTCGCGCATCCGGCTTGCGGTCGCGGGCAACGACGGCAATGTGTTGCTGGCGCAGGAAATGAAGCTGCGGCACGGGGAGTTTGCGGAAACCGGAGTGATGGACCTCGTCAACCGCATTGCCGGGGAACTCACGGGGATACCGGCCTCGCTGGGCAGCACGGTCGCCTTCAGCTTGCGCCAGCCCGGTCGCCGCAAGATCATCGCCCGCATCAACACGCACGGACGGCGGCTTTCCGGTGTTTCGCGCAACCCCTTCATCAGCCTCTTTCCGCGCTGGTCTCCGGACGGCAAGAGCCTGATCTACACGACCGTGAGCCGTCAAGGCACCTCGATCATGCTGGACCGCCTGAAGGGCAAGCCCATGCGGGTGCTGCTTTCGCGCAAGGGGCAGTTTGGCATCACCAGCGGTGGCACGTGGTTTGACGACAACGAGCGCATCATCCTCACGCTCAGCCGCAACGGCAACGCCGACCTCTACGAGTTCAACCTGCGCACTCGCGCCGAACCCCGGCGCTTGACCAAGCATCGGCGCATTGACACCTCGCCGCATCTCTCTCCGGACAACCAGCGCATCGTGTTCGTGTCGGATCGCGCCGGACGCGAACAGTTGTTCTATCAAGAGCTCGACACCGGAATCGCCTTCCAACTCACTTTCGACGGCTCCAGCAACAGCAACCCGGTCTGGTCTCCGGATGGCACCCTGATTGCGTACTCCAAGGTGATCGCCGGACGGCAGCAGATCTTCATCATGGATCCTTTCACCGAGGAATCCCGCCGACTCACGCGGGGCAACTACGATTGCGAACAGCCCTCTTGGTCTCCGGACGGACGGATGCTGACCTTTTCTGCCAATCCCACGGGCACCTACAAGCTTTACGTCATCTTCATTGACGGCTCTGGGATGCGGCGGCTCACGCGCATTCCCCGCGAGTTCGAGGAAACTGGCCCCAACTGGACCGCCCGGAACTTCTGATGGCCGAGGAGGTCTGGTACTGGCCTCCAGATCCGGAGGAACTCAAGCGCGAACGCCGCAAGGCGCGCGAACTCAAGCAGTCGCAATGGTGGAAAAACCGCCGGGCGCACAACCGCTGTCACTACTGCGAACGCGAGATGCCGGCGCGGGAGTTGACGATGGACCACGTCGTGCCCCTCGCCCGTGGCGGCAAGACCACCAAATCGAACGTGGTGCCGTGCTGCAAGGAGTGTAACGAACAGAAACTCCACCTCCTGCCCGTGGAATGGGAGGCCTACCTGGAACGGCTGCGCAAGGGGTGATCAGTTCGCGCCCATGTCTTGAAGCAGGCGGCGGGCCTGCGATTTCCAGAAGGCATCTGGGAACGGGCGGGACAGGAAGTGCTCCAGTTGCGCTTGGGCCAACGCGTAGCGTTCCTGCTTCTTGTAGATGAAGCCAAGGACAAAGGGGATGAAGGGGTAGCGCCCCGGATGTTCCCGCTCCAGTTCCAGCAAGTCCCGAATCCCCCCCTCGTACTCCAGCGTGTCCGGGTTGAAGCGCAGGATGCTCTCATACGCCTGAAACGACTCGCGGTAGCGGTGTTGCCGCAGGAAGGTGATGCCGAGGTTCATGCGGACGTAGTTGAGCTTCGGGTCCAGCGCCAGCGCACGCTGCCCGTATTCCACCGCACGGTCATAATCCTCCAGCAGGTAGTACCCCCAGCCGAGATTGCCGTAGAGGTACGGACCATCGGTGTAGCGGATGGCCTGCTCGTAGGCGTCCACCGATTTCTGCACCATGCGCAGGTCGTACTCGGCCAATCCGTTGGGCTGGAGGTGATACCCCTGATAGTAGAAGGTGGTGCCGATTTCTTGAAACAGGCTGCCGCGCTGCTCCGGAGTCTTGGCGTGACGCAAGCCCTCTTGGAAAACGGCAATTGCCTCGTTGAAGCGGCGCGTGTTGAAGAGGCCGCGTCCGGTGATGACGTAATAGTCGGTGGGACGGATCGGTCCGCCCCGGAGTTGGCGGTAACGCTCCAGCCAGTCCTCCAGTCCTGTTTTGCGCTGCTGAGTTTGTGAGGGGTTTTGTCCCAGCATCTGCTCGAACAGTTCTTCCAGCATCGGCCAGACCTCATCGGCCTGCGAGTGGCGGCGCGGACTCAGCGAGGGGCGTCCGGTGTCCCAGAAGGCGTCCCACGCGGATTGGGGTTGCGAGGTGGTCAGGGCGTTGAGGAGTTGCAGGAAGGGATCGTCACGGCGGGGAAAGGCGGTGAAGACGATGACGTAGAAACACACCAGCGCGAGCAGTGATGCCCCCACCACCTTCCAGCGCAGGCGGTTGAGGTTGACAGCGGCGGCGGGAGCCTCTGGAGGCTCCGGGGCTTCCGATGCCAGCGCAAGCTGCTGCCAAACCTGCCGCGCCTGCTCCGGGTGTCCGTCCTCGTGCAGGCGGTTGCCCACTTGATACAGCCGCCTTCTGCCTTCTGCTTGGTGGTCGGTGGTCGGTGGCTGGCGGCTGGTGGCTGGCTCTTTGGAGTGAAGTCCAGAGCCGTTCGTCCTGAGCTTGTCGAAGGATGAATGGTCCGGTCTTCTGTCTTCTGCCTTCTGTCCCATTTTCCAATCCGGAAAGTTGATTCACCACAGAGTCACAGAGGACACAGAGTATTGTTTTTGCGTCATTTTTTTCTCTGCGTTCTCTGTGACTCTGTGGTGAGTTTCAGGGCATGACCTCGTTGATGGCCTGCCACTGCTCGTAGCTCATGTTGGCCGCTGCGGCTTTTTGGCGGCGGTGCAGGGTGACGAGCCGGGAGGTGAGGAAGTAGCCGAAAATGGCCCCCGGAAGGGCATACGCCAAGCCGCCCACCACCATAGGCCAGCCGAGGTCCACGAGCAGGAACCGCGTTCCCTCCACAATCGACTGCCAGGCGTCCTCCATGGCCGCGATGCGCTCGAAGCTTTCGGCAAAGTGCGCGTAGCTGAGGGCTTCCCCGTGCTGGAGCAGCAGCGATCCGGTGACGAGAAAGACGTAGTAGATCGGCACCACCGTGATGGGATTGGTGATCCAGACCATCGCCACCGCCACCGGAAGGTTGAACGGAAACTGGAGGACGTAGCGGCTGATTCCCCAAATCACGGCGGCAATGTACATCTGCACCCCCATCGTGGGGGTCAGGCCCACAAAGGTGCCCACCGCCACGCCCCAACTGAGTTGGGACACGGGGGCGTTGCTTGCAGTGATCGGCTGGACGATGCGCTCGTGAATCTGTGCCCGCAGGCGTTTCAGCATCTCACCACTCGCCCTGATTCGGCATCGAGGTCCACGGTTCCTGCGGAGGCAGGGCGTCGCCTTCCTGCAAGAGTTCGATGGAGATGTCATCCGGAGTGCGGATGAACGCCATCTTGCCGTCGCGGGGCGGGCGCAAGATCGGGATTCCGGTCTCCTGCAAGCGGGCGCAGTAGTCGTAGATGTTCTCCACCGAGTAGGCGACGTGTCCGAAGTTGCGGCCTCCGGTGTACTCCTCCGGATCCCAGTTGTAGGTCAGCTCCAGTGGCAGGTCGTCCGCCGTGGGCGCGATGAAGACCAGCGTGAAGCGGCCCTTCTCGGACTCCTTGCGGCGCTGTTCGACAAAGCCGAGCTTGTTGAGGAAGAAATCGAGGGTGGCGTCAAGGTCGCGGACGCGGATCATCGTGTGCAAGTACTTCATGGCAATCTCCAAAAAGGAAGGGTTGAATGGGCATCAGCATTCCAGAAATGCCGCAGGGACGCAAGC
>CAZQXS010000034.1:19178-31990 GCA_964597275.1 uncultured Pseudomonadota bacterium | reverse complement strand
CCACAAACGGGCGGAACGGTTCCCCACTTCCGGAGGGGATGAGCGGTCAGTCTCCGTCAACTCCGCTTTCGGCAAACCGCAACGCCTGCGGCACCACGGAATCGTCAAACACCCAAGCGTCCGGTTCGTAGCCGACCTGCTCGATGTGCCGCCCTTCCGTGTCGAGATGCACGCGGTGGTTCACGGAGAGGAAGATTCTGGAGTTCGGCAACTGGTAGAGCGGCACCAGCGAGCGGCGGGGGTAGTGTCCGGTGGGCGTGCCGAACAGAAAGGCGTTGTCCTGCTGCTTCGCGAGCGCGGCCAAAAACTGGCAGCCGTCGCCGCAGTGCGTATTGGCGATCACGATCAGCTTGCGCTTCCATGCGGGCGACTCGCGCTTGCCGTTGAAGAGGAACTTGGTCTCCACCCACTTTTCCGGGAGGTTGTTCTCCTCAAAGCGCTGGAGCAGCGCGGCGAGTTGCTGGCGTTTTTGTGTGAGGGCGTGGCGCATGGCCGGGGTGCGGTTGTTCTCAAGGCGCAATCCCCATTCCGTCCGGTTGAGCAGCCCTGTGAGGGTTTGCCGGGAATGCCGCTCGCGCACCACCACGTTTTCCCAGCCGCTGCTCGTCAGTTCCCGCAGCCAGCGTTCGATGAAGCCAAAGCTGCCGGAGTGGTTTCCGCGCACGTCCAACACCAGCACGTCGCTACGCTGCAACCGCGTGGCTAGGCGCATGAATTCGGCATAGCGGCGCTCGCCCCGGTCGCCGTCGCGGTACCAGCGGACGTAAGGCACCCGCCCGCCTTCGTAGCGGAAGATCGGCGACTTGGGCGCGTTGCGCGGCTGGGAAGGCAGGGTCAGCCGGAAGACGTGTTCGGAAAGCCGCACCGTGTTGTCCTCCAAGGTGCAGGTCAACGGAGCCGGACGCTGGGCGGCCAGCAGTCCCAGCTCAAAGCGCTGCTCGCCGCTGCGCTCCGAGGGCACCGGAAAAATCCGCGCCTGCGGAGAATCGCACTTCTGCAACCACTGGTTCGCCACCCCCGTGCGTTGCTGGAGCGGCAGGGTCCGGAGCCGCCCGGATTGCTTCACCAGTTGCAGCCGAGTCGTGAATGGCGCAAGCGGCTCCACCTGCCGATGGTAGTGGCGTCGCTTGAGAAAAAGATCCGTGCTGACCAGCGGATCCCGCGTGAAGCCCAGCGCCTCGATCAGCCGTTCCTGAAAATGATGCGTCAGCACCGGGTTCGGCTCCGCCACCAGCCGCGCTCCCAAGTCGCGGAACACCGCTTCCCAGTTGGTGCCGGATTGCTCCAACTCGTGGTAGCGACCGTAGTTCTCCCGCACCACCCGCAGGGCCACCTGCAAATCCGCGAGGATTTCCGAGTCGCTGAGAAACGCCGGGGGCGCGGCCTCAAACGCGGATTCCTCCAAACGCCCTTGGGCGGAAAGCAGACAGGGAAGCAACAGCACAAGCCCCGCCAGCAAACTCCCCAGACATGATTTATAGTGATTCCAGTTAAGTATGGAACACATCCCTGTCTCACCCAAGCTCGAAGCACTGTAGGAGCGGGCCATGCCCGCGAATCGCGTCCAGGGGACGCTCCTACAACGGAGGGTCTCGTTCTTATTTGGAATTGCTATAAATTTCAGCATTGCTGTTCTCGTAAAAAGTCGGAAACCGCAGAACAATCAATCAACCACAGAGGACACAGAGGATTGTGTTCGTTTCTTTCTCTGTGATCTCTGTGGTCTCTGTGGTGAATTTTCTGCGCAGTACCACGCGAACAGTTCGCGCCACTCCGCGTAGCTCAAGTCTTCCGGGCGGCGCATTTTCACGGTGTCCTGCAAGGCCGCCCCTGCTTGCTGCACCCATTCCGGGCTGCACCGCTTCAGGTTGCGGAACAGCGTTTTGCGGCGTTGCTGGAAGAGGCAGCGAATCCAGCCGAGGAACTGGGTTTCCTCCTCGTTCGACAAACCGGACTCGACCGGAACCAGATGCACCACCGCCGATTCCACCTTGGGCGGCGGCTGAAACGCCTCCGGCGGCACCTTGAAGGCGATGCGCCGCTCAAAGCCCAACTCCGCTGCGAGCGCCAAGACACCATACGCCTTGCCGTCGTCCGGCCCGGCGCAGAGCCGCTCGGCCACCTCCCACTGCACCATCAGCGTGAGCGACTGCCAGCGGCGGCGCTCCGCCAGCATCCGGAAGAAGAGCGGCGTGGAGATGTTGTAGGGCAGGTTCGCCACCACCTTCCACGGCCCGGACTCCCATTCCTCCAAAACGTCCAGCGAGAGGGCCAACACATCGCCTTCGATCAAGCGAAAGCCCTCGTCGCCGCGAAAGCGTTCCCGCAACTCCGCCGCCAGTTCCGGGTCCACCTCCACCGCCAGCACCCGCGCGCCGCGCTCGCGCAGGGCGGCGGTCAGCATCCCCGGCCCCGGACCAATCTCCCAGACCGGAATTCCAGCCTCCGCTCCGGCGGTTTCCAGAATGCGCTCCGCCACCGAGGGGCGTTTCAGGAAGTGCTGTCCCCACTTGCGGGCCATCGGCGTTCTCAAAATTGGGTTGCATCGTTACTAGCACTCGACTAGAATGAGTGCTAAAAATTACTCCGGCTCACAGACCGACTTGCGCGGTCTTACTGTAGCGCATAACCTAGTCGGATTGAAGGTCTGGATTGTCCAGGCCGTGTTTTCCGCCACCCGCTTGCCCGACCCTGCATGGCTGACGACTCTCCTGAACTGATCATCACCCCTGAAGAACCTGAACTTGAAGAAGTGCTCGCGCTGACCGAGCCGACCCCGGAGGACAAGTCCATCGTCATCGCCAGCGATGTGTTCCCGGAGGTGCTGCTGGTCGCGCCGATGTTCGACCGTCCGCTCTTTCCGAAGATGATGGTGCCCGTGATGATCACGGACGACGACTTGGAGCAGGAACTGCTGGAGAGCTTCAAGGACGAGCTCAAGTACCTCGGACTGGTCTTCTCGAAACCCCCGGCGCAAAACGGCAAGCAGGAGGGCAAGGAACAGCTCGCCAAGGTGGGAGTGCTTGCGAAAATCGTGCAGGCGTCGCGTCCGCAGGCGGATGCCCCACTGCACATCATCGTGCAGGTCGAGGCGCGTTTTGACGTGGTGGAGGTCACGCAGGAAGAGCCTGTGCTGCGGGCGCGGGTGCGCTACTGGTACGAGACGGAACCGGAGGTCACCGATGAGCTCAAGGCGTACTCGATCTCGATCATCAACATCATCAAGGAGCTGGTGCAGCTCAACCCGCTCTTCAAGGAGGAATTGGGCCTGCTGGTGGGGCGCATCAACCTCAAGGAGCCGGGCACGCTTTCCGACTTCGCCTCCTCGATGACCACCGCATCCGGGACCGACCTTCAGAAGGTGCTGGAGACCCGTCCGGTGAAGAAGCGGCTGGAGCGCACGCTCGCGCTCTTGCACAAGGAACTCGAACTCGCGCAGTTGCAATCGCAGATCAACCAGCGCATCGAGGACCGCATGTCCCAGCAGCAGCGCGAGTTCTTCCTGCGCGAACAGCTCAAGGAGATCAAGAAGGAGTTGGGGATTTCCAAGGAGGGCCGGGAGACGGAGGTGGAGAAGTATCAGGCGCGGCTCAAGAAGCTCAAGCTCACGGACGAGGCCAAGGAGCGCATTGACGAGGAGTTGGACAAGCTCAAGGTGATGGAGCCAGCCTCTCCGGAGTACAACGTCTCCCGCACCTACCTCGACTGGCTGACGATCCTGCCGTGGGGCGTGTACAGCAAGGACTACTTTGACATCAAGCGCGCCAAGCGCATCCTCGACCGCGAGCATTACGGGTTGCAGGACGTGAAGGACCGCATCCTCGAACTGATCTCGGTGGGCATCATCCACGGCGACCTTGCCGGCTCGATCCTGCTGCTCGTCGGCCCTCCCGGAGTGGGCAAGACCTCGGTCGGACAGAGCATCGCCAAGGCGCTGGGCCGCAAGTTCTACCGCTTCAGCCTCGGCGGGATGCGCGACGAGGCCGAGATCAAGGGGCACCGCCGCACCTACATCGGCTCGCTGCCGGGCAAGTTCATCAACGCGCTCAAGACCACGAAAACCGCGAACCCGGTGATCATGCTCGACGAGGTGGACAAGATCGGTGCAAGTTTCCACGGCGATCCCGCCTCCGCCCTGCTGGAAGTCCTCGATCCGGAGCAGAACAAGGACTTCCTCGACCACTACCTCGACATCCGCTTCGACCTCTCCAAGGTGCTGTTCATCTGCACCGCCAACCAGTTGGACACCATTCCGGGACCACTGGTGGATCGCATGGAGACCATCCGGCTCTCCGGCTACATTCTGGAGGAAAAGCTCGAAATCGCCCGGCGGCACCTGATTCCCAAGCAGCTCAAGGCGCACGGCATCACCCGCAAGCAGGTCTCGATCCGCAAGCCCGTGCTGCACGAGATCATTGACGGCTACGCCCGCGAGGCCGGAGTGCGCGGATTGGAGAACCAGATCAAGAAGCTGCTCCGCAAGTCTGCCCGCAAGATCGTGGAGGAGGAAACGGAAACCGTCCAGATCGCCACCACCGACCTTCCAGACCTGCTCGGACAGCGCACCTTTGCGGAGGACGCGCGCTACAAGGAGCCGCGCATTGGCGTGGTCACGGGACTGGCCTACACCAGCCTCGGCGGCGCGACCATGCACATCGAGGCCAGCCATGTGGTGGCCAAGAATGCAGGCTACAAGCAGACGGGGCAGTTGGGCAAGGTGATGATCGAATCCTCCGAAATCGCCTACACCTACGTCCGCTCCCTGCTGGAAATCGAGGACGCCCGGCGCAAGTTCTTCAACGGGCACCGCATCCACCTGCACGTCCCGGCAGGCGCAACCCCCAAGGATGGCCCTTCCGCCGGAATCACGATGGCCTGCGCCCTCTACTCGCTGGCAACCAAGCAGCCCATCGCCCCGGATCTGGCGATGACGGGGGAGTTGACCCTGACAGGCATGGTGATGCCGATTGGCGGAGTGAAGGAGAAGACCATCGCGGCACGGCGGGCCGAGGTCCGGGAACTCATCTTCCCGGAGGAAAACCGCAAGGATTTTGAGGAATTGGACGAGAGCATCCGCGAGGGAATGACCCCGCACTTTGTGAAGAGCTTTGACGAGGTGCTGAAGATCGGCTTTTCTGAAAACGCCACGAAGTCCGCGCCCAAGAGCAAGCCCGTGAAGCCCAAGTCCGCTCCCCGGAAACCCGCCCGCAAGCGGACTCAGGCATCCTGAGCGAGTTTTCCGCGCTTGGCGGCAATGGCCTCGGCGATCATGCTGAGGGCCATTTCCGCCGGGGATTCTGCGCCGATGTCGAGTCCGGCTGGCCCCTTGATGCGGCCAATCGCGGACTCTTCAAATCCTGCCTCCCTGAGCCGATCACAACGTTTCGCGTGGGTTCTCCGGGAGCCGAGTGCCCCGATGTAGCGCACCGGACTTTTCAGCAAGAGGTGCAGCGCAGGATCGTCAATTTTCGGATCGTGCGTGAGCAGAATCGCGTAGGTGTCCTCGTTGAGGGAACGCCCGGCCAGTGCCTCCTGCGGCCACTCTGGGATGAGGCGATCCGGGGGTACGGGAAAACGCTCGGTGGTCGCAAACACCTTGCGCGGGTCCACCACCACCGTCTCGAAATCGAGCGCGGCAGCGTACTGCACCAGCGGGATCGTGATGTGCCCTGCCCCGATGATCAGCAACTGATCGCGCCGGGGAAACACCTGCACAAACACCTCACCACCGCCCAGTTCCACCACTCCGGATTCGCGACGGTCATACGCCTCCCGTGCCAGCCGCTCGGCCTCGGCTTGCGCAGTTCCCCAATCGCCAATCGTTGAGCTTTCCGGGCGCACCAGCAGGTGCCGCGACCCTTCGCCGGACATGCGCGTGAGCAAAACGGCGGGTTCGTTTTCGCGCTGACTGTGCCGCAAGGCTTCCCAAACCAACTGCGTTCCGGAGTCCTCCGCAAACGCCCAGTGCGGCTCCACGAACACCGAAACCTGCCCACCGCAGGACAAGCCCACCGAGAGCGCGAGTTCGTCCTCCACGCCATAGGTGAGCTTGCGGGGCGTTCCGGATTGCAGCACCTCCAGTGCTTCCTCGATCACCGCCCCCTCGATGCAGCCCCCGCTCACCGAGCCGGAAACGCGCATCGCCTCGTCCACCAGCATCCCCGCTCCCGCACTGCGCGGAGCCGAACGCCACGTCTGCACCACCCGTGCAACCGCAAACGGCTTGCCCGTCTCGGCCCACTCGGTCACGTCCTGCCAAATGTCTCGCATCTTCAATCTGTTGAGTTTTGGTTAGAGCACTTTGTTGATTCACACCCATTTGTCATTCCCGCATAGGCGGGAATCCAGACATACGGCCGGGTGTTCTGGATTCCGGGTCTGCGCTCCGCTACGCCCGGAATGACGATCTTGAAGCCGTAATCCCTGAAAATGCTCTAGCGGTCAGCATTCAGAATCCAGAATCCAGAAGTCCATCGCGGGACTTACGCAAAACTTCGGGAATGGCCATCCCCCCGTTCGTGCTGAGCCTGTCGAAGCATGAGCGGGGGCACTCAATTCAAATCCGGGCGCGTTTCCAGAAATGCCCGCAGCCCCGCATGGTCCTCGCTCGCGTTGCGGATGCGGCGCACCCCTTCTTCCAGCACGGACAGGTCCGAGGCTGTGGAGAGTCGCAAAAAGTGCAACCCGTCCGCCCCGATCTGCCCAAAGGACTTGCGGTCCAGCACCGCGACGCGATGCGCGTAGAGCGCAAACATCTGGAAGAGTCCGGCAGGAGACGCGGCCTGCTGCTCGGTTTCAGGGAGTTGCGCGTGATGCTCGACCAGCCCCAGCGACTCGCAAACCCCAGAAATGTTCGGGAAGAGGTAGAACGCGCCGCCCGGCTTTTGGCAGGACACGCCCGGAATGTCGTTGAGTTGCTGCCAAATCACGTTGCGCCGTTGCTCGAAGGTAGCGACCATTTGGGCAATCACCGGAGTGGAAAGCGGACTTTCCAGCGCGAGTTTCGCGGCCTCCTGATTGTACGGAGCCGTGCATGAGAAGTAGTTGATGTTGAGCCGCTTGAAAACCTCCGCCTCCTCGATGGTGGGAAACACGGCATAGCCGATGCGCCCGCCCGTCCAAGCGTAGGTTTTGGAAAAACCGCTGGCGACGATGGTGCGCTCCGCCATACCCGGAACCGCCGTGATCGAGGCGTGCTTTTGGCCATCGAAGAGGATGTTTTCGTAAATCTCGTCCGAGTACACCCGCAGGTCCGGGCGGCCCTTTTCCAGAATCACTTGGGCGATGCCTTCCAACTGCTCGCGGCTCGCCACGCCTCCGGTGGGGTTGGAGGGAAAGTTGAGGTAGATCACCTTCGTCTTGGGGGTGATCAGCGACTCCAACTGCTCCGGGGTGAAAGTGAATCCCGTGGCTTCGTCGAGGTGGAGCGGAACCGGAACCGCATGGACGTAGCGGATGAAGGATTCGTAAATCGGGAATCCGGGGCTGGGGTAGATCACCTCGTCGCCCGGATCGCAATAGACCTGCTGGGTGAGGCCGATCGAAGGCTTGCCGCCGGGAAAAACCACGACGTGTTCCGGGGTGGTTTGCAGCCCACGGGTTGCGTTGACCTGCCGACTGACCGCCTCGCGTAGTCCGGGCACCCCCTTGGGGTCGCAGTAGTGCGTGTTGTCGAGGTCAAGCTGCCGCTTGAGTTCCGCCTTGATGTGATCCGGCAGGGCGAAGTCCGGCTCGCCCAGATTGAGCTTGACGACTTCCCCGGAGTCGCGCTCCACCTTCACGATGTGCGGCCCGACCTTGAAGGCGTTCTCGGTGTCAATGCGCTGGTTGCGCTCAGCAAATAGGGTCATGGAACAAGAGTGTGTTGAAGCAACTACTTCAGGTGAAGCGATGGCTATGAGTCAATCTGCTTTGACGGGCCGGAGCCGTAGAATCCGCCCACGGTCGGTGGACAGGTACAGCCACCCTGCAGGGCTTTCGGCGAGGGCGCGGATGCGCGCTCCGATGGATTCGAGCAGCCGCTCCTCAGCAACCGCGTTGCCGTCCGCATCCAGTTCCACGCGATTCAGGTGCTGGAGTTTCAGCGCACCCGAAAGCAGGTTGCCCCGCCAAGCAGGAAAGGCTGTTCCAGAATAGACGATCAGGCTCCCCGGAGCAATCGAGGGAACGTAGTGCTTGATCGGCTGCTCCATGCCCTCCTTTGCGGTGCCCTCTCCAACGGGGATGGGCAGGTAATACTCCTTGCCGTAGGAAATCACGGGCCATCCGTAGTTCCGTCCCGGCTGAATGAGATTGATCTCATCCCCGCCTCGCGGCCCATGCTCGTTGGACCAGAGCCGCTGCCGCTCCCGGTCGTAGAATAGCCCTTGGGGATTGCGATGCCCGTAGCTCCAGATTTCGGGCAGGGCATCCGCCCGGTTCGCAAAAGGGTTGTCTTCCGGCACGTTGCCGTCTAGGCGAAGGCGCAGGATGGCCCCGGAATGGGTTTTCAGGTTTTGGGCGTTGGGACGCAGGCCTCGGTCGCCCACCGAAAAAAAGAGGTGCCCCGCTCCATCAAAGGCGATGCGGCTTCCGAAATGCCTGCCGGAGTCAGCGGCAGAGTGCGTGATCAGCAGATCCTCCAAGCCGACCAGTCGGGTTCCGTCCAGTTTGGCACGGGCCAGCGTGGTGGCCGCCTGTGCGGAGCCGGACCCTTGCGGCTTGCTGTAGGTGAAATAAATCCAGCCCCCACGCTTGTAGTTCGGCGGCACGGCCACGTCCAGCAGGCCGCCTTGCCCAAAGGCCCACACCTCCGGCCCGCCCGTGATGCGCTGGAGCGTTCTGCTGGAGGGCGTGAGCAGTCGAATGTCTCCGTCACGCTCCGTGATGAGCAACGCATCCGGACCGAGGAAGGCCAGACCCCACGGGACTCCAAGCCCTTCCGCCACCTGCTCCATCTGAAAGCGCATCCCCTTGCTGCTGGCCTGCATGAGCGTTTCGGCACTTGCCGAGGGCATCATCCCGCACAGGCAGAAAACGAGTCCCGCGCAAAGCGTCTGAATGCGGGTCCGTCGCAAGGCACCCCGGAATAGGAAACTCAGCATTTGGCCTCAGTTTGATTCACACAAAGGGAGAACGCCGCACGATAGTCTTGTCAATGCTGTGTCTCTCACTCCCCGTTCGTGCTGAGCCTGTCGAAGCATGGACGAGGTTCGTCCTTCGACAAGCTCAGGACGAACGGAGATTACACCAGCAGGACATGCCAGCATTCACTACGGCACCACTGCCCGCCGCGCCTCCGGGATGAACCTGCTGGCTCAGGCGGCGGCGGGCTGCTCCGAGAGGTACTGCTGGAAAGCTTCCCACAGGCGCTCCAGCACCATGGGGCCGTTGTGCTTGCGGGGGTGGTCCAAGTGCTGGTGCCGGAGTTCGTCCATGAATTCCTCGGCCAGTTCCCTCCCGCCTTCGTGGAGTTTCTTGGCCAAGAAGCACGCATCCGTGTTGGACGACAGGAAGTTCGCTCCCCAGTAGCCGAACTCGATGAGAATCGGCGCGGTCGCGATGGATTTTTCGGTGAGGCTGAGGAACGCCCGCTGGCGGTGGTTCGGGTCCGGGGTGCGGGTCAGCATCCCGGTCTCGCAGAGCATCTTGATACGATCCGCGAGGAT
Organism: uncultured Pseudomonadota bacterium; assembly: GCA_964597275.1. Taxonomy (GTDB): domain Bacteria; phylum SAR324; class SAR324; order SAR324; family NAC60-12; genus UBA8110. The sequence continues at coordinate 22,343 of CAZQXS010000034.1, read as the reverse complement.
GTTGCTGGAGATGCCTTCCTCCAAGTTGTTCAGGAGCGAAAGGTAGGTGCGCTGGCCGAGAAAGATGATGTTCCGCAGGATCAAGATGCTCCAACGGTCGCCCAATGCCTCAACGGCCATATTGGTGGGACACTCCGATCGATAGTTTTTCATGGCTTCCTCCGTTCAAAATAGACGATGCAGTATAGCACGGATTGGAGAAAAAACACTTCTGACAAAAAAGTGCTTGCAAAAAAAAACAAACCTCCATACTGTAGCAGTCCGCCGCAGGATTGACCTGCGGCAGTTCGTGACAGTCCCGTGGTGGGGTTGCCGAAGCAGCTACCCCTGACCCGTCTTGGGGCAGGGACTTTTTTGCCTGACCCAGTGAGCCTGTCTCAGGCCAACCTTTTTTTCAGGAGACAATCAATGAGCAGTTTGATGAAAGGCAGTTTTTCGGAAGCCACCGACGTTCGCACCCCGGAGAAGACCAAGATGTCGGTGGTGAACCTGGGAGGCCACATCGCCTCCAAGCTGGAGCTGGCCCCCGGCTGGAAGTGGTCCGAGTGCATCAAGCCGCATGTCGGCACGGACTCATGCCAGAAATCCCACGTTGGTCACATCGAGTCGGGATGCCTGCATGTGGTGTCGGATGACGGTAGCGAGGTGGAGGTGGGGCCTGGAGACTTCTACGTCTTCGGCCCGGGGCACGACGGCTGGGTCGTGGGCAATGAAGGCGTGGTCGCCTACGAGTTCGAAGGCGGCTGGACCGGAGAGTTCACCGACAAGTAACCAACCCTCGCAAACGCAGGAGGGGACTCCTGAAGCAGGCCCTTCTGTGAAGAACCTGCCTTTTCCAGATCAGCGGTAATGCTGTTGAACCCTCAAGCCGATGCGCTCCAAGCGGGGCGTGTCGGCTTTTTTTGTTTCCGGTGGCTGGCAGTTGGTTGCTGGTTTTTGCCACGGATTGCACGGATGGGCTTGGTTGGTGAGGATCGGTGAACGGGTAGGGGCAGGTTTCAAACCTGCCCGTACTTGGTGGCGGGAGGCGGCAGAGCAGGGTGGAGGAAACCGAGCACCCCGCCTGCTCTCTCTACGGTTTCAGGGGGCTAGCCCGGCAGCTCAGGCCATTTCCGGACGCGCCCAGAGTTGTTGGGTGAGGACACCGACCCGGGACTCGACCTGCGCCATTGCGTCAAGGATGAGGTCTTCGCGGAAGCGGCGTCCGATGAGCTGGACTCCAGCGGGACGGTTTTCGACGAGTCCGGTGGGAACGATGCCGCAGGGCAGTCCGAGCCAATTGAGTCCAGTGCTGTAGATGGAGGCGTTGAACGCCGCCTGCGTTCCAGCAAAGCTCTGGGCATCGCAATCCCACTGCGGGGTGGGCTGCATGAAGTACGGCGAGAGGATCAGCGGGCAGTCGTCGAGCAGCACGTTCCACTCGCGCACCATCGCGGTGCGCTGCTTGATGCCGTCGCGGTACTCGTCTGGAGTGGCCACCGCGTTCATCTGGAAGTACCACTCGAAGATCTGCTGGATGGTCGCACTGCCGTGTTCGCGGGCGAGCGGCATGAGGTAAACTTCCAACTCGTGGCCGAGGTAGCGGAACCAGCACTGCGCCGCATCGTCCACGGAGGGCGTGGCGATCGGCTCCACCGCATAGCCTGCATCCGAGAGATAATCCGCCGCTTTTTCCACCGCCGCCTTGATTTCCGGATGCAGGGGATGTCCGTAGCTTTCGGTGGTGACGCCGACGCGCAACGGCCTTGTTTCCTGCGGCCAGCCCTCGAAGGGCACGGGCATCCAGAAGGGGTCGCGGGGGTCGCTCTGGGCCATGATGCGCGTGGCCAGTCGCACGTCGCGCACCTCGCGGCAGATCGCGCCCTGCACCGACAACAACTGCGCGAGCATCCCGCGCTCCGCCGGAGCCGAGGGCAGGTACGTTGGGACGCGTCCAAAGGTGGGCTTGACCGTCGCCAGTCCGCAGTTGAAGGAAGGAAAGCGCAGGGAGCCGCCGATGTCGTTGCCGTGGTGGATCGGCCCAAATCCCGCCGCCGCCGCCGAGGATGCTCCGCCAGACGAACCGCCCGGACTCGCCTCCGTATCCCACGGATTGAACGTGCGTCCGTGCAGAGGATTGTCGGTGGTCATGCGCATGGACAGTTCCGGGGTGTTGGTGCGTCCAATGATGATCGCCCCCGCCTTCTTGAGGTTGCTCACCACCGGAGAGTCCTCCGTCGCAATCAAGTCCGCAAAATGCGGCAGGCCGTTGGGGGTGCGCTTGCCTGCAACATCAATGTTGGATTTGATCGTGACCGGAACCCCGTGCAGTTCGTCCACCTCGGCCCCAGATGCCAACACGCGGTCGGCCTCGCGTGCTTCTGCCAGCGCCTCGTCCGTGTAGTCGTCCACCACCGCATTGAGCCGGGGGTTGTGCGCGGCCATGCGCTCCGTCACGGAGGCCATCACGGCTTCGCAGGAAAAACGTTGTTCGCGGATGCCTTCCGCCAGTTCGCAGGCGCTCAAACGCCACAGTTGCTCGGTCATGGTCTTGCTTCAGTTTGAAAGAGTTGAGGTTGTTGTTCATCAGACAAAAGGATAACGCTGGACTCCACGGAATTGCAAGGGCAGGATGTTTGGGGTGCTTGACTGAGTTTTATTCGTAAGTCCTGATCTTCTGTTTCCGTGAACGCCAAATGTCTGAAAACCTTTACCAGTGGTTCCAATCCCGCTTTCCTGAAAACCCAAACAAGCCCGCGCTGATTCACGCCGATGGCTCCCCCCTGAGCTATACGGAACTGGACCGCGAGACCGCCCGGCTGGCTGGCTGGCTGGGGAGCTTGGGACTGAAGCCCTCCCAGCCGGGAATTCCGGGGGATCGCGTGAGTGCGCAGGTGCCGAAATCGGTAAACGCGCTGCTGCTCTACCTCGCGTGTCTGCGCGGCGGCTTTGTGTTTCACCCAATGAATCCGGCGTACCAGCGCGAGGAACTGCGCTATTTTCTGGAAAACGCAGAACCGAAACTGGTGGTTTGCGACCCGCAGCGCGAGGAATCGTTTGCGGAACTCGTCTCGCCCGGAATGCAACTGCACACGCTGGGGGGCGATGGCTCCGGGAGCTTGACGGAGGCCGCTCTTGACGCGGAACCGCGCACGGAGATTGCTTCCACCGAAGCGGACAACCTCG
>CAZQXS010000034.1:5078-19078 GCA_964597275.1 uncultured Pseudomonadota bacterium | reverse complement strand
TTCCGGCAGTTTCAGGAACGCACGGGCCACACCATCCTCGAACGCTACGGCATGTCCGAAATCGGCATGCACCTCTCCAACCCGCTCGCTGGCGAACGCCGCGCCGGAACCGTGGGGATGCCGCTGCCGCAGGCGGAAATCCGCATTTGCGACGAACGTGATCAGCCCGTTGGCCCGGACACGCCCGGCGGCTTGCAGGTGCGCGGCCCCAACGTCTTTTCCGAATACTGGAAGCTGCCCGAAAAAACCGCCGAGGAATTCACTTCGGACGGATGGTTCCGCACCGGCGATCTTGCGCAACGCGACACGGACGGCTACGTCACGCTGGTCGGGCGTGGCAAGGACTTGATCATCAGCGGCGGGCTGAACGTCTATCCGAAGGAAGTCGAGCAGGTGCTGGACGCACTGCCGGGCGTGCTGGAATCCGCTGTGATCGGCGTGCCGCATCCGGATTTTGGGGAAGCCGTCACCGCCGTGGTCATCCCAGAACCGGAGGCCACGCTGGAGCCGTCCGCGCTGATTGCAGCGGTCAAGGAGCAACTTGCGGGCTTCAAGTGTCCCAAGGCGGTCCACTTCCTCCCGGAACTCCCGCGCAACGCGATGGGCAAGGTGCAGAAAAACGAGCTGCGCCAGCAGTTTGGGGGCGGATGAATCCAAGCGTTACAAAGCGATACCTCCCCATACAAAGCGATACTTTACATCGGTCCCGAATCCGGGAGAATTGAAAGAACCTGCGGAGGACGCTTCCGCCGCAGAAATGGGAATGGTTCCCATGTTTGTTCAACCTCAATCCCAAGAGGGACCATGAAAAAGCAGTGGATCACCCTGCTCGGCATCACCCTGATGGCCGGAACCCTTGTCCTCGGCGGTTGTCGGCAACGCAGCCCTGAGCCGTGGGACACCGCGCACTTCGTCGAGGAGGTTTCCGACGAACTGGACCTGACCACGGAACAGGAGCGTGACCTCACGCGCATTGTGGACGAGGCTCGTCCGGAACTCGTTTACCTGCACGAGTACGGCCGCAGTGCCCGGAAGTCGCTGCATGCCAAGCTCGGACAGGACACGGTCACTGCCACAGAGCTTGAAGAGTCGCTCCACACGATGCTGGACGAGCTGCGGGCGCGGGTTCCGGTCGTTGCCAAGAGCCTTGCGGATTTCCACGCACTGCTCACTCCGGAGCAGCGGAAGGAACTGACCGAGGAACTGGCCAAGCACCAGCACCGCCGCCGCTGGCGCTGGCGCTGAGTCTGCCCCACACGGGTTGCCCCTGCGTTCCCGGCTTGCAACCCGTGCGGACTCCCGGCATGATTTCAGGGATAGTGCCACCCTGAATCCGTACCTTCCTCACGCTGGAAAACCATGCCCACCGAAGCCATCACCTACGACGACGTGTTGCTCGTCCCGTCCTACAACCACTGGGAATCCCGCAAGGTCGTGGACACCTCCATGACCGACCGCACAGGCAAGCTGCACCTCGCGCTGCCCGTGATGACCTCCAACATGGACACCATCACTGAATCCGCGATGGCAAACTTCATCGGAGAGAAGGGCGGCATTGGAGTGCTGCACCGCTTCATGTCGGTGGAGGACAACGTCCGGATGTTCCGAGCATGCCAGCATCCGGTGTTCGTTTCGATCGGTTGCGGCAAGGGAGATGTGGAACGTGCCGCCGCGTTGCGGGATGCGGGCGCGGAACACTTCTGCGTGGATGTCGCCCATGCCCATGCGAAGTACGTGGGGCGCACGCTCAAGAACCTGCGGGATTTGCTCGGCGAGGACGTGTGTGTGATGGCGGGCAATGTCGCCACCTACGCCGGAGCGGACTACCTCGCCTCGTGCGGGGCGGACCTCATCAAGGTGGGCATCGGCGGCGGCTCGGTCTGCACGACGCGCATCAAGACGGGCTTTGGCGTGCCGAATCTGACCGCGCTCAAGGAATGCACCCGTGTGGACCGCTCCATCATCGCCGACGGCGGCATCCGCACTCCGGGCGACATCGTGAAGGCGCTCGCGTTCGGTGCGGATTTCGTGATGATCGGTTCCATGCTCGCAGGCACCCGCCCCACTCCGGGCGAAGTGATTTCCCACACCGCCCCAGACGGCACCACCCGCCAAGTGAAACGCTACCGGGGCATGGCCAGCAGCGAGGTCGCCGACGACTACCACGGCGGACTGACCGAGTGGAAAACCGCCGAGGGCGTGGCCACCGAAGTGCCCTACCGCGAGGACGAGGATGCGATCATCGCCGACCTCATCGGCGGGCTGCGCTCCGGACTCACCTACGGCGGAGCCGCGACCCTCAAGGAACTCCAGCGCAAGCTCGATTACGTCCGCGTCACCCCCGCCGGACGCACCGAAAGCCTGCCGCACCGCACGTTCTAGCTCTGCGGAACTCCACGCTGTCGCAACTCCTGCAAGCGGTCCCAAAGTTCACGAGAGACTTCGACCCCCCGCTCCCGGAAGGCTTGCGCGGCAAGTCCGCGTTGGATTCCGGGGAGGTGGGCGTGGTGGTCCTCGGCAAGTCGCGTGAAGTAGGCTTCGCAGCGGGCATCAAAATCCCCCCCCAGCAATAAATCGGGCTGCAAGGCGATCAGCAACAATCCGGTTCCGGGGCACCGCTCCCCGGCATTGAACGCCGGAGCGTCCACCGACCAGTTCGCACCCGTCACGCCTGCGGCCAGCAGTTCCACCATCAGCGCCAGATTCGCCCCGCGCTCCCCGCCAAACGCAAGGAACACCCCACGCAACGCCTCCTTGGCATCACGGGTGGGCTGTCCGCTGGAATCCAAGGCCCAGCCTTCTGGAATCGGTTCGTTGGCTTCGGCGGCTTTGAGGATTTTGACGAGCGCGGTTGCGCTGCTGGATTGGTCAATCACGAGGGGCGGCCCAGACTTGCGGGGCACCGCGAAGGCGAGCGGGTTGGTGCAGAACACCGGAGTTGTGCTTCCAGACGCGGCCATCACCGCAGGCCCGGCGTTGGTGACTCCCAAGCCAATCAAGCCGTGGTCCGTCAGCCGCCGCACGTAGTAGCCGAGTTCCCCGGAGGTGTAGCCGTTGCGGATGCCCAGCACCGCGATTCCACAAGTTTGGGCGGCGGACACGAAGGCATCGCAGGCCAAGTCAAAGGCAAGTTGCGGAAAATTCTGTCGAGCGTCCACCCGCAGCACCGCCGGAGCCGGAGTTTCCAGAATCGGCTCGCCCTGTCCATCGGCGCGACCCTCCTGCAGTGAATCCAGATACGCCGGAAGGTGCGCCAGCCCCACGTTGGGCTTGCCCTGAAGTTGGGCCTCCACGATGGCCCGCGCCACCGACCTCGCGCTCGCGGACGACGCTCCGTGCTGACAGAGCAGTTCCACAACAAGGGATTCGGCACTCTCAACAGCAACTCGAATCATGTCCTCTCAAGTTCAATGCTTTGAAATTCACCTCATGAAACCGACGGTACACCCACTGCCCCAAGGCTCTTGTACTGTTTCGTCAGATTGCACTCCAAATCTGTTTCGGTTTCCGTGTCTTTTCCGTTCGGGCTGAGCCTGTCAAAGTCCGACGGTTCGCCCTTCGACAAGCTCAGGACGAACGGGCTGAAAGCCTTTCAATGGGACACAATCGGACCAAACAGTACAGCTATTCGCTGACTTTGGGAGCTTCCAAGGCTTGTTCCAACTCAGCGATGATGCAGGCAATCGTTGCGGGGTTAAGCCCGCCTTCGCCAAACCTTTCGACAGTTTCATCGAAGGCCTGTTTCATTTTGTCCTTCACGAGGTCCATGCTGGACTGCTCCCCGTCAAGGTCCACAAAGGGTTTGCGGCTGAACATTTTCTCATACGCCTCGGCCCCCCGGATCAGCCAGTAGGTGTCGTAGAGGGGAACGCTGGTCGCCCGCAGCCAAGTCCACATGTAGTCCGGATTGGTATGGTTGGGGGCTTCTTTTTGGCAGCGGTGGCAAAGCAGCACGAAGTTGGACGGCCCCTCCTCTCCCCCAAGGGGTTTGGGGACGATGGGATGCGGCTCCAGCTTTTTCTTGTAGCCACAACGCCAGCAGCGCTCATGCGCTTCCGCCCAGCCGACCCCCAAGCCGCTTTCATCGGCATTGTCGGACCAGTACTCCACGATTTCCTTGATCGAGGAACTCATTTTTTGCACTTCCTAGAATTTCCGGAGTTATTCAGAGCCATCAAAGCTCCAGCGCCACCTTGCGGGCTTCGGAGATCACGAACGGCGCTTGACGCGGAGCCGCGCTGTCGCCAATGTTGAGATACGCAACTCCAGTGCCTTCAAGCTCGCGGGCCACGGAATCTTCCGCCATGTTGGGGGTCGCCAGCACCAGCGAGTCCGCTGCAATCTGCTGCTCGCTGCCATCGAGGAAGGACTGCACGGTCGCCCCTTCCTTGGACCAGCGGGTGATCGCGGACTCCAGCACGAAGCGCACGCCCAACTGCGCGAGCCGCTGCCGCAGCGGAAAATCCGCCGAGGTGCGCTGCAACTCCTTGGCGACGAGGGCATCCGGAGTCACCAGCGTGACCTCGTGCCCGTCCTCCGCGAGTTTCCACGCCGTGCCGCAGCCGCGCATGTTGCCGCCCTCGTCCAGCAGCAGCACGCGCTTGCCCAGCCGAGCGTTGCGCTGCATCACGTCCTCGACCGCCCAGACGTTGCCCGTCTCAATCCCCGGAAGCGTTTCCACATGCGGGAGCGCCTTCTGGAATCCGGTTTCGCGGGGCAGGGAACCCGTGGCGACGATCACGACATCTGCCCCGAACGCCTGCACCTCCGCCCCGTCCACAAAGGTGTTGAGTCGGACTTCCACCCCAAGCTGCTCCAACTGTCGTCCGTACCAGTCGAGGAGGTCGAGAATCTGCGCCCGGCGCGGCTGCATCCCGGCCAGCCGGAACTGTCCGCCCAAGCGGTCGCTGGCTTCAAACAAGGTCACCTGGTGTCCACGTTCGGCGGCCACCCGTGCAGCTTCCAGTCCGGCAGGCCCACCCCCTACGACCAGCACGTTTTTCGGCGTGTCGGTTTTGGTGAAGCGGTCCCCGCCCCACTCGAACTCGCGCCCGGTCGAGGGGTTGACCACGCAGGAAATCCAGTAATCGCGGTAGCGCCGCCCCCAGCACATTTGATTGCAGGAAAGGCAGGGCCGGATGTCCTCGGCCCGTCCAGCCTTGGCCTTGTTCGCCAAGTGCGGATCGGCGATCTGCCCCCGCACGATGGAAACCAGGTCGGCCTGTCCGGTGGACAGCAGGGTTTGCGCGTTTTCCGGAGTGCGGATGTGGCTCTCCGCCGTCACCAGCGCGTGGCTCACGGCGGACTTGAGCGTGACCGCCAACTCGCTTCCCAGACTTTCCGGATAGAGGAAAGTGGGGATGAGCTTGTAGAAATCGAAGTAGCTACCCGTGCCACAAGTGACGTAATCAATCAGTTGGTCTTTGTCGTGGTTGGCGACGATTTCCGCGAGCGATTCACGCTGGAGCGCGGCGGACACGTCCGGCTCGTCACTGACCGAGAGGCCGATGATGAAATCCTTGCCGCAGAGCTTGCGGATGCGTGTGATGATCTCGCGGGAGAAGCGCAGGCGGTTTTCCAAGGAGCCGCCCCAGCGGTCGTCCCGACGGTTGGACCACGGGGTCCAGAACTGGTCCACGATCCCGTGGTAAGCCGCCCAGACCTCCACCCCGTCAAATCCGGCTTCGTGGCAGCGACGGGCGGACTGCACAAAGCCGTCAATCGTCTCCTCGATCTCCGCCTCGGTCATGGCGTGGCTGCCGTCGGAATCGTGGTAGCTCGGCAGTCCGGAGGGCGACCAGTTGGGGTGGAAGGAGTTGTCCGCATCCCCATGCTGGCCCACATGGTAGAGCTGCTGGAGGATCACCGCGCCCTCCTCATGCACGGCCTCGGTGATCTTGCGGAAATGCGGGATGACCTCGTCGGTGCTGTGCCGGAAATTGCCCCGCGTCAACACGGCGGCGGCGTGGACCGGAACCGGTTCGATCACCAGCATTCCCGCGCCCCCCAAGGCGCGTTCGCGGTAGTAGGCCACATGCCGCTCAGTGGGCAAGCCCTGCTCTGCCATGTTCGAGGTGTGCGCCCCAAAGACGATGCGGTTGCGCAAGGTCTTGTGCCGCAAGGCGACCGGAGCAAAGACGTGAGGGTAGGGGTTTGAGGACGGTGAAGCGTTTTCAGGCATATTTGGTCTCCAAAAAAGAACGTCAGAGTTGGAGCCTCAAGACTGCGGAAAACTGCTCAAAAAGGAAAGTTGGAAGTCACTTTTCGGAATTCCATGAAGCCCTCTGTCCCGTTCGTGCTGAGCCAGTCGAAGTACGGGCGGGGTTCACCCCCTTCGACTTGCTCAGGACAGGCTTCGACAAGCTCAGGGCGAACGGAGTAGCAAAATTTGACAAACCCGTAGCTAGCGGACGCGCCGCAGGATCGTGCTGGCCCACGAAAGGCCCACGCCGAACCCGGCGATGAGGAGGGTGTTGACTTCGGGATTGTTGAACTCCTCTGCCAAGGCCATCGGCACGGAGGAGGAGACGGTGTTGCCGTAGTCGGCGGCGTAGAACTGGCACTTTTCGCGGGGAACCCCAAGCTCGTCGGCAATCGCGTTGACGATGTGGCGGCTGCCCTGATGCAGCAGGAGGCGGTCCACTTCGTCAAGGGTGCAGCCGTTGCGCTCAAGCATGGTGCGGATGCTCTGGGGCACCACGCGCACGGAGAAGGTGAAGACGGCGCGTCCGTTCATGTGCAGGGTTCCGTCGCGCACGATGATGCTGTCCCACTTGGTGCCATCCGAGCCAAGCACGAACTTCCCGGAGGTCCACACCGGCTGGTCCGTGACCAGCGCCGCCGCCGCGCCGTCGCCAAAGAGCGTGCTGGTCTTCTTGTCGTTCTCGTCCATCACCTTCGAGTAGGGATCCGCCGTGAACAGCACGCCCGTCCGAAAGCCGTGTATTTGCATGAAACCTTGCAGAATCGAGAAGCCGTAGGTGAACCCGGAGCAGCCCAGCGAGATGTCGAACACCGCACAGGAGGTCGGCAGGCCCAGCTTGCGGTGAACAATCGCGGAGGTGTGCGGCAGGCCGTTGCCGTCCGGATTCTGCGTGCAGACGATGGCGCACTCCACGCTCTCGGCGGGGAACGGATGCTTGCGCTGCAAATCCTCCCACGCCTTCACGCAGAGGTCCGAGGAGTCCAAGTGCTGCGGCTTGCGGGCGAGTTCGAGGAAGCCGATCTTGTCGTACACAAACGATTCCTTCATGTTGAAGGCTTCGAGGCGGTCGAGGTTGGCAATCCGCGCCTCCGGAAGCCAAGTGCCGATGGCGGTGAGTCCGAGAGTCAAATCAGCGTTCCTTCACAAAGGGTTGTCCAATCGCCGCAGGAGCCACGGCCTTGCCGACGAATCCGGCGAGCAGCACCACGGTGAGGATGTACGGAAGCGACTGGATGATCTGCACAGGCACCACTCCGATTCCAGGAATGGGCACGCCCTGCAAGCGGCTTTCAAGCGCCTCCGCAAAGGCAAAGAGCAAGCACGCGAACATCGCGGGATAGGGCCGCCACTTGCCGAAGATCATCGCCGCCAACGCAAGGTAGCCCTTGCCCGCCGACATGTCTTTCACGAAAAAGGCGACCTGTGCGGTCGAGAGGTACGCCCCGGACATGCCGCCGATCATGCCGTTGATGATCAGGGCCTGATAGCGGATGCGGTTCACGGAGATTCCGGCGGTGTCCACCGCGAGCGGGTTTTCGCCCGTCGCCCGCAGGCGCAGTCCAAAGCGACTCTTGAAGACCACCCACGCCGTGAGCGGCACCATGAGAAACGCGAGATACACGAGGATGTTGTGGCCGCTGATGAGTTCGGAGTAAACCTCGCCGAGGATGGGAATGCCCCGGAGTTCTGCGGCAAAGGGCAGTTCGATGGGCAGGAACCGCGCCTCCGCCGGAAGCTGCGGGGTCTTGCCGCCGCGCTGGAACCACGCGATGCCCAAAACCGTGGTGAGGCCCATCGCAAAAATGTTGATCGCCACGCAGCTCACCACCTGGTTGCCGCGCTTGGTGACGCTGGCGAAACCGTGCATCATCGAGAAGACCACGCCCACCACCATTGCGCCAAACAGCCCCAGCCACGCCGATTGCGTCCAGTGCGCCACACACGCCGCCATGAACGCGCCGCCGAGCATCTTGCCCTCCAGCCCAAAGTCAATGACTCCGGCACGCTCCGCAAATATCCCCGCCATCGCCGCAAACACCAAGGGTGCCGCCGTCCGCAAGGTGGCATCCAGCAACAGAATGAAATCTAACCACATCGGGAACCGAAGGGGACAAAGCTCCAAAGCTCCAAAGTTCCGAAGGGGTCGCCCAAAGCGGCATCCCCACGCTCAGGACTCGTCAAACTCATCAAACTCATTGAACTCACAGACTCAGAGACGGGGCAAACCCATTGAATTCCTCAAGCTGGGCTGGTAAGGTGTGGGCACACTCATCCGGAAAACAAAGGGCTGACTGTAACACTATCCCTCGCAAATCGGAATCGTAAAAATCTCCGATGCCCATTCTGCACTACGCCAACCGTCTCGATCACCTCATCCCTCCGCTGGTTCAGCACCTCCGGGACCGGGATCCGTTTGAGCCGATTTCGGTGGTGGTGCCCAACTTCAGCCTGCAAAAATGGATTTCGCTGCGGGTTGCGGAACAGCTCGGCATTGCGGCGAATCTGCGCTTTGTGCCGCTGGAGAAGGCGATTGTGCGGGTGTTGCACGACGAAGGAGGGGTGCCGTCCCGCACACAGTTGTTGCAAGCGCACCAGCTTCAGCAGTTGCTGCTGGACGCTCTGGCAGAAGCCGAGGCCCACCCGGACGAGGTGTGGCAGCCGCTACGGGACTACATTTCCGGAAACGGAGCATTGTCGGCACGGGCACACACGCGCCGCCGCTTCCAGTTGGCCGAGCGTTTGGCCAAGCTGCTCCAAGAGTACGAGTACTCCCGCAGCGAACTGCTGGTTGCGTGGCGCAAGGGCAACCGCGCCCTGCCCGTTGAGATTCCCGGTGATCCGGAAAGCTGGCAGAAGGCACTCTGGGAGCGCGTGCTGGGGCCAAACGGAATGCTCGCCCAGCGCAACCAACGGCTGGACCGCGCCGACCGCCGGGAGCCGCGCTGGAAAACCCTCCCGGAACTTTGCGAGGCGTGGCAACCCAAGCCCTGCAAGCACGACGAGGCGCTGCACATTTTCGGGCTTTCCTACTTTTCCGGATTCCACCAGAACCTGCTGGCCAAGCAACTGGAGGCTGTCCGCGAAATCCACGTTTACACGCTCAACCCCTGTCGCGAATTCTGGGAAGACCTGCAAACCGTCTGGGAGCAAAAGGCCGGATTCCGCAAAGGATTGGACGAGGGCTGGGCGGATCGGCTCAACAAAACGCGGCTGCACTTTGAGCGTGACCTGCGCATCGAGGAGCAGGATTTCGAGGTCGGGGAACTCTTTGAGCATGAGGAGGAAAATCCGCTCTTGCAGGCGTGGGGGCGTCCCGGACGCGAGAACATTCGGTTGCTGAACCAGATCACGGAGTGGCAGTTCGAGGAACACTTTCAGGAGGCCGCGCCCGACGCAAACCCCACCGTGCTTCAGCAGGTGCAGCAGGACATCCTCAACCGCGAACCGCGACGACTGGACGCCTCCAGCTTGGGAATGCCACAGGACGCCAGCCTCGAAATCCTCGCCTGCCCCAACCCCAGCCGAGAGGCCGAGATCGTCGCCAACACGATCTGGGACACCGTGCGGCACACGCCGGGGCTGCGCTTCCACGAAATCGCGGTCATCGTCCCGGACATGGCAACCTACCAGCACGAACTCGAACAGGCGTTCGAGGCGTTGCACGATCTGCCCTACAACCTGATTGACGGAACGAGCAGCAGTGCCAGCCGACTCGCAGAAGTGGCGGAGGGCCTGTTGCAACTCGGCGACTCCGACTACAGCCGCCGCGACTGCTTTGCGCTTTTCGACAACCCCTGCTTCTGCCGCCATTTCGTGAGTGCCCAAACGGGTCCGCAAGGCGAGCCGCTTGACCTCTCGCAATGGCGGCAGTGGGTGGACGACCTCGGCATCTTCTACGGCATTGACACCGAGCACAACCGGGAACGCGGCTACCCCCACCTCCACGAGGACCGCTTCAGTTGGGAGCAGGGCTTCCGCAGGCTGGAATTGGGACGACTGCTCACCCCCGGACTCAGCGCCGACCCTGACGGCGTTTGCACAATTCAGAAAGAACGCATCCTGCCGCATCACGTTCCGCAAGAGCAGGCCGAGGCCGCCGCCCGCTTCCTGCTGATCGTGCGCTCGCTCTTTGCCGACACCCGCGACCTGCCAAGCTGGCAGCTTTCCGGAGCGCAGTGGTCCGACTACCTCCGGCTGCTCTTCCAAACCTACCTTGCTCCTGCGACCGACGCAGATGAGTCCGAATTCCAGACCCTGCTCCAGAGCGTGCAAAAACTGCGGGATCTGGATTGGGACGACCCTCCCGGCACGATTGCGTTTCCGACGGTGCTGGAGTTTTTCCGGCAGCAGCAAACCCAAGCCACCGTGCATCGCGGACACTACCTCGCCGAAGGCGTGACCCTCTCCTCCTTCCTCCCCATGCGTCCGATCCCCTTCAAGGCGGTTTTCATCCTCGGCTTGGGCGAAGGAAAATTCCCAAGCCCTCCACAGCAGGACAACCTTGACCTGCGCACCGCCAAAATCCCGCTCGCGCACCCCATCCGCAAGCGCCTCTACCGCGAGCGCCGCTTGGGCGATGTCTCGCCTCCGGAACGCGACCGCTACATGTTTCTCGAAACCTTCGTCTCCACGCAGGAACGGCTGGTGTTGAGCTACGTCAGCCGCAACGAGATCACGGGCGAAACCCTGCAACCCTCTTCCGTGATCCAGACGCTCAAGGAGGTGCTGAACGACGGCTACCTCGCCCAAGCATTTCAGGAAACCGCCCACCCGCTCAAGGCTTACGCGCCGGAGTACTTTCCAGCATTTGAGGATTCCCAACCCACCGAAGCCACAGAGCCGCTGCCGAACTACGACCCGCAGGCGTTTCAGCAGGCCCGTGCGCTTTGGACTCGCAAGCAGCTTGGGCGGGAGCATCCGGGGCAGCCGATTTCCAAGGAGATACTGGAGCAGACGGCAGTGGGCCGTGCGCTACAACCGCAGTGGCCGCCAGCCGAAGCTCCAGAAATCCCGGAATCACTCACCCTCACACTCAGCCAGTTGCGGGCGTTTCTGGAGTGTCCGCTACAAGCGTCCGCCAAGCGCATGCTCGGTCTTTTTGAGGAAGACGGGGAGGATCGCAGCAACCTCGCGTTTGAACCGTCCGAACTGGATCGGTTGACGACGTGGCAATTGCTGGACCCCGTGTGGGATGCCGCACTGCGGGAAGGCCCGGAAGTCTTGGAAGCCGTCCTGAAACAACAGGTGGAGCGCTTCGATTTGGAGGGTCGCATGCCCGCCGAAGTCCTCAAATCCGTACTTCAGGAGCAACACCTGAAGGATTTGCGGAACTGCTGGCGCAGCCTCGAAACTCCAGATTCCGGATCAGGCCGCTGGGTGCGCTTTTTGTTCGGCCCCGTCCGAGAGGGCGGGCTGCCGCCCGGTTACGACACCTTTGCGTCCACTGGCCCCTATCGGCTTTGTCCGCCCGTGCGCTTGCAGGTGGAGCTTCCAGAAAAGGAGGGGGCACCGTCCCTTGAGGTCGAGTTGCACGGACACACGGAGTGGTGGTGGTGTGAGGAAGGGACAGAAGGCGAAAGGCAGAAGACAGAAGGCATCGTTGTTCATCCTTCGACAAGCTCAGGACGAACGGGACCAGAGACTTCAGAATCCCCCATCCCTCCACTTGCCGCAGTGGGGCAACCCGTCTATCGCGTCAATTCGGACGTGAAGGACAAACACTGGCTGCGGCCTTTTCTGGAGGCCGTTCTACTGCAAGCGTCTGGTGCGGCGCAGCTTCCCGATTTCACACAGGCGCAGATTCTCAGTCCCAAGAAATCCGCAAAGGCTCTTCTCGAAATTCCCGACTCCGAGGCCGCAAAAACCTACCTCGCAACACTGGTGCGGGCCATGCTCTGCGATCCGTTCGATCGGCTGTTTCCCATTGAAACGGTGCAAAAAGTCCACAAGCAGTGCGGCGATGCGATTTCCTTCAATGCGGAGTTTCCGGAAACCCTTCAGGAGGATCTGGACAAGGATCCTCCCACACTCAGTTCGTGCTACGGGCCGATCCGTTTCTTGGAGGACTACGGCCCTCCGGACGACCCGTGGCAGTGGACCGAGCAGCGGCTGGGGTTGTTCTTCCGGTGTCTGCCACAATGAATTCCATTGACTCTGTGCCCTCTGCCACTCTGTGGTGAATCATCAAAACTGAGCGGAAATGACGAGAATGCCTGACGCTTCCCCAGAGTGGACCCTCCGCCGCGCCCGTGCTTCCGAGGCCCAAGCCCTCACGGAACTGGCCCACGCCGCCAAGCGGCACTGGGGGTATCCGGAAGCATGGCTGCAACTGTGGCGGGGCGAGTTGACCTTCACAAAGGGCTACCTGCGCCACCACGAGGTCTTCGTCGGCGAAGCCTCCGGGCAGGTGGCGGGGGTGGTGGCCTTGGTTGGCATTGCGGAGGGGGTCATGATTGACCATTTCTGGGTGCATCCCGACTGGATCGGCCACGGCCTCGGACGGGTGCTGTTTGACCATGCCTGCACCGAAACCCACCGCCTCGGAGGCCGCATCCTGCGCGTCATCGCCGATCCCCACGCCGAAGCCTTCTACCAGCGCATGGGCCTGACCCGCACCGGAGCCGTGCCCTCCCTCATCCCCGGACGCGAACTGCCCGTGCTGGAAATGAATTTGAGCCGCACGGACAAGCGCTCTTGTGCCAGTCCGCCAGATTCGGTATGATCAAGCAAGCACACTCTTTTCAGAAAATGGATGACATGCGTATCACAATCAACATCGGGGATCACGTCATGGAAGAGGTCATGGCGGTGTCCCACTCCCAAACCAAAACCGCCGCCGTGAACGAGGCGCTGAAAGATTGGGTCCGCTTACAAAAACTTCAGCGGTTGCGGGAACTGCGAGGGCGCCTGAATTGGGAGGGCGATTTGCGGGAATTGCGTAATTTGGAAATGGACACCGAGCATGACGAAGGATTGAAGAGACTGCCCATTTCCCTAACTTGATCCGGCGACCCTGCCCATGAAATTCTCGTAACCAATCACAAGGGCTTCACGAAGACTCTGCGAAGGACCACAGCTCAAAGTTCTTGAATGCTTTCAACTGCGTCCGGATTTTTTCAAAGTCCTCGTGCTTCAAAGGTATCAGTCTTTTGCGTGAGGTGAACCACCCCTTCGTTGTGAATTTCTGAGTGTAATAAAACTTGCTGAAGTAGATCGTGATTTTTTCCTCTTCCAACATGAAGGGTCTCACTCTCATCCTTGTGGTCTTTGTCTGAGCATTTGAGACATTGACCGGAACCTCGGTCATGGAAAACAGCCGATACTCTCCGGGAGGCAGTTCATAGACCAGAAACAGGTTCTCACCGTTCCGTTTCAGTGCAACCTGCTTACTGAAAAACCGCTCATCGTTCGGATCCGGATCCGTCGCCCCCCTCCACCACGAACCAGACTCCGGCTTGCGCTCGAACTTCATGATGTAGTTGAACATGCGATTTCTCTGCCCCTTGTTGACCACCTCAGTGGCTACCACTAAGAGGGTTTTGGCGTCTTCAGAAGGGGATGGGAGTTTCTGGACACACCCGGCAAGGCTGACCATCAAGCCAAAGGCCAGCAGAAGCAAGAGGGACTTGGGAGTCTTGTGCGATTGGACGGGCTGCATGAGGCCTCCTTGGTTTGGGTTCAAGTGAGTGCCCATTCACGCTGAGCGGAAGAAAGATGGCTTTACGCATTTGACCTCCGAAGGCTAGAGTTCTATTGCTAGAATCTACCCACCTCCCAACGCTGTCAAGTTTTTTTC